>NZ_JAWDIV010000018.1:0-170188 GCF_032464655.1 Rhizobium sp. 25PS6
AAGCATACATCGCATAAGATAGATTATGGAACCATTGGATGCCTTTTGATTACAATGGCATACCTTCGTCATCCATCTTATAGCCCACTCTTTTAAAATCGCCCCGATCGAATTTGCGCCTGGACGATCCAGCACATCGACGAGTTCATCTGCGGACGTGCCCTCATAGAACAGCTGATCCCAGCCAACGGACTCTTTCGAAACCCGTGTCTCGGACGACGCGTGCTTGGCGGCAACGTCCCGGTCAGACTGTATTGACGGAAAGCTCGCCGTTGCTATTCCTCAAGTGGCGGGATGACTTTCGATGGTCTTTGCAGCTCCGAGGCGGCAGCGGTTGCCGCGGCATCAGCGGGACCGCCGGAAACATGGACGGTCGGCGTTGCAAATTGGATGCCTTTTTCCGCGAATGTCTTCTTGAGCATGGCGAGCGCCTTTCGGCGGACGCCGAACTGCTCGCCGGGTTTCGTCATGAACTTCAGCCGAATCTGCACGCCGTAATCCGCCATCTGCTCAATCCCTTGCATTTTCAAGGGCTCGATGATGTTGGGCCCGAGTTCGGTATCCTCCAGAAGCTCAGCGCCGATGCGCTTGATGGTCTTGCGGACCTCCTCGAGGTCACTGTCATAATTCAGGGTGAGTGTGATGATGTCGATGACCCAGTCACGGCTGAGATTTTGCACCGCGCCGAGTTCGCCGAAGGGAACGATGGTGACCGGACCGCGGTGATGGCGCAAGCGGATCGATCGCAGCGAGAAACCTTCGACCGTACCCTTATATTTCGCCGCCTGGATGTATTCGCCGATGCGAAAGGCATCGTCGAACAGATAAAAGACGCCAGAGATGATGTCCTTGACGAGTGTTTGCGCACCGAAGCCGACCGCTATGCCGACGACGCCAGCGCCCGCCAGCAGTGGTCCGATCTGGATGCCAACGGCATCCAGGATCATCAGGAAGCCGACAGCGCCGATCGCCAGGAAGAGTACATTGCGAAGAATGGGAAGGAGAGTATTCAACCGCTGACGCCGACGCGCCTCGGGGCCATCCTGATGTCCCTCCTGCTCGCTTCGCGACGCCACCGCCATCTGGCTGTCGATCAGCGTGCTTGCGAGCTTCCAGATTACGTCGGTCACCAGCAGCACGATCACGATGCGGATTCCGGCGCGGATCAAGCGTGTGGTCACCGTTTCGGCAGCGGCGAGATCACTGAGATTGACATTCCATGCGCGGGCAATGAGCAGCGCAGCGACCACGATGAGACCGTTGCGCAGCGTTTGCATGATGACAACGGACCATCCGACGATGGCCGGATCCTCGACCGCCTCCCCCTCCCCGGATTGTACAATTCGACGAATGATATCATGAGCCACCGAAACGGTAAGCGGCAGCAGCGTGATGACGACCACTGTCCAGAATGCACCGCGGAGCCCGGATACCCATAACAGCCACGATAGCAGGATGCTCGCGCTGAAGCCGACACAGATCAGCCGGCTCACGGGCGGTCTGTCAGAACGAAAGTGCCGCAGCCAGATCATAACGACCAAAGCGATTGAAACGACACCAAGCCATGCTGCGGTAAAGAGGTCGACCAAGATAGGTGAAGCCCCGATCGTCCCGATCACTTCAATGGTGGCCCAGCCAGCCGCCAGCGCTGCGACGATTCCGAGGAGCCAGTAGTACCAGAACCAGGCAAGCGAGGTGACAAGCGTCAGAAGCCGCATATGCGGCAGGCGGGCGCCTGGCGCGATGACAATGCGGCCCACAAGCACGCCAAGGCGCACCATGAGCGCGGCTGATAGGAGGATCAGCGCGATATCGCGAAACACGGCAGGCCATGGAAACAGGATAAACGCGCCGAGGCTTCCGATCAGGTAACCGACCAAGGCGAGAAGACCCATTGAAAGCCGGGCGGCGTGGAGCTTGATCCGCTGCCGGACGGTGTCGGCGGGCGCGTTCAGCACAAAATGGAGCAGCCCTCGCCCTGACCACCAGGCGAGGCGCTGCGCAACGAACCCGCCTGCGACGAAGAGTATGACCGCCAAGATCAGGCCGACAGGTTCGATACGATCATCCGTTTGGAAGACCCGGATCGCCGACTGGATCTGCCCGGGGAGGGTCGGAACGGCATCGACGAGTGTGAGCAACCTCTGGCGCAAATCCTGTAGCGACGTGGCAATCGACGTCGGTGCCGCCTCTTGCGTGACTGCTACCGGCTGCGCCGGTTTCTGATTGCTAGGGACGATCCGATTGACCAGCGCTCGTCCGGAATCATCATTCGGCAATTCGATAATAACCCGGATCGGCGCCGAGGAATTGGTCGGCTCAGCCGCCGAGGCGGGGTTTGCACTCGCCAGCAGAAGCGTTGAAAATATCAGCGTCAGGAATACGCACAGTCTGCGGCGGCGGGGATGACTGTCGTCGATGATGCGCATGTGGCCGTGGTCCCTGCGATGGTGTCGTCGCTTTTGCTGAGTTGGTCGAAACTTCGGACTTTGTGAAGCGTTGCACGACCAACGTCAATCGACGAACCGGTCTCTGGGATTCAGGCTGCGAACCAAAGGCTAGGCGACTTCAAGACCGCAAGTTTTTGAAGGCCTCCCTGATCTCCTGACTAAAGAGTTCCGGCTCCTCCCAGGCGGCGAAGTGACCGCCCTTGGAGGCGCGGTTGTAGTAGATAAGTTTCGGATAGGCCTTCGACAGCCAGTGCTTTGGCGGCTTGTAGACCTCGCCGGGAAACACCGTGACGGCGACCGGGACTTGGACGGGCGTGAGCTTGGCGCCCGACATGACGTTTTCCCAATAGATGCGACCGCTGGAAGGGCCGGTGTTCGTCAGCCAGTACAGCGTGATGTTGTCGAGGATGGCATCCTTGCCAAGGGCCTGTTCCGGATCGCCGCGTGTATATACCCAGTCGGCGATCTTGTCGTAAAGCCAGGCGGCGAGACCGACCGGAGAATCCGCAATGCCGTAACCGATCGTCTCCGGCCGCGTGCTCATGATCGCTGCGTAGCCGAAGCCGTTGTTGAGGAAGTTCCGGGCTTCGTCGAAGACGACCTTCTCATCCTGAGACAAGCTGTCGGGAGCCGGCCCTCCATCTTTGAGAGCCTGGGCTGCGTCCGCTGGAAACGTCGTGGCCCGCTCGATCCTGTTGACGTGGATCGCGAGCAGCCCATCGGGTGCCTGGCGGCCCAAGGCGTCGCTGATGATCGCGCCCCAGTCACCGCCTTGCGAGACATAGCGGTCATAATGCAGTCGCTTCATCAGCACGTCCCAGGCAGCGGCTATCCGCTGGGGATTCCAACCCGCCGATGGAGGTTTGCCGGAGAAACCGAACCCTGGAATCGAAGGGATCACCAGATGGAAGGCATCATCAGCCGTGCCGCCATGCGCCGTCGGATCCGTGAGCGGCCCGATGACATCAAGCAGCTCGAAGACCGAACCGGGCCAGCCGTGGGTCATGATCAGCGGCAGCGCGTTTTCATGACGGGAGCGGACATGGACGAAATGGATGTCCAGTCCATCGAGAGTGGTGAGAAACTGCGGAAAACTGTTCAGCCTGCTCTCCGCCTTCCGCCAGTCGTAGGGCGACTGCCAGTAGCGCACCAGTTCCTTCAGCCTGTCGGGCTGGACGCCCTGCGAACGGTCCATGACGGTTTCGCCATCGGGCCACCGAGTCTCGGCGAGACGCCGCCTGAGATCTGCGAGCGCCGCCTCGGAGACCTCAACCTTGAACGGTCGAACCTCCTCGGACGCGACGCCGACAACATCAGCGGCGTTGGACGTGCGAGGAAGGAAAACGGCGGTTATGCCGGCCGCGGCAAAGCCTGACAGCAGTGAGCGGCGCGATACGTCGCGGTGTTTCAAAACGTTCAGCATTGCCATGATGCCGTGTCCTTTCGTGATATCGAGGAGAGGAAAAGATGCACTGCCCGCTTCAATGCCGAAAATGTCAGGCCTGGTCCGCTCCGGAACGAAAGATCAGAAGCTTGTTGCCTTCTGGATCGCGAAAATATGCGCAGTAAGGACCCGTGCCGTTCTCGCCACGCGGACCAGGAGCCCCTTCGTCCGAGCCACCCGCCGCCAATGCAGTTGCATGGGCTTCGTCGACCTTTGAACGGGACGGAGCTTCGAAAGCAATCATTCCACCGTTGCCGACGGTGGCAGGGCGGCCATCGAACGGCTTGATGATGCCGAATTCGAGCGTGCGATGTCCGTAGTAGATGGCTCGGTTGGGCTGGACGAGGACTCGTCCGATCCCGAACACGGCCAGAAGCTTGTCGTAGAATACCGAGGCGGCATCCAGATCGTTCGTGCCGACAGTGACGTGGCCCGGGAGGCCGCGGACCTTGTCGGGGGTGGCCGCAACCTGTCTGCTTTGGGTAATGTCAGTCATATCAGTTCTTCCTTATATTGTCGCGGCCGACGCTTTGCCGTCCGCAAGCAAACGCCAACGAGCTGTCTCAAATCGGCGGTTGGTGGATATTGGGCGGGTCGACGGCCGGCCGGCACCTCGGGAAAGCGAGAGGCACCCTCTCACTCAGATGTCAGCCTTGGGCAGCCGAGTCGCAGCGCTGCCGCCGTCGAGAGGATTCCTCTCACTTTCTCCGGCTACCGCGGGCTGACGCCATGCTCAATTATTTGTGGAGACAGCCGGCTTTTGGGCTTTGGCTGACCGCCGTTCAGAAAGGACATCCTATGTCTAAGGACAAAACCGCACATGCTGCATCAGTCGCAGCAACTCCGTCTTCCCACACGGCTGAAGCCTTCGCTTCTACGCAAGCCGCGCAAGACACCATCGACTTTATCGAGATCGACGAAGTCCTGACGCTGAGGAGGATGTTTGTCCGCGCCCCCACGCCAAAAGGCCCAGTGCTTTTCCTGCATGGGTTTCCGGAAACACTGACGGTGTGGAAGGAGATCGCGACAACGCTTGCTCACGACTACGACGTCCATGCTTTCGATTGGCCAGGCTACGGACAGTCGTCGCGCCCGGCTTCGGAACGGTTTTCCTATGCGCCGAGGGCGTACGCCCGAGTGTTGAAGGCCTATATCGAGCGGGCAGGCATCGACCGGTCGAAGCTCGTGATTTACGCGACTGACATCGGTGCCCTCCCCGTCCTGCTGCTTGCTCTCGACGAGCCGACGATCGCCAGGCAGATCATCGTCGGAGACTTCGCGCCGTTCGACCGGCCGCACCACATGTGGGAGAACCTACAGAATCTCAAAGCCGAGCCAACCGCCTCGCCGACCCGTGCCTACATGAACAAGGCAAGCGACGAGATCCTTCAGAACGTGCACAGGCGCGGCCTCTCACCCGCTGAACAATTCGATCTGCGGATCGACGTCCAGCAAGACATGATCCGGTCATGGAGCCGTGATGGCGTCACGTCGGCGGATGCATTCGCGCACTACTATGCAAGTTTCACCCGCGACCAGCAGTATCTCGAGGCCAACCTCGACCGGCTGAAGACGCCTATGAAGGTGATCTGGGGCGAGAAAGACATTTATATCACAAAGGAAATGGGCATCGAGTTCGCCGGCAAGATCGGTGCGAAACTCGACCTCCTGCCAGGCATTGGCCACTTTCCACACCTTCAGAATCCGAAACAAACGGCTGAAGAGATAATCGCATCATTCAGATAATATTGGATTATCTTCGCATACGGAACGCGCGCAGCCGCGGCAGTGCCCAGTCTACAAAAGCCCGTACCTTCAACGCGAGAAGCCCTTGTCGCGCGTAGACGATATGGATGGGCTGGGGTGGGCCGTCGAAATCGCGAAGGATCGGAACGAGCGCGCCGGACGCCAGCTCGTCTGGAACCTGATAGTCGAACAGCCGCGCGATCCCCGCCCCGCCGACGGCCGCCGCAACACAGTTCGCCGCCGTATTCACCTCGAGCCGGTTGCGAGGCGCCGCCTCTATCGGCGTGCCGTCGACGTCAAACGTCCAGAAGAATGTTCGCTTGTTGAAGATGATCCCGTCGCGATCGATGAGATCGCCGGGACGCTCGGGCATGCCATGCCGCTTGAGATAGGCAGGGCTCGCGCAGGTCAGCAGGCAGAATTCCCCAACCTTGGCGGCATGGAGGGCGCTGTCGGCGAGGTCGCCGAGACGGATCGCGATATCCACCTGCTCGGACACGAGATCAACCGTACGGTCGACCGACAGAAGGTTCAGCGATACCTCCGGGTATTCGTCCATGAAGCTCAGCGCAACAGGCAGCACGTATCGGCTCCCGTATTCGATCGGCATCGTGATCGTCAGCACGCCCCGGGGCGTTTGATATTCCCCGGACGCCCTTCGTTCGGCCTCATCGAGATCCGCCATGATCTTTCGAGCGGCGTCGACATAGTCGCGCCCGGCATCGGTGAGCTGCAGATTGCGGCTGGTGCGGACGATGAGGTTTGCCCCAAGCTGCCGCTCAAGTTCGGCTACCTTGCGGCTGACGCTGGGCAATGGCGCGTTGAGCTTCCTGCTGCCGGCCGAGATGCTCCCGGCGTCGACGACCGCCAGCAATATGCGCATCGCTTCGAGACGATCCATCGGACACCGCCAATACCGCTTATGTGCAACCCAGCCTAAGGTTAGGCTTTAGAACATGATGCCGAAAAGTGTGCGCGTTTTCGGACGACATCATACTCTAACTCTTAGATTTAGAACAGGATTCAAATTTTAGGCCGACCGCGCCTGAAATCATCCTGTTCTAGTCAAGCAGCTTGCGTATGGCCATGATCCCCTTTGCAGCATCCGACCAGGATTGACGCCAGATCAAAATGCCGACGCTGAGGATGGTCGCAACAGCGAAGGGGATTGGCCCGAGAAACCAGAAGGCGGCTGCGAAGGTGAAGTAATAAGACCGAACACCGACGCTGAACGATCGAAGCGCCGGGTTCAAAACCAGGGTCAGGGCGTTCGTCCAGCCGGCGATGTCCCTCTCCTCATCGCGGGATGGGCTCGCCCCGATCGCCGCCAGGCAGTAGTTGATCTGCCGGACCGCCCAGATGAAATCGGATAGGCCCCGCAGCAGCGTCGCCATGATCAAGAGGACCTTGCACTGGAAAAACCATGCCGGGTCCTGAGCCGCAAACATCGCGATCAGGCCGCCACCCGATCCATAGTTCGGCTCCATGAACAGCGCGCCGCTGAGCCCGACGATGACGATAAGATTGGCGGAGCCGAAGAAGGACGCCGAATTGATCGTGTGCCCGAGGATCGCGGCATCGCCGATGAAGTTGTTGTCTCGCGTCAGCACCTCCCGCATCCAGGCCGCGCGAATGCGCACCATGTCAACGGAAAGGCTGTCGTTCTTCCTCGGCCACCCTGCTGCCATCAAAGGCTCGACGGCCACCCAGACGAGAAGGAAGAAAACGATCGCCGCGATGTTCAGAAAATCCATGGTGCCCCCGAACCGAATGTGGATTTTTTCTGAACAGTACTTCGAGCTAAGCGCAGCTCCAAGCGCCTATCGCCGCCCTACCCTTCAGATCGACATGCCCATGTTCGCGCGTCATGGTCCGTCGCGGACTGCCGCGAGGTAACGGGACATCGTCGAAGCCCGAAGCCGAATGTGTTCGATCGCCTGCTGCGGTGTCACGGCCAGGAAGCCGATATGGTCGCGTGGGCGCAACTGGACGAAGGCGTCCAGATCCGAATCCACCACCGTGGCGATCTTGGGATATCCTCCAGTCGTCTGGTGGTCGGCCAGCAGAATGGTGGGAACACCGTCTCCGGCGACCTGCACCGAGCCCCGCACGATCGCTTCCGACGGCATGTCCAGCGCGACGCTTGGCGCAAGCGACGGACCTTGGAGGCGTACGCCCATGCGGTCATAGGCGTCGCTCAGGCGGAAAGGGGATGAAAGGAAATTCGACAAAGTTTCTTTCGAGAAGAACCGATCCTGTGGACCGACCACCACACGCAGCTCGGATCGCGGTCTTGCGATGACCGGACATGTGATTGGACCATGTCGATCATCCCGCACGTCCGGATCGGCTATAGTGAGCGTCTGTCCGGCTGCAAGGCGCCCGCCGCCGAGGCCGGAGAGACTGTGCGTCGACATGCTGCCCAGCCAGGTCTTCGCCTCGATATGACCGGCGAAGGCCAGATACGTCCAGCTTCCCCAGTGTCCCGGACGGATTGCCAGCCGCTCCCCGGCCTTCAAGGTGGCGACCATCCATGCGCCGCGCTTGTCGCCGGCATGCTCTACGATGAAGCCTCCTCCCGCGACGCCGAACGTAATCTCCCCCGAGATGCAGTCGAGAACCAGGCCGCCCATGGAGACTTCGATTGTCGGCTGACCAGCAGGGTTGCCGATGGCGGCGTTGGCGGCTGCAAACGAGGTCCTGTCCATCGGACCGGAGGCCGGAACGCCGTAACGCATCAATCCGTGACGTCCTCCGTCCTGGACCGCGACGTGGGGACCCGCGAAGTTGATTGCAAGAACGGCTTCGCTCATGCGAGGCACCTCGCGTCGAATTCGGCCCTGGATATGCGGCGGAAACGCACCGCGTCGCCGACGTCGAAAAGAAACGGACGGTCGTTGGACGCGGCGTCGAGGATCTTTGTCGGCGAGCGGCCGATGATCCACCAGCCGGTCGGCATGGTGAGCGTGCTCACCAGGCATTGCGGACCGGCGATCAGCACGCTTCCGGCGGCGATGCCACGAATAGGCGCCGGCTTCCTCGGCTGCTGAATGGCTTTGGGCACGCCTGCGAGGTAAGCGTATCCTGGAGCGAAGCCGTACATGAAGACGCTGTAGTCGCCGGAGAGATGGGTGGATATGACGTCTTCCGGCGATAATCCACTCGCCTCGGCGACGGCGGCAAGATCGGGCGCAAGATCAGGATCGTAGCAGACGTCGACTTCGCGCATCGCTCCGATCGTCTGTGGAACCTCGGCCGTCAGACGCTCGGCAATGGCCGCCTCCGTCGTCCGATGATCGGCCACGAGCGGGTCGAAGCATATGAGAATGCTGGCATAGGCCGGAACGGCTTCGACGAATCCTTCAAAGGGTGCCGCCTTCAAGGCGGCATCCAGCTTGACGACCTGATCGTGGATCCGTTTATCGATGGTCGCGCCGAATTCGACGAGCACCGCGTGCCCGCCCACCGGGCGGTAGGTCGGAACGCTGCCGGACGATGCGGACGGGTCCTCTGACACGTCAGTCGGCGCCTTCGATCAGAATGAAGTCCGCATCCGCAGCCCGCGCGCAGGTCCCGTAGGCTTCCGGATCGGTGACGGCAGCCTGGGCGATAAGATAGCCTTTGGCCATCACCTGTTTTCCTTTGTCTGTTGAAGGAATGGACCCACCTCGATGCCTGCCTTCTGCAGTTCCCGGCGCACGTGGACGGCCATGGCAAGCGCTCCCGGGCTGTCCCCATGAACGCAGATCGAGTGCGCATCGAGAGGGATCTGAACGCCGTCGACCGTCGGCATGAGGCCGCTGGATAGGTACCCGATCAATCTAGATGCCGCCTCCGCGGGGTCATGGATCATCGCTCCCGGCAAGGTACGCGGAACGAGCCGACCCGTGGAGAGATAGCCGCGATCGGCAAAAATTTCGCTGAAGACGGTCATCCCGGCAACGCGGGCCGCATGTTCCAGCTCTGTCCCGGAGATCGCCAGTATGGCAAGTTCCGGCGAGACCGCTCGGGTTGCGCGGATGATGGCGTCGGCGACCGGCCGTTCGTCGGCCGCCCAATTGGCGAGTGCGCCGTGTGGTTTGATGTAACGGACGCGGGCGCCCGCCAGAGCCGCAGCTCCCATCAGCGCGCCGGTCTGCGTCGCGACAAGCTGCTCAACCTCCCGGATGCTCAAGGGGATCAGGCGTCGTCCGAAACCCTCGCGATCTGCAAAGCCCGGATGGGCTCCAGCGACGACGCCCCGTTCGCTGGCCAAGGCAAGCGTCTCCACCATGGTCGCCGGATCTCCGGCATGGCCGCCACATGCGATGTTCGCACTGGTGACAACGTCAAGGATCGCCTTGTCGTCGCCCATGCGCCAAGGTCCAAACGCCTCCCCCAAATCAGAATTGAGATCGATTTTCGTCATGATTTCCGTCAACCCTTCGCGCCGGTCTTGTCAGCTTCGTCGCATGCTGGAACGTCGAAGCCGAGGTGGAGCACATCTTCGCCGTGCGCGTCAAGAAAACGACGCTGTCGGCTGCGAGCAGCGAGCTTGTGTGCGTTGTCGACCTAAACTGTCCTTGCCGTTGCGTCTGATCGAAAGGCGGCTAAGATTGGGGGCGAAACGGTCGACCGCCCTGTCATTTGATCGAGCGCATCGTATTCTTTCGAGAGCCAGGTGACGTAGCCACCCGGCAGCATTGGAGTGCAGGCCGGGGATGCGGAAATGAATCATGTCAACAGAGCTTTGGGAACGTCCGAATTTTCCTTTACCGACGAGCCTGGCATTTTCACCTGGGAGTTGGCGAGCGACAAGGTTTATGCGGATTCGGCGCTGGCAAATCTGTTTGGGCTCGATCCGGAAGAGACCCTCACGGGGTTGCCGGTCATCAGATACCTCGACCGGATTCATCCGGACGACAAGCCATCTGTGGCCAAGGCGATTTCAGAATCGGTGATCACAGGAAATCCGTATCGCTGTGACTATCGGGTATTTGATCGAAGCGGGCAAATAGTCGCCGTGGCGGCCTTGGGCCGTTGCTTCAGGGATGAAGCCGGAAACCCGTCGCAATATGCGGGTATCGTCTTCCCGACGAATGATCACGGGGAGCAAGACGAATTGTCCGCTCACTGCAATGCGGCACTGAAAATTGCGCGGTCAACCGGCCTGCGGACGACGGCCGATGCGCTTGAAGCTATCGTCAGGGAGCTTGCCAAGCCGATGCCTTCAGACGTCGCGAAGGTTCATTGATTCGTTCCAAAGCTTTGGTTGTGGCATCAGACTTTCGGTGATGGCGATTGCGGCTATCGGCGACGCGCCGCGCGCACTCTGAATTAGTGACAAAGGAGAGTGGGCATTTCGAGGTGGGTCAACAGCGACCGTGTCACCCCTCCCAACAGGAATTCGCGTAGTTTCGAATGGCCGAATGCGCCGGCGACGAGCAAGTCTGCCTTGCGTTCCAGGGCGGCAGCTTGAATGACGCTGGCCGGTGAGTTTCCCTGCGCTTGCACGGCTGCGATATCGACGGCAAGACCAGCCTTTCGGAGCGCGGTTGCAAGGCGGTCTCGGGCGCGCTCGTCAATCTGCTTATCATCGGTAACGGAAATCAGGACGACACGCGAGACCTGTTCCAGCAACAATCTGGCGCCTGTCAGTGCCCGCGCAACAGTGGCTCCTCCATCCCAGGCGACGGCAACAGCCTCGATCCGGCCGCAGAAATTATCCGGAGGAAAAAGCAGGAGCGGTCTACCGCTTTCAAACAGCACGCTCTCGATCTGCCGCTTCATCAGCTCAGATGCTTCCAAAATGGAAAGATCATATGCGCGCGACAGCTCGGCAAGAGTTTGTGCGACAAACGGCTCCCTCGCATCGAATGGCTGGATTTCGACCTCGACCTCGGCTTTTTTCGCATAATCACGGAGCGTCTGCCCGAGAACGGTTCCATTGTCCTTACTCAAGCGCTCCGCCTCCGCACGCATTTTGTCGACGTCAATGAGTGACGGAAATCGCGGCTGAAAGGGTTCGATCCTGACCAGCGGTATACTTGCCGTCAACCCGGCCTTCTGGTGAAGGGAAACAGCGACAGCGTTCTGAAGGAGCGAGAAAGAGCTTGCGTCTGGATAGGTGGCCAGCGGTAAATGGAATTGCGCTTTCACGGCCGATGTCCTCCGAATGGTTGGAGATTATTATAGCGCAGAGGTGTCTCCCGCGCTTTGACGAAGATCAAGGTCGCTCCACCACGAAAGTGCGAGCGTGATATTGACCGTCCTAGGAAGCAAGCGGAATTCGTTGGGCGAAGCGGCAAAGATCCGTGTTAAGCGATGAAGTGCGAAGCCCGATTGAATATCAGCACTTCACGGAGCAAACCCGTCCGGACGCCGCTGAGTAGCAGCTTGCGGGTGAACAGCAATGGCATATACGGCGCAGCTGCCTTCGATGAATCGGTTGGCGCGCTTGGACCCGTCGGATGATGACATCATTGGTGACGACAGAAGCATTCCAGCGCCTCAGCCTCGCGCTTGCAATCGGCATTCTTGTCGGCATTGAGCGCGGCTGGCAGGATCGTGAGGCTGCGCCAGGCAAAAGAGTGGCCGGTATCCGCACCTATGGCTTATCAAGTTTCCTCGGCGGTTTCTGCGGTTTCCTCCAGCCTGTGACAGGGCCGATTCTGCCGACAGCTATCTTTATATTCTTTTGCATCACGGTTCTCCTCTTCAGCCGCATGCAGGCGGCACAAGAAGAGGATTACAGCGCCACCGGCACCATTGCGGCCTTGGCGGTCTTTGCGCTGGGCTTTGGCGCGGTTGTGGCGGATATGACGGTAACGGCCGCAAGCGCTGTGGCAATAACCGCCCTTCTTGCAGCGCGGGAGCCGTTGCATGGATTTCTTCGCCGATTGACCTGGCTTGAACTCAGGGCCGCCCTGATCCTGCTGACCATGACGATCATCATCCTCCCGATCCTTCCCAACGAACCGATTGATCCTTGGCAGACAATCAATCCTTTCGAGCTTTGGATGATGACGATCCTGGTGGGAGCCGTTTCCTTTGCCGGTTATATACTCATCAAGCTGAGCGGCGCCCGCGCCGGAATACTGCTGACCGGGACCAGTGGCGGCATCGTTTCCTCGACGGCGCTGACGCTTTCCTTCGCCCGTCAGTCGAAGCAGATGCCTGCCCTCGCCCCACTCCTCTCAGCGGGAGCAATGCTGGCGGGAGCCGTTTCTCTCGCCCGCGTGCTTTTGATTTGCGGCGTCATTGCACCAGCTGTTTTCAGGGATCTTGCTCCATTACTCGCTCCGGCTGCTGCCACCCTCGCCATAGCAGGCGGCTTCGCCGCATTGCTGCAGCGCCCGGATGACAGCACCGATTTTTCACCCCGAAACCCACTCGAGGTGATGGTCGTGCTGCGCTTCGCGCTCGTTCTCGCCGTCGTGACAGTCCTGACGCGAATGACCTTGATCGTCTTTGGAACTCAGTCGCTGATCGCCCTTGCATTCATCACAGGACTGGGCGATAACGCTTGCCGTTGCGAAATTGCCATCCATCCAGGTGCCCGCGGATGCGGCCGCTCGCGCCATAGCGGTCGCCGCTTTCGCCAATTTTCTTGCGAAAGCCGTCCTTGCAGCAAGTATGGGGAGCATCGCCTATGCGGTTCGTTTCGCGATCGCAGGCGGTGTCGCGACCTTGGCCGGAATTGCCGGCTTGGTTTTGACATGAGCGCTTGTTCGCATATCGATCACCGGCTCCAATGACGTTCGTCCACTCAAATCGGTGCCTGGAACGATATTCGTCCGCGCCAGGTAGCCGCCATTGGCGATCGTCACCGCGGTCTTGCCTCCTGGATATGACCAACAAATCCCGCAAGCAGGACGCCGAGCGCAAGACGCCGAACCAGCCTGGCTGCAATGAAGGTTGCGCCGATCGCCGCGGCAAGTTTCAGCCAGGGATAATCGCCAAGCTGGACATGAGCGCTTGCATCGACCGATACCGCCTTGGCTTTCAGCGCCGCTTCGGCATCCTCGCGCAGCACGCCTATGCGGGCATTCAGCAGCCTGACCTCATGCTGCAGGGCGTTCAGGCTCTCGTCGGCCTTCTCACGCGCCGTCTGTTCCGCTGCGTCGGCGAAGGGCGGATCACCTTCCGCGATGAGTTCGTCGGGGTCAGGCGGAAGGCCGTGGCGGTTGATGGATGATTGCATCGACATGTCCTCGAATAGTTGAGCGAGAAGAAATGAGGCCCGGCATTGCGGCCGGGCCTCGTGATATCAATGGTCGCGTCGGAAACCCTGGCTCTGATGAGATCCGCCTTGCGATTGGGTTTGGGACTGGCCTTGGGATTGCCGATTGGTTTTGTCCGATGACGTCGTGCCAGGGTCGGGCAAGGTATAGGCACGCACCTTGGCGCTTCCATGCGCGGTGTCCCGCATTGCCACCGGGCGCGCATCGTCGAATGCGCTCTCGGACACGGCGAGGTCTTCCGAGGCTTTGCCGCCATGCGCCGATCCGGCAAAACCGGTATTGGACGCGCCTTGCTGTCTGTCCTCCAACGACCAGAGATCTGCCCGTTCATCCATGTCGATGCTGCCCTCGTCGTCCAGAATATCGTGGACGGTCTCGTAGAGCGCGTCATCGACATCATTGACCTGAACGAGGAAACCGCCTCGCCGCAGCCCTTCTGCGTAGACCGCGCGATCCTCGTCGGGGAAGAAGAAGTCTGCCAGCGCGTCGAAAAAGCCGCTTCGGTCGTCGCTCATCGCGCCGGCATTCTTTCCATCCGCCTCATATCCGGGCATCAGCCTTATTCTCGCAACCGGCACACCCGCGTCTTCAAGACGGGAGACGGCGGATTCGGCGTCCGATCGGTTGTCAAAAAATGCGGCAAGGCTGCTGCCGCCTGTCGGGCCTGAAAAGGCCGGGTTGGTATCGTTGTAAATGCTGCCCATGGGACTGTCCTCTCGATGTTTGGATCCAGCCGCCAATCCGAAGTTTGGCCGAAGTCTGGTTTCCTGACTTGAAGAACCGGCGGCTGAGTTGAATGTTCCAAGGGAATGGCGATGCTCCGCTGTATCGCCTGCTGTTTCATTGCCGCCTGCCATTTCGACGCGCAGACGCGCAAATTACGCCGCCTGCGAAATCGCTCAGCGGTTGACGTCAAACCTTCGAGACGCTAGCACGGCTTTGACGTATTGGGGATATTCATATGGACATGTTTACGGCAGCCGGTATGACGGCTTTGCTGCAGGTCATTGCTATCGACCTCGTTCTCGCCGGCGACAACGCCGTAGTTATCGGTCTTGCTGCTGCCGGCCTCGAGGCGACACAGCGCCGCAAGGCGATTATCGTCGGCATCGTGGCCGCGACCGTTCTGCGCATTCTCTTTGCCAGCGTCGCAGTCTACCTGCTGGCGATCGTCGGCCTGCTGCTGGCCGGCGGTCTGCTGCTGCTCTGGGTCTGCTGGAAGATGTGGCGCGAGCTTCGCGCCGGCCATGGCGAGCATCACGGAGCGGTGGGTGGCGAAGGAGCGCCGAAAAAGACCTTCTTCCAGGCGGCGACCCAGATCGTCATTGCCGACGTCTCGATGTCGCTCGACAACGTGCTGGCCGTTGCCGGTGCTGCGCGCGAACATCCGAGCGTGCTGGTCATCGGTCTTGCCCTGTCGATCGCGCTGATGGGTATTGCCGCAAACTTTATCGCCCGGTTGCTCACCAACCATCGCTGGATCGCCTATGTCGGCCTGCTGATCATCCTCTATGTCTCGCTTGACATGATCCACCGCGGCGGCGTCGAACTGCTGCCCTACGTGCAAGCGAGCGGGTTCAAGCTTTAGAGCCTGACCTCGGTCTCAAAACTCATCTGGTCATACGCCGGCACCACATGGTCCGGCGTCTCAGCCATCACCACGTCGTAGTCGAGCGGCGTGTGCATATGGGTAAGGATCGCCCGTTTGGGCTTCAACCGGCCGATCCAGTCGAGCGACTGTTCCAGCGACAGATGGCTCGGATGGTAGGTATATTGCAGCGCGTCGATGATCAGCATGTCGAGGTTCTGAAGCTTCTCGACGGTCTGCGGTGGGAAATCGCTGATATCACTGCAATAAGCCACATCGCCGATGCGGAAGCCGAGCGAGTGGATATCCCCATGCTGCTGGATATGCGGATGGAAGGCGATCGTCCCGCCTGGACCATGAATTTCGACGGGCGCGTCGAGGTTTTCGATGACGATCGGCAGCACGATCGGCGGGTAATTGCTGCCCGGCGGCGTTTCCAGGCAATAGCCGAAGGCTTCCCGCAACCTGTCCATCGTAAATTGGTCGGCAAAGATCGGCACCCGGCGGCGGGTGTTGTGAAAATAGCCGCGCAGATCGTCGATGCCGTGAATATGATCCGCATGCGGATGGCTGTAGAGAACGGCATCGACATGGTCAGCCCCTGCCCTGATCATCTGCTCGCGAAAATCCGGCCCGGTGTCGATGACGACGGTCGTCACGCCGCCATCGGGTGCGAATTGCTGCACCATGAAGGCAGCACGCGTGCGTCGGTTCTTCGGATTGTCGGGATTGCAGGCGCCCCAGTCGCCGGTGATGCGGGGCACGCCCGGTGACGACGAACAGCCGAGAATGGTGAAACGTCGCCGGTAGAGCACGCCGCTAGATCCTCGGCATCTTCGAGAACAGCCGGAAAGCGTTCTCCGTAGTGATCCGCGCGACCTCCTCGCTGGAAAGGCCGATCGTATCGGCGAGCACTTCGGCCGTGTTGACGACATAGGACGGCTCGTTGCGCTTGCCGCGCCAGCGCTTCGGCGCCAGATAGGGCGCGTCCGTTTCCACCAGCAGCCGCTCATGCGGGATCGTCCTGGCGATCTCGCGCAGCTCGTCCGACTTTGGGAAGGTCAGGATGCCCGAGAAGGAGATATAGCCGCCGAGTGCGACGCCGGTCTTGGCAAGTTCCGGGCCTGCGGAGAAGCAGTGGAGAATGAAGGGGAAGGCCCCCTTCCCGCTTTCCTCGGTCAGTATGTCGGCCATGTCCTCGTCGGCGCTGCGGCTGTGGATGACGAGCGGCAGCTGGGTCTCGCGCGCCGCCGCGATGTGCCGGCGAAAGCCGGTCTGCTGATCCTCAGGCTTTTGCGTGTCGTAGAAATAGTCGAGACCGGCCTCGCCGATCGCCACCACCTTCTCATGGGCATTGGCAAGCCGCACCAGCTCGTCCGTCTCAATATCCAGCTCTTCGTCGGCATTGTTCGGATGCGTGCCGACCGAGCAGAACACCGAAGGATATTTCTCCGTGATGGCAAGCAGCGTCTCGAGCTTGCGCACCCGCGTCGAGATCGTCACCATCTGCGCGACGCCAGCCTGATGCGCGCGCGCGACGATCTCGTCCCGCTCCGCCTCGAAGTCGGCGAAATCAAGATGGCAATGCGTGTCGATCAGCACGGCCTCAAGCCTCCGGAGCCACGTAGCGCGGGAAGACCGGCGTCGGCGCTTCGAGTGCCGTTCCGGCAATGAGGCGGCCGGCTTGCCCAAGAGCGGCGAAGTCGCGCTTGTCGTCGGGTGCTGCGACCAGATCGAGCAGCTTGGCCGAAGATTCCGGCATGAAGGGCTGCAGCAGGATGGCGATCTGTCGCACGACTTCGGCAGTCACATAAAGCACCGTGCCCATACGCACCGGATCGGTCTTCTTCAGCGCCCACGGCGCCTGGCCGGCGAAATAACGGTCGGTCTCGGAAACGACCGAAATGATCGAGGCGAGCGCCCGGTGGATCTGCTGCTTGCCCATATCCTCGCGGGTCGAGGCATGCAGCGCGTCGACCTCAGCCAGCATCGCCTTGTCCTCGTCGCTGAGCACCCCGCATTCCGGGATCTTGCCGTCGCAATTCTTGACGATCATCGACAGCGAGCGGCTGGCGAGATTGCCGATGCCGTTGGCGAGGTCGGAGTTGATGCGGGTGCCGATCGCCTCTTCGCTATAGCTGCCGTCCTGGCCGAAGGAGACTTCGCGCAGGAAGAAGTAGCGCACCTGGTCGAGGCCGAAATGGTTCACCAGGTTGACGGGGTCGACGACGTTGCCAAGCGACTTCGACATCTTCTCGCCCTTGTTGAGCAAGAAGCCATGGGCAAAGACCCGCTTCGGCAGCGGCAGCTTCGCCGACATCAGGAAGGCCGGCCAGTAGACGGCGTGAAAGCGGATGATGTCCTTGCCGATGATGTGCACGTCGGCCGGCCAGTATTTCGCCCGCGGGCCGTTCCGGTCCTCGATATAGCCTGTTGCAGTGATGTAGTTGGTCAGCGCGTCGACCCAGACATACATGACATGGGCCGGATCGTTCGGCACCTTGATGCCCCAGTCGAAGGTCGTGCGCGAGACCGAGAGGTCCTTGAGGCCTGACTTGACGAAGGAGATCACCTCGTTGCGGCGCTCGGCTGGGCCGATGAAATCGGGGTTTTCTTCGTAATGGGCAAGCAGCTTCTCCTGATATTCGGAGAGCTTGAAGAAATAGCTTGCCTCTTCCACCCACTCGACAGGCGTGCCCTGCGGCCCGTAGCGCACGCCGTCGGCGCGCAGTTCCGTCTCGTTTTCCTGGTAATAGGCCTCGTCGCGCACCGAATACCAGCCGGCATAGCTGTCCTTGTAGATGTCGCCATTGTCGGCCATCAGCTTCCAGATGTTCCGCGACGTCTCGTGATGACGCTCCTGCGTGGTGCGGATGAAGTCATCGTTCGAGGCGTTGAGCAGCGTCGCCATGGCCTGGAATTCGCCGGAGTTGCGGTCGGCAAGCGCTTGCGCAGTGATCCCCTCGGCGCGCGCCGTCTGCTGCATCTTCTGGCCGTGTTCGTCGGTGCCGGTCAGGAAGAACACATCCTTGCCGTCGAGGCGCTGGTAACGCGCCATCGCATCCGTCGCGATCAGTTCATAGGCGTGGCCGATATGCGGCTTGCCGTTGGGGTAGGAAATCGCGGTGGTGATGTAGAAGGGTGTCTTGTCTGTCATGGCGGCCAATGTCCGGCTAACTCTATAAAAATGGTCAGCCGCTCTTAGCGCATGTCACCGTCAAGCGAAACCTCAACTTTCCAGTTGTCGATGATTTACGGCACGATAGCGTCGTGAACTTGACTCAGCTTCTCGCCCAATCTACCCGTCTTGGGAAAGAGGGCGGGACAAGAACGAAGTGCGAGTTTTCATCTACCGGAATGGTCGTGGCCGCGCGCCGTCGGGGGCGCTTGCTTGACATTCGAGCCGCTCTATTCGCTTTCGGGCCTGTTCGTCGGCGCTCTCGTCGGCATCACCGGCGTTGGCGGCGGCTCGCTGATGACGCCCCTGCTGGTGCTTCTCTTCGGCGTCCATCCAGCCACCGCCGTCGGCACAGATCTTCTCTATGCGGCGATCACCAAGACGGCAGGTACGGCCGTTCACGGCATGCACGGGCGCGTCAACTGGAAGATTGTCGGCAGCCTCGCAGCCGGCAGCCTGCCGGCCGCCCTGCTGATGCTCTGGCTGCTGGCCGGCGTCGATCGCAAAAGCATCGGCGTGACCAATACCATCACCACGGCGCTCGGCTGGCTTCTCGTCATGACCGCAATCATGCTGGTCTTCCGGGGCCCGATCCTCGAACTGGCGCGCCGCGCCATCGGCGATCGCACGCCGCCAAAGCCGACAACCATCCTCGCTCTCACCGTCATTCTCGGGTTCGTTCTCGGCGTCCTCGTCACCTTGACATCGGTCGGCGCCGGCGCGCTGGGGGTGACGATCCTGCTGGTCCTCTATCCGAGGCTCGATGTGCGCGAGATCGTCGGTTCCGATATCGTCCATGCGGTACCGCTAACCTTGATCGGCGGCACGGGCTATTGGCTGATCGGCGAGATCGACTGGCCGATGCTGCTTGCCTTGTTGATCGGCTCTATCCCCGGCATCATTATCGGCAGCCTTCTGGCGCCGAAGCTGCACGAACGCACCATCCGCATCGTCCTTGCCGCCACGCTTGCCGTCGTCGCACTGAAGCTGCTGACCGGCTGATCAAAGCGCTGTGCCGGAAAGTGTCAGCGGTGACGCGCTTTAAAGGCCCGGCTGCTTGATATCGGCAAGGATGCTGATGATCGTCTGCTTGCGGTCGAGGTTGTAGCCATCGGAAATGGTGAGCCGCTCGGTGATCTCGGAATAGAGCCGCGCCAGCCTCTCCGCCGCGGCGATCTGCCCCTCGCCGGCCGCCGCGCGCGCCCGGTTCATGATGTCGTCGCCGACATGGCTGACGAAGAAATCGAAGATCGTGTCGCTTTCCCGACCCGAGAGCGCGTCGGCCAGCCGATGCATCGCCTTGCGGGCTGTCGGCCCTTCGGCGGAAAGCATCTCGTCATAGGCGGCGATGATCTCGCCGCCGCCGTAGTTCAGGAGTTTCAGCGCCTCGCCGACGCTGCCCTTGGCGGCCGAAAGCACCGCCCCGTCCTCGCCTGATATGCCGAGATGGGCAAGGGCCGCGACGAGCGCGTCATCGGCAAGCGGCGCCAGCTTCAGCGGCAGGCATCGCGAACGGATCGTCGGCAGCAGCCGTCCCGGCGCATGCGAGAGCACCAGGAACAGCGCCCGCTTCGGCGGCTCTTCCAGGATCTTCAGGATGGCGTTGGCCGCATTGCGGTTCATGTCGTCGGCGGGGTCGATGATGACGATCCGCCAGTTGCCGGTGCCCGACGTCTGCGAGAAGAACTTGCCGGCGCGGCGCACCTCGTCGACGGTTATCGCCGATTTCACCTTGCCGGTCTTTTCGTCCACCGGCCGGGCAAGGTGCAGCAGATTGTGCGAGGCGCCCGACGCGATCTGCCGGCTGACGGGAGAGGCAGGATCGGGATCGCCGATCGTCTCCGGCGCTGTCTCGGGATCGGGGTGCGAGAGCACGTGATTGGCAAAGCGGAAGGCGAGCGTTGCCTTGCCGATGCCTTCCGGCCCCTCGATCAAGATGGCATGGTGGCCCTTGCCGGACCGGTAGGACTGCGCAAGGAAGGCTTCCGCCTCCTTATGCCCGAACAGCTTGGTATTTTCCCCCGGCCAGATGGCACCGTCGAGCAGTCCGGGCCTCTCTTCACTCATGATGGGCCTCACTCATGGTGGGCGGCTTCCGGCATTCGCGTACGGCCTGCAGGCGACAGCAACTGTTGGACGATCGCCAGGATCTCGGCGGCGATCG
This sequence comes from Rhizobium sp. 25PS6, assembly GCF_032464655.1. NCBI lineage: Bacteria > Pseudomonadati > Pseudomonadota > Alphaproteobacteria > Hyphomicrobiales > Rhizobiaceae > Rhizobium > Rhizobium sp. 25PS6. The sequence continues at coordinate 20,793 of NZ_JAWDIV010000018.1, forward strand.
CCTCTTCCGTCTGCATCGCGTTGACCACGTGGCAGCGCTCCGGCTCGCGGGCGGCGATATCGAGAAAGGCCTCGCGCCGTTTCTCGTGCGTTTCCAGCCGCTCCTTCTCGAAGCGATCGGGACCGTCGGCGGCTGCGCGCTTCTGCGCGCGCTCCAGCCCGACCTTGGCGGGGATGTCGAGGATCACGGTGCAATCCGGCATGACACCGTTAATGGCGATGCGCTGCAGCGTCTCGATGAAATCGGGCTCGAGATTGCCGGTGATGCCCTGATAGACGCGGGAGGAATCCATGAAGCGGTCGCAGAGCACGACCTTGCCTGCGGCCAGGGCCGGCCGGATCACCTCTTCGACATGGTCGTTGCGCGCCGCCGCAAAGAGGATCGCCTCCATCCGCGTACCGAAGGCTTCGGCAGCCCCCGACAGCAGCACATGGCGCACGGCTTCGGCTCCCGGCGATCCGCCTGGTTCGCGCGTCATCAGCACGTCGTGACCTTCGCCCTTCAGCGCCTCGGCGAGGCGGCGGATCTGCGTGGATTTCCCAGCACCTTCCCCGCCTTCAAACGTAACGAACAATCCCGTACCGGATGACAATGACAACTTCCCGCATTCCAGGCGCCGCACGCGCCCCGCTCCTTCTATCTATCCGAAGATATCAGGGAGGAAAACCTTTCGCCGCGGCGACAGTTTAACCTTTCCCGGCAAATTGCATTGGAAACAGCTCGTCAGACGGGCGCGGGCTTGTCCCAGAGCCAGGAGAAGAACAGCGATTCGCCGAGTTCCAGCATGGCGTCGACCGCCCGGCTGCTGAGCGAGCCCTCGCCGACCGCCTGCACGGTATAAAGCGGCACTTCCCTGAGCAGCCGGCTGCCGGCGAAAATCCTCAGCGTGCCTGCCTGGGTATCCGGCGTGACCGGCGCCGTCAGCGGCCAGCGATAGATGATGCGCGCCGACAGACGATCGGGATTGCTGATCGGAATATAGACGCTGACCGGCGCCTTGGCGACGAGATCGACGGTGCGCGCCGTGCCGCCATAGACGCTGGCGGCGCCGATCACTTCCTTCTCGCCGAAGATCTGCCGGTTCTCAAAGGCCGTCAGCCCCCATTCGAGTACGCGCTTGGCTTCCTCCGTCCGCTCCTTGTCGGAGGCGATGCCGGCAAGCGCCACAAACAGCCGCCTGCCGTCACGCTCAACCGAAGCGACGATCGAATAGCCCTCGCCCTCGGTAAAGCCCGTCGCCAGCCCATCGGCGCCGAGATCGAGCCCGAGCAGCGGGTTGCGGTTGCGCTGGAAGATCTTGTTCCACTCGAAATCCGGCTGCGCGAAATAGGGATATAGGTTCGGATAGGTCTGCTGAAGGGCGGCGGCGAGCGTCACCATCTCGCGTGCCGTCACCTTGCTCTTGCCATCGGGCAGGCCAGTGGAATTGCCGAACTCCGCCTTCTCCATGCCGAGTTCGCGGGCGCGTCGCGTCATCGACACGGCAAATTGCTGCTCGCTTCCGGCCATGCCCTCGGCGAGGATGATGCAGCTGTCATTGGCGCCCTGGATGGCGACACCTTTGATCAGGTCCTCGACGCGCACGCGCGATTTGAGGCTGGCAAACATCGTTGCGGTCCGCGACGGTGCGCCGCCTGTCCGCCAGGCATATTCTGAAACCGGATATTCGGTGTCGAACGTGATCTGGCCCTTGGTCACCGCCTCGAAGACCAGATCCATCGTCATCAGCTTGGCGAGCGAAGCCGGCGAAAAGCTCTGGTCCTCATTCTTGGCGAGAAGCACCGTGCCGGTGGCTGCCTCGATCATATAGGCCTGCGCCGCCTTGGTGGCGAAACCGGCGGCACCGCCATCGGCTGCAAATGCGCCGGTGGTGAGCGACGTGAGGCATGCAAGCAGGCGAAGCGCGGGCTTCAGCATCGCAATTTCCATTGATCGAGCGGCGTATTTCAAGAGGTTAGAACGCGAGGAAATCCGATGCAATTGCCAGTTCAGCGCGCGGCGAACTTTGCCTGCCGGCGCTTGGCCGCGGCAAGGATGGACTCTTGGGTCAGCCCGTCATTGCGCACCATCACCGCATCGAAGGCGAGATCGACGGTCACCGTCTTCACCTCTTCGTTCTGATAACCGAGCGCCAGTGAATTCTGCGGCCGCTCGTAGGGCATCGGACCGATCTCTGGCAGCACGACCATCTGGTCCATCGCCTGAGCGCCATTGTTGAAGGACGGCGCTGATGGCGCCACCAGAACATGGGCAGCCGGTGCCAGAGCGGGTGATGCGGCCGGTGCTGCATTGTAGCGCGCGCTCGGCGTCGAGCCGGCATAGGAAGTCGCCGACCTCGGCACCGGCACGTTGGCCGGCGTCTCGTAGTCTTCCGAACTCTGCAGCTGGTCACGGGTGATCTTGCGGCTGTTGGAGGCGACCATCACGCCGGTTGCGATCTGGCCTTCCGGATTGACGCCGGGAATGCGGCTGCCCTTCGGCGCGTAGGAGGCCATCAGATAGGGCATGTCGTGGCCGTCCATGCGGGCGCGGCCGACATATTGCACGCGCACCTTGCCGGTGCCGCTGTGCTGCAGGTCCAGCATGTCGGCCGTCTTGTTGGAAAGATCGATGATGCGGCCTTCGTGATAGGGACCACGATCGTTGACGCGCACGATGACGGAAGAACCGCTTTCGAGATTGGTAACGCGCGCATAGCTTGGCAGCGGGAAGGTCGGATGCGCGGCGGAAAGATGCATCTGGTCGTAGACTTCGCCATTCGCCGTTAGGCGCCCGTGAAAGGCCGAACCATACCAGGAGGCGACGCCGACCTTGCTATAGGCGAAGTCTTCCTTCGGGTAATACCACTTGCCCTTCACCTCGTAGGGGTTGCCGACGATGTAGCGGCCACCGCCCTTCGGGATATTGTTGCCGGTGGCGACCCGCGGGCTCGCCTTCACGCCATATTCGGATTCGGAGAAATACTCTTTGCCGTGGGATTTTTTCTTCGGCACCGCCTGCGTCGTGCCGCAAGCTGCAACCGTCGCACACATTGCCGAGATCGCCAGCCACCGTGCTGTCGTTGCGAAAGACGCCGCCCCGTAATCCAGTTTCATATGCCCCACGCCGCTCAAAGATCGTTATGGTTAAGGAACCCTGCCCCATCTTGGGGCAATAGCGCCTTATTCCCGCCCGCCTAACGAGGCTTTAATCTTGCTAAGTTCGTGGCAAATTTACGAACGATTTCGCAGCGATAGCGACAATTCTAATGATTATGGTTTATAAATCACTAACGGATGCCTTCTCCACACGCCCTTCCGCCGCCGCAATAAGGCCCGAAATCATCGTGCCGATGCGGGGCATATGGTGAACATCCGGGTGCTTCCGGACGCCCTAAAAGCTCCATATTGAAACACGGTCTGCGCGTATTTGACGAGCGGCAGTGGGCGGCACTTCCTTCTGTATGGGAACGAATTGTCCGCCGCGGGCTTTGAAGGTTTAGACCTTTGGAGGATCACCATGAACGATGAAACCCTGACGCGGCTCGACACGGTCAGCCAGCAGTTGCGCGCCCGATCTCGCCAGCTTTCGCAGCCGGAGAAAGACAACGACATCTCAATCCTGATGTCGGCCCTCGCCGTGACGATGGAGGCGGTTCGATCTCTCGGCGAGGATATGAACCAGCTCAACGGTCCGAAGGGCCTTGGATCTGACGGAAGCTAAGTCTGTTGAATCTCCCGTTGTAGGCCACCTTCTCATTGCAGGGCCGGCTGAGCTTCTATCATTGAGAGGTCAGCGATCTTGCTTATGGCGGCGACCTCGGTCGAAATGCGCATAGTCTGCGCGAGAGATGCGCGTGGCATTTCGATAGCGGCCGAGTGGTGCAGATCTTCGTCGGACCAATTCCCCGTCAACCTCCGTTCTGCACCAGGAACTCAGTTTCATCGTGCTCATAACGCAGGCGCAGCAAGCTCAGCCTCCAGCGTCTGATTATCCTCGAACGATATCCATGGCCAAGGCAACTGCCCCTAAGTGCAATAGCGCGGATATTCGAATGCGTTAGGTTGCTTTCTGACGCCAAATCTCTGTGACAGTTAGGGAGGCATGAGATGAGCGATAAAACGGGAAAGACGGAACTCAATAGTACCCGGCGCCAAATCTTGCTGGGCGGCGGCTCGGCAATCGCATTAGCGGCATTCTGTCCGGTCGCCAGCATTCCGGCGCTTGCCCAGGCAGGAGCAAAGAAGCCGAATATACTTGTGATCTTCGGCGATGACATCGGCTGGTGGAACACCAGCGCTTACAATCGCGGGCAGATGGGATACCAGACGCCAAATATCGACCGTATCGCCGACGAAGGTGCGATCTTCACCGATCTCTACGCGCAGCAATCCTGCACGGCGGGGCGAGCGGCCTTTATTACCGGCCAGAGCTGTTTTCGCACGGGGCTGCTCAAAGTCGGGCTTCCCGGAGCCAAGGAAGGCCTGTCTGAGAAGGATCCGACGATCGCCGAACTGCTCAAGCCGCAAGGGTACGTTACCGGCCAGTTCGGCAAGAACCATCTCGGCGATCGAAACGAATTTTTGCCAACCGTCCACGGCTTCGATGAGTTCTTCGGCAACCTCTATCACCTCAATGCCGAAGAAGAACCGGAGAACCCCGATTACCCGAAGGATCCACAGTTTCGCGCAAAATTCGGACCGCGTGGCGTGCTGAAATGCAAAGCGAGCGAGACAGACGATCCGACCGAAGATCCGCGTTTCGGAAGAGTGGGCAAGCAGACGATTGAGGATACGGGACCGCTCACCAGAAAACGCATGGAGACCGTCGACGAGGAATTCCTAGGCGCTGCCAAGGACTTCATCGACCGCAGCGCCAAAGCCGAAAAGCCGTTCTTTTGCTGGTTCAACGCGACCCGGATGCATATTTATACGCACCTTAAGGCGGAGTCGAAAGGCAAGACGGGTTTGGGGATCGTTGCCGACGGCATGGCTGAATTCGACGGTATGGTTGGCCAACTGCTCGACCAGCTCGATGAACTTGGCATCGCCGAAAACACCATCGTTGTCTGGACGACCGATAACGGTGCAGAGGTGTTTTCCTGGCCTGATGGCGGCACAACGCCTTTCCATGGCGAAAAGAATACCAATTGGGAAGGTGGCTACCGCGTGCCTGGGATGGTCCGCTGGCCGGGCATCGTCAAGCCGGGAACCGAGATCAATGAGATTGTTTCCCACGAAGATTGGCTGCCGACCTTGGTTGCAGCAGCCGGTGAGCCTGACATCGCAGCCAAGCTTCTGGCCGGCTATGAAGCGGCGGGCAAGACATTCAACGTGCATCTTGACGGCTACAATCAACGCAACCTGTTTGACGGCACAGGGCCTGGGGCGCGCAAGGAGTATTTTTACTGGACTGATGAGGGGAACCTGGCAGGATTGCGCTACGACCGGTGGAAGCTGGTGTTCATGGAACAACGAGCAGAAGGGTTGGACGTGTGGCAGGATCCTCTGATCACACTGAGATTTCCAAAACTAATCGACCTTCGCGCCGATCCGTTCGAGATTGCCCAGCATGCAGCTGGGGATTATGCAAGATGGCGCGTGGAACATGCCTTTGCGCTGGTTCCGGCCCAGGCATTTGTGGCCAAACACCTTCAAACCTACGTAAAATATCCGCCTCGCCAGGCGCCGGGAAGCTTCTCGCTGGACCATGTGCTCGAGAAACTCCAGCAGGGTGGCGGACAGTGATCAGACGTTGACGAAGGCCAGGATGGCGCCGTTAATGTTCGGCGCCATCCGCCTGTGATCGGAAAAGATCGATGAATGCGAATGAGAACGGACAAGCGACGACTATCCTCCAGCGAGCGAAGCACGAGATAAAGGAGTACGCCTTCCTCTGCGCCTATCTCTATGTCTGTTTCGCGGTAATCCTCCTCTACAAAATGGCCGTCCTCGGTAGTCAGGGTGTGGAATTTCTCGTGTTCGGCATACCCGCAATCAAGGCTCTCATTCTCGGAAAGTTCATCCTGCTCGGTCATACGATCGGCCTCGGAGAGCGGTCCGGCAGTTCGAGACTCGTCGGCGTCGTGGCCTACAAGGCGGCACTCTATCTGTCCCTGATCCTCGTCATGTCGCTTGCTGAAGAGTGCGTCGTTGGGTTCCTTCATGGCAGGGCACTCTCGTTTGTCATCGCTGATATAGCCAGTCGGCTGCCCGAGCTCCTGGCCATGAGCGCAATCATGCTGTTGATCTTGATCCCTTATCTGGCATCGAGGGAATTGGGAGTGGCACTCGGCAAAGGAAGGCTTTGGAGTTTGTTCTTCGAACATCGCGGCAGTAAATGCGGATGAAGGCCGGCGAAGACGAGTTCTCTTCCAGAGGTTGATGACGGCAACCAGCCGGGGTCATTTGAGTGAAGGTCTTTGCGAATATGATGAGTAAGGGTTGAACGCAAGGCGAAGCCATGTTGGAACCACCGATTTTGAAAGCGCGTGCGAGCGGTCGTATGTTATGGATCCCCGGCAGCGATTTCCTGATGGGCTCGGATCGCCACTATCGGGAGGAAGCCCCGGCGCACAGGGTTCGTGTCGATGGGTTCTGGGTGGACACATGCCCAGTGACGAACCGGGATTTTTCCGCCTTTGTCGAGGCGACCGGCTATGTCACCACGGCGGAGCGGCCGGCCAACCCGGCTGACTATCCGGGTGCCATTATGGAGATGCTGGCACCATCATCAGTCGTTTTCATCAAACCAAAGTCGCCCGTTGATCTGACGAACCACTACAACTGGTGGAAATATGTGCGCGGAGCAAACTGGCGGCATCCGCGAGGGCCGGCAAGCACGATCAAGGGCTTATTGGAGCACCCGGTCGTCCATGTCACCTTCGAGGACGCACAAGCCTATGCGGCCTGGGCCGGCAAGGAACTGCCAACCGAAGCAGAATGGGAGTTTGCCGCACGCGGGGGGCTTGAGGCGGCGGACTACGTATGGGGAGAGGAAATGTTGCCCGGCGGTCGGCATATGGCCAACACCTGGCAGGGCGAGTTTCCCGTGCAAAACAGTCGGGAGGACGGTTTCGAGGGCACATCTCCCGTGGGGAGCTTTCCGGCCAACGGCTACGGTTTGTTCGATATGGCCGGCAATGTCTGGGAATGGACGACCGACTGGTATCAAGAGCATGGCATGATCGACAGCCCGTGCTGCACGATCTCGAATCCTGTCGGCGCTGAACTCTCCAACAGCTATGATCCGCGCCAACCGCAGATCAGCATTCCACGCAAAGTCATGAAGGGCGGCTCACATCTTTGCGCGCCCAATTATTGCCGCCGTTACCGGCCGGCCGCACGCATGGCGCAACCCGTCGATACAGCAACTTGCCATCTAGGCTTCCGATGTATTGTCCGTTCATAATGCAGCGGCGATCCGCTGATGGCGCTGGCTGAAGGATACAAATCGGAGATAGACACCTGCGTCGGCTATAAACGGCGGTGCTGGTCCAATAGGGACACCTGGTTGCCTTCGCCGCAATTCACGGAAAGCTTGCGCCGGGACGATGCTGCGAAGCGCTCATTCAACATGATCGGAAGTGGTGTGCCGCACCTACGCCGCCGGTGGACGGTACCGAACCGACTTCGCCTTTTCCAAGGCCGCGATCGTATCCTCGACGCTGAGGAGGACGGTGGTCTCCATGGAGCTGAGCGCGCCTCCTGCGCCGATCGCAAGTGCGACAGCCGCCATCGAGACGTTGTCAGGAGCCTCCCACAGATTCCAACCATCATGCTCGCCGAAGGCGTACCAGAAGCCATGGAGCTTTCCGCCCACAGATTCAATGTAACTGCGTGCCGCCTCTCGGCGATCCTCGGGGTTTTCGATCATTCGCGCCCAGGTCTCGGGCGTGTAGCTGAAGCGCGTGAGATACATGGCCATGGTTTGTTTCCTCCGCCAGGACAATACAGTAAACGCTCAAGCTGGGGAGAACGCGAGTCATTTCCAATGTGCGGAACGGACGTGCCTCGGCTCATGCTCGAGCTTATTCGCGCGTTGCGCCAAGGATGCCGGCAAATACTGCAGAGCAAGTTGACGCTGCGATCAAAGCTGCTAAAAGGCCAGCCATCGACTGATTGGGTAGCAAATCGGCAGCAACGGCCGGTTCGCAGAAATCGACAGAATGTTGATGTCTCAACCTTGTCAATGAGATGGAAGAGTGTCCGAGTGGTTTAAGGAACCGGTCTTGAAAACCGGCGTGCGGGAAACCGTACCGTGGGTTCGAATCCCACCTCTTCCGCCATATGCCGTTTTTTCCGAAAATTCGCACGAGATCCATCCGTCATCGCAATCGTCGAGAAGGTTGGCCTTCCCTGCGGCAATAGATGAGTTTCACGCCTCCTCCTTTGCGTTGACGATGAGATGATATACAGGCAGCAACGGGACGCGACCGCCATTAACTTAAGAATGGGGTCGGGCGGCAGATTGACGTCACGTCGCTGCCACGAGATCACGTGGCCGTCCTCTGGTCGGCGTGCGCGCAGCTTGACCCTGCACGAAAGCAGCAGTCGGCTATCTCGACTGATTTGATATTATTGGGCGGCAACGGCAAGGGAAATGACTTTGTCAGCAGCGCCCCTAGGTCTTCAGGTTTCCCATTTGGTATGCCCGCTGTCTTAAGCGGCCCAACAAGCGCGAGGCTCCTTTTATGATCGTTCAAGCTTGCATCAACGGCGCGCGGTCGAGCGATTTTCATCCCCTTCTTCCCGTAACGATCGATACCATGGTGCGTGATGCCGCGGCTTCGGTTGCTGCCGGCGCTGCGGAGCTCCACGTTCATCCGCGCGGAGCCGATGGTAAGGAGAGCCTTGCCGCCGTCGACGACACTGTCGGCGCGATCCGCCGCGTCTGTCCGGGAACGCTGATCGGTGTGTCCACCGGTGCGTGGATCGAAGGCGATCGGGAGAAAACGCGCGAAGCCATCCGCCGCTGGTCCGTCCTGCCGGATTATGCCTCGGTGAACCTGTCGGAAGACGATGCGCCCGGTGTCATGCAGCTGCTGCGGCAGAAGGGTGTTGGCATTGAAGTCGGACTGGCATCGGTCGCCGATGCGGAGCGCTACATCGGCCTCGATGATCATGAGCGGGTCTTTCGCGTGCTCATCGAGCTCGATGACGAACTGGATCTGCAGCGCGCATGCGATATCGCGGACGGCATTATCAAGGTGCTCAGGGATAGCCGGGTCAGTCGGCCCATTCTTCTGCACGGTTTCGACGACACCGTCTGGCCCTTCGTCAGGTTGGCGCGCGAGCGGCGCTACTCGACCCGTATCGGCCTGGAAGATGGCAAGTACCTCCCGGATGGGACGATTGCCAACGACAATGCCGCGCTCGTCACTGCGGCCGTTGCGATCTTCCGTGGCCACTCGAACTGATCCTGATATGTGGGCGGTCAGGCGGCAGCCCGGAACCTCTTCGGCGCCATCGAGGCCGGTATCGTCAAGGCGCAGAATGTTTCGAAATACGGGCTCGGCGATGTCGATGTTTCGCCGGACAGCCCTCACGAGAAGTACGCGTATATCAGGACGCCGATAGAACCCCAGAAGATGAGCGGCGCCAGTATCATCCCCGCAACGATCATTTTAGTCACTGCAAAACTCCGAGCACCTCCACGCATGCCGAAGCAACCTATTGCATCGACGGCAAGTTGCTATGGGCACGAAGTCCGGGATGGATCGGACCTTGGTCTGGGTTTCGCTCGCGCCGATCAGTGCCGGACTCAACTCTCCCCGAGCGCTCGGCGGCGGTAAGCCCCGGCCGCGATGACGAGCGCGGCGACAATCAGTGCTGCCGCGAGGGCGAAGGTCATCCGCATGCCTGAGGCAATGGCTTCGGGATGCGCCGCTGTGATATCGGGTGTTCCCGAAGAGAACGCGAAGACGGCGCCCATCACGGATGCGCCGGTAATCAGCCCGAGATTGCGCGACAGGTTGAGCATGCCCGAGATGACGCCCCGCTGCTCGGAGCGGACATCTGCCATGACGGCGGTGTTGTTGGCCGCCTGGAACAGCTGATAGCCGGGTGTCAGCATGGCGATGGCGGCGATGTAGCCTGATATCCCAGAAAGCACGGCCATGGCGACGGAGGCTGCCGCCATGGCGAGGAGCCCTGCGACAACCACGAATGCCGCGTCCAGACGGTCCACCAGCCGGCCGGCCGGGACCCCGCTCAAGATGGAGATGACGGGGCCGATCGACATGACGATGCCGACGAGAGCTTGATTGAGCCCGAGCGCATGGGAGAGGTAGAACGGCGCGACTACCAGCGTCGCCATCATCACAGTCGAAACCAGCGCGTTCATCGCTAGGCTGGCGGTGAGCACGCGATTGCGGAACACCGTGAACTGGATCAGCGGCGATGCCGCTCTCGCCTCGGCGAAGACGAACAAACCGGTGCCGAAGACGGCGGACGAGAGCAGAGCGATGTTCAATAGGCCAAAGCGGCCGTGCCCAATCGTCATCGCCAGCGCATAGGCCGAAAGCGTCAACACAAGCAGCAGTGTGCCCGCCATGTCGAAGTCCTTCCGATCCGTCTTCCCCTTGCTGATATCGGCGGGCAGATGGCGATAGGCGAGAACGAAGGTCAGAACGCCGACCGGCACGTTGACGAGAAAGATTGCCGGCCAGCCGAGCCCGGCGATCAGCAGGCCGCCAAGCGAGGGCCCAAGAGCGGTGCCGATCGCCGACATCGTTCCGAGCAGCCCCATGGCGCTCCCGGTTCTTTCCTTCGGCACGGTTTCGCCGACAAAGGCCATGGTCAGAGCCATCATGATGGCCGCACCCAGGCCCTGCACAGCGCGCGCGGCAATCAACAGCCACAGCGTCGGCGCGACGCCGCAGAGGATCGAGGCCAGCGTGAAGAGCAGGATGCCGATGAGCAGCAGCCGGCGTCGGCCGGTGATGTCGCCGAGCCGTCCGACGCTGACGATCAGGGTGGTGATGGCAAGGAGATAGGCGAGAACGATCCATTGCACATCCTGGAAGGCGGCATCGAACGCCTGCGCCAGGCTCGGCAGGCCGACATTGGCGATGCTGGTGCCGAGTGACGGCAGCAACATCGAGAGGGAAAGACTGGCAAGCGCCCATCGTACGGAGGGTGCCTGTTCGGCGATGGCCTCGCTTCGCTCTGCAATGATCGATTTCACCCCGTGAACTCCGTTTTCTCTTAGTTCCCCGAATGGAACTGGTGAAACCTAGTCCTCTGCTTGATATGGCGAAAGGCGCATGGTTTGCACTTCATTCATGCGTCTGACGCCACATCACGATGAAAGCGTGTTATACTTGATGCATGTCGACACCCGATCTCAACCTCCTTGTCACCCTCGATGTGCTGCTTGCCGAAGGCAGCGTTGCGCGTGCGGCGCAAAGGCTGCGGCTCAGCCCGTCGGCGATGAGCCGGGCCTTAGCGCGATTGCGCGAGACGACGGGCGATCCGCTGTTGGTGCGGGCCGGCCGCGGCCTCGTCCCCACGCCGCGCGCGCTCGAACTGCGCGAGCGGGTCGGCCGGATTGTCGAGGACGCGCAGGCGGTCCTGCGTCCTGCCGAGGCGCTCGATCTTGGACAACTGGTCCGGACGTTCACGCTGCGCACCAGCGAAGGCTTTGCCGAGAGCTTCGGACCTGATCTCATCGCCCGCCTCGGCCGGCAAGCGCCCGGCGTGCGGCTGCGCTTCGTGCAGAAGCCGGACAAGGACAGCGCCCCGCTTCGCGACGGGACCGTCGATCTGGAAGCCGGCGTCGTCGGCGGGACGACCGGGCCGGAGGTGCGGGCGCAGGCCTTGTTCCGCGATCGTTTCATCGGCGTCGTGCGCTTGGGGCATCCGCTTTGCGAGCGCGAGATGACGCCCTCCCTTTATGCCGGCGGCCAGCACATCTACGTCTCGCGGCGCGGCCTCGACAAGGGACCGATCGATGACGCCTTGAATGCGCTCGGGCTGGAACGGCAGATCGCCACCATCGTCAGCGGTTTTTCCACGGCGCTGCAGCTCGCCCGGAACTCCGATCTGATCGCCAGCGTACCCGAACGGCACACCGGAGCCTTGCGCGCGGGAATGCATAGTTTTCCCCTCCCCGTCCCGACGCCTGAGATCACGGTGTCATTGCTCTGGCACCCCAGGATGGATGCCGATCCGGCCCATCGCTGGCTGCGCGGCTGCGTTCGGGACACCTGCGCGCGAGCTGATTGAAGGGCTGCGTCGGATTTGATGTCAGGCCGATTGATCCGTTCGTGTGGTTGACTATCCCGCGTCGCCATGATTTCCCGTCCGGGATCACCAAGCGGGGACATTATGACCGACATCATTGTAAAGGACAGCAACGGAAGCCAGCTTCACGACGGCGATTCCGTGACGCTGATCAAGGACCTCAAGGTCAAGGGAACCTCGGAGACGCTGAAGCGTGGAACGCTAGTCAAGGGCATTCGCCTGACCGACAATCCGGGCGAGATCGAGTGCAGCACCAAGCAGGTCAAAGGCCTCGTGCTGAAAACCGAGTTTTTGAAGAAGGCATAAAGTTTCCCTCGGTCACGACCCGCCGATCAATCAGCTTTCACCGCCTCCTGCGGCACTTCCTCGGTGATTACCTCGAAGCGGGAGAGCGTTGCCGGACCGAAGGCCGTCGACATGGCGACGTCGGTGGCGTCGCGGCCGGTTCCCATCAGGATCCGGCCGATGCGCGGCGTGTTGTGGCGGGCGTCGACCGTATGCCAGTGGCCGCCGAGAAAGACCTCGAACCAGGCACTGAAATCCATCGGATTGGGATCGATCGGAACGCCGATATCGCCGAGATAGCCGGTGCAATATCGGGCCGGGATATTCATGCATCGGCAAAGCGCGATGGCCAGATGAGCAAAGTCGCGGCAAACGCCCGCCTTGTCGGTGAAGCCGCCATGCGCGGTCCTTAGGACGTCGGCCTTCAGGTAATCGAAGGTGATGTGGTCATGGACGAAATCGCAGATCGCCTGGACACGCGCCCAGCCGAGCGGCGTCGACGAGAACCTGGCCCAGGCAAAATCCGCAAGCCTGTCGGTGTCGCAATAGCGGCTGCCGAGCAGGAAAACCAGCACATCGTCCGGCAGGTCATTGATCGCGTGCTGAACGGCATCGTCGGGAACGATGTCGGGTTGGCCGCTGTCGTAGATCTCGAACTCCGTCGAGATCGTCGTTAGCCCCGGCGGAGCGACGATCCGGCTGCAGGCATTGCCGAACACATCGGTATAGCCCCAGGCCTCGATCGGCCGGTCGAATGTCAGGGTCTGATCGCTGAGAAGATCGGCGCGGCGGGAGGGATGGATATTGAGGACGAGCAGCATCGGCGTCTGCTGCGTGCATTCATAGCCCAGATGAAACCCGGCGCGTATCTTCATGGTGGCTTCCTTATCGCGTCTCCGCAGAGGTGGAGTGAGTATGGAACGTTGATCGCGCTACCCGGTTCCCGCAGACACGACCGTCTCCGCGCTGCTGCCTCGGGGGTAATCAAGGCACCTCGGAATAATCACGATTATCTCATTGTGATCAAAGGAAATTTCGGAGGCAATCGAGATTACCTCGTAGTGACGTTGACCTGCACCGTCATGCTGTCGAAATCCTTCCCGTCCCCATCATAGCTGCCACTCAACGGGACTGCCTGCCGCGGATCGCGGGCAACCGCGACACGAATGAGATCGCGGTTGCCGACGATGCCGTTGGTCGGATCGAACTCCGTCCAACCGGCGCCTGGAAGATAGATCTGGCACCACGCATGCGTGGAACCGCCGCCGAGCACGGTGGAACCGTCCCGGTCGGGAACATAGACATAGCCCGTGACGAACCGCGCCGCGAGGCCGAGGATGCGCGCCGCCTCCATCATCAGAAGCGCAAAATCCCGGCAGGTGCCGGAGCGAAGCCGCAAGGTCTGCACCGGCGTCTGCGTTCCATGTTCATGGCGCCGCGCATAGACGAAGCTTTCCCGTATGGCGTAACAGAGCGTCATCAGCAGATGCCCGGTCTCCGTCGGTCGCCCCTGGCGGACGAACTGGCGGGCCCAACGTCCGACCTCGTCGTTCGGGTCGGGATAATGGCGCTGCATCGCCGGCGTCAGATCGGCGATCTCATCCTTGTCGTAGGAGAATGGATAGGTCAGGGCCGCCTCGTCGACCTTCAGATCCAGGGCGACCTGCGGCGTATGATCGAGCGTGATCCAGGTTTCGAAACGAAGTTCCGACGCCGGCCTCGAAAAGTCGACGAGCGCCACGCAATTGCCGAAAACATCGTGGATCCAGCGCACATGACTTTCCTCAGGATAGATCGTCAACGACGCTTCGATCAGTCGCTGGTCGAAACTGTCGCGCGGCCGGAACATCAAGCGATGCTCGCCGAAATCGACGTCCCTGACGTACCGATAGGACGTGATGTGGCGGACGGAGAAAATCGTCATAAGCCACCGTCTAATCTGTTCACTGTGCTGCTCCAAGGCGGCAACGCCGCCTCTCTTCTGCGGAAGCGCTGCCGGCTTTCCCGCTCATCCCGATTTCTTGTCATATAAGCACGTGCGAAAGATTGCTATTGTATCTTCACCGATCGACGGCAGAGCCGTCCAACCTTAAGAGGGCACCATGCATATCTTCTGGGACGTTCTGACACTTCTGCTGACGATCGGCTCGCTCTATGGCGGTCGCGAATACCGGATTATTCGCGCTCGTGCCCGCGCTCAGAACTGGGGCAACTTCTGATTCGATCCGGATATGTCTGATTCGATTGCGAATCATGGCCGCATTGGTCGTTGCCCGTCGCCGTTACGTCGAATGACGTAAAGTCATGCGCCTAAGAAAATGCTTTATTAGTTGAGGCGGAGCCTATCCGTCCATTCTCCCTGTTAATCCTAAGCCCGCCTCACCCCAGGCGGGCTTTTTTATTCCATCGCCTGCATCACTACTTGGCGCCGGCCGAAAGCACCCGATGTGTCGCATTGTCCATGGCGTGGCTTGCTTCCTGTCCGTCCTTCTTCAGCCCGTATGCGGTATTGCCGCAGCCTGAAAGGGTCAGCAGGCAGATACAGGCGATGGCGATTGCAGCTTTTGGCATCAAGTGTTTCCCCGAATGAAAAGTGATTCGAGCATGATGCCGAAAAGTGTGAGCGGTTTTCGGACGACATCATGCTCTAACTCTTAAATTTAGAAGATGACGCATTCTTCGCCAAAATCAATCCGCAGGCGATGCGCGAACTCGCGACATGGAACTCGGTGACGACACAGGCGTTTACGGGAGCCATCCAATGGGGTTTACGACATGGACTACCAGATTGCCTTCGCCGCGACGGTCGCAACGGCGTCCTTCCTCGTCTTCATGCTGATCGTCCACCGGACCTGATTGCGCCGCGGCAAATGGATTGGCCCTAAGGCGTGACACTGGACCGGTGCCGACCGCGTTCCGCGCCTTATTGTTTGCGATCCGGAGAGATAGCAGCACCATTTTCCGCTTCGACGACAAGGGGAGATCGGAAGGTCTGGCGCGCATAGATCACAGATGATCCGCCAACAACACGGGAAAGATGCAAAACAAAACTTTCAACATCCGCAAGTATTTTTTGCGATCTTGGATGTATTTCATTTTAATTAATTGCCAAGCTTAACTATCCGTTAACAATATTGTTGCGCTCCGTCCGCTTCCGCTTATGCTTTACGCAAAAGGGGAGAGGGAAGATGTTTAGGAAGAGCCTGATTATGCCGTTCGGCTTTGCCATGCTCGCCATTGCCGGCCTGCTGTTCCAGATTGTCTCCCACACGCTGCACTCCCCGGTCACCCTGCTGCAGCCGTGAGTCACATAAGTTGCTGAACGCGCACGCAATCTCGGTAACTGGGAGTGGAAATTCCTTTCGTTTCGTGCATTCTGTGACTCGTTTTGCCAGGAGGGAGATAACCATGGAAAACGCAGGCGTGGGTTGGATTGCAGCCATCATCATCGGCGGCATCGCCGGATGGCTGGCGGAAAAAGTCATGAGCAGCAGCATGGGCTTGCTCATGAACATATTGCTCGGCATCGTCGGCGCCATCGTCGCCAACTGGATCCTGGGTCTGTTGAACATCCAGCCGCTCGCCGGTTGGCTGGGCTATCTGATCACCGGCTTCATCGGTGCCTGCATCCTGATTGCGATCGGGCGCGTCATCCGCCGCTAACTCGGTGATAGCTGGCCTCCGGCGCTTTTGCCGGTCGTCGGAAATATTAAAAGCCGGGCGTTCATGACGTCCGGCTTTTCCTTACCCTGAATTTCCCGTTCAGCGACGGCTGAGCAGGCCGAACACGTAGGCAATGCCTGCCGTCACGGCGAGTGCCACGAGCGGTTCTTCGCGCACCTTGTCGCGCAGCCGTTCCGTCATCAGCGAAGCCTCGTCGGTCACTGCCGACTTCGCCCCCTGCCCCAGCGCGACCACGCTTTCCGTCAGCCGGGAGAGATCGTTGCGAAGGGCTGCGACCTGCGCCGACAGATCGTCTGCTGCAATATCAGCCTTGACGCGCGCAGCGGTGGATTCGGCGGAAGCGGTTTTCAATTCTGCCATGGTCTGCTCCTGTTTCATGGGATGCCGCTTCAACGAAATGGCGGGCCGAAAGGTTCCGCCGCGACCGATCTTTTGTTCGCCGCAAAGCCGCCGCGGTTAAGCCGCCGCCTTGTGCAGCTTTTCGCGCGACAAACCCTTCATTTCCTGTCGGGTTTGTTTTAAGGAACGTCGAATGTCCGCCCGCGCGCGGGTCAATGATACTGCGAGGTTTGCGTTTCTATGTTCCATATCCTGAGAAGAGCTGCTCAGACCTGGGTTGCCAAGCTCCTCCTGCTCCTGCTCGTCGCGTCCTTCGGCGTCTGGGGCGTGTCGCATGAGCTGCTGTCAGGCGGCAACAGCACCGCGGTCGTGACCGTCGGCGATCAGCATGTGGACGTCAACGAATTCCACCTCGCCTATCAGCGCCAGGTGGCAAGCCTCAGCCAGCAGTTCGGCACGCGGCTAACCCCCGAGCAGGCCCGCGCCTTCGGCGTCGAGCAGCAGGTGCTCGCCCAGCTCGTCGCCGGCGCCTCGCTCGACCAGCTCGCCGAGGACATGAACCTCGGCCTTTCCGAAGACCGCCTCGCCCAGCTGATCGCTGACGATCCGGCTTTCAAGGCCGTCAACGGCCGGTTCGACCGCGAACTCTTCATCTCGCGCCTGCAAAATGCCGGCATCCGTCAAGACGATTACATCAAGGAGCGCAGCAAGGTCGCTGTGCGCAGCCAGGTGGTCGATGCCATCTCCAACGGCTTCACCGCACCGAAGACGCTGGTCGACGCCCTGAAGCTCTATGGTGACGAAAGCCGCAGCATCGAATACCTGCTGCTCACAAATGCCAATATCGAGCCGATCAAGGCACCGGCCGACGACGTGTTGGCGACGTGGTTCGAAGGCGTCAAGCAGCGCTACCGGGCGCCCGAATACCGCAAGCTCGTCTATCTAAAGCTGCAGCCTGCCGATATCGCCGATGCCGCGACCGTCACCGACGACCAGATCCACGAAGCCTTCGACAAGAGCAAGGATATCTATCGCACGCCGGAAAGCCGCACCATCGAGCAGCTGACCTTCGCCAGCAAGGATCTCGCCGCCGCTGCCGAAACGGCGCTGAAGAGCGGCACCAGCTTCGACCAGCTGGTCTCCGACCAGGGCAAGACGGCAAGCGACGTGCTGCTCGGCGAGTTCACCAAGGACAAGGTTCCCGACCAGGCCGTTGCCGATGCGGCCTTTACGGTTTCGCGCGATGGCGGCACGACGCCTGTCGTCGACGGCTCCTTCGGCCCCGTCATCCTGCGCGTCACCAACATCAAGCCGGAAACGACGAAGAATTTCGACGAGGTGAAGGAGGATATCCGTAAGCAGCTGGCGCTCTCCAACGCCTCTCAGGAAGTGATCAACGTTCATGATCGCATCGAGGATCTGCGCGCGGGCGGTTCGACGCTCGAGGATATTGCCGGCCAGCTGAAGCTCACCGCCGTGACTGTCGATGACGTCGATATGACCGGCGCCGACAAGGATGGCCAAGAGGTCAAGGATATCCCAGCCAGGCAGCAGCTGCTCGGCGAAGCCTTCAAGACCGAGGTCGGCGTCGATGCGCCGCCGCTGCCGATCGGTAACGACGGCTATGTCTGGTTCAACGTCCGCGAAATCACGCCGGACCGCGACCGCCCGGTGGCCGAAGTGCGCGAGAAGGCCGTCGAGGACTGGACGGCGGAGCAGCAGAAGGCCGAGCTCTATAAGAAGGCCGAGGCATTGAAGGCCGAGGCGAAGAAAGGCACTGCTCTTGCCGATATCGCAACGCCGCTCGGCATTGCCGTCGAAAGCAAGAGCGGTGTCACCCGCTCCACCGATGATGCAGTCCTCGGCCGCGCCGGCGTCACAGCCGCCTTCTCGGGTCCGGTCGACACGGTCGCGAGTGCTGTCGGCGCCGATCCCTCGACGCAGATCCTGCTGAAGGTCACCGAGGTCAACACCCAGCCGACCGGCGAAGTGCTGAACAATCGCGATGCCCAGATCACCGCCATGGCCAATGCCGCCGGCGACGATATTCTCGATCAGATGGTCAACCTGCTGCAGACGCAGTACGGCGCTCAGATCAACCAGACGCTCGCTGAACAGGCGACGGTCCGCTAGGAGGCTTTATGACCGATCTGAAGCCGTTCCTGGCCAAGGCCGCAAGCCGCGAGCCGCTGACGCGTGACGAGGCCCGAGCCGCCTTCGACATCCTGATGTCGGGCCAGGCGACACCCTCGCAGATCGGCGGCCTCCTGATGGCGCTGCGGGTGCGCGGCGAAACCGTCGATGAGATCGTCGGCGCGGTCACCGCGATGCGCTCGAAGATGCTGACCGTCGAGGCGCCGGCCGATGCGATCGACATCGTCGGCACCGGCGGCGATGCCAGCGGCACCTACAATATCTCGACGCTGGCGGCGCTGATCGTCGCCGGCGCCGGTGTGCCCGTCGCCAAGCATGGCAACCGGGCACTGAGTTCGAAATCGGGCGCAGCCGACAATCTGGCCGCACTCGGGGTCAAGCTCGACGTCGGTCCCGAGATCATCTCCCGCTGCATCGCCGAAGCCGGCGTCGGCTTCATGTTCGCGCAACTGCATCATTCCGCCATGCGCCATGTCGGCCCCTCAAGGGTTGAGCTCGGCACGCGGACGATCTTCAACCTGCTCGGGCCGCTCTCCAATCCGGCGGGCGTCCGCCGCCAGCTGCTCGGCGTCTTCTCGCCGCAATGGCTGGTACCGCTTGCCGAAGTCATGCGCGATCTCGGCTCCGAATGCGTCTGGGTCGTCCATGGCGACGGCCTCGACGAGATCACCACCACCGGCATCACACAAATCGCAGCCCTCGAAGACGGCAAGATCCGCACCTTCGAGCTCTCGCCCGCCGATTTCGGCGTCAGCCCTTGCGTGCTCGCCGACATTAAGGGCGGTGACGGTGTCGCCAACGCCGCAGCGCTTCGCGAAGTGCTCGGCGGCGCCAGGAATGCCTATCGCGATGTCTCGCTCGCCAATGCCGCCGCCTCGCTCGTCATCGCCGGCAAGGTCGAGACGATCCGCGACGGCATGACGCTGGCCACGCAGTCGCTGGATAGTGGCTCCACCGCGCTCGCCCTCGACAAACTCATCGCCGTTTCCAACGATATCGACTAGGATTGCCCGATGACCGATATCCTGAAGAAGATCGAACTCTACAAGCGCGAGGAGATCGCCGCTGCCAAGGCGGCAGTGTCGCTTGCCGATCTGAAGGCAATGCAGGCCGGCCAGTCCGCGCCGCGCGGCTTCCACAAGGCGCTCATTGCCAAGCGTGATGCCGGCCGCTTCGGCCTGATCGCCGAGATCAAGAAGGCGAGCCCCTCGAAGGGTCTCATTCGCCCGGATTTCGATCCGCCGTCGCTGGCGAGCGCCTATGAGGCCGGCGGTGCCGCCTGCCTTTCGGTGCTGACCGACAGGCCGAGCTTCCAGGGCGCGCCGGAATTTCTGACCACCGCCCGTGCTGCCTGCGCGCTGCCGGCGCTGCGCAAGGATTTCATGTTCGAGACCTATCAGGTGCACGAGGCCCGCGCCTGGGGCGCCGATTGCATCCTGCTGATCATGGCCTCGCTATCGGACGGTGAAGCCGAACGCCTGCAGGACGAGGCCTTCGCCCTCGGCATGGACGTGCTGGTCGAGGTCCACGACGCCGAGGAGATGGAGCGGGCGCTAAAACTCTCCTCGCCGCTCATCGGCATCAACAACCGCAATCTGCGTACCTTCGAGGTCAGCCTCACCGTCAGCGAGGCGCTTGCCCCCATGGTGCCTGATGACCGGCTCCTGGTCGGCGAGAGCGGCATCTTCACCCATGCCGATTGCAAGCGCCTGCAGGCCGTCGACATTAATACCTTCCTTGTCGGCGAAAGTCTGATGCGCAAGGACGACGTCGCCGCAGCCACCCGCGCGCTGCTCTTTGGCGAAGCCGCCATCGCGGCCGAATGATATGAGCGGCGCAGAGCCCGGTCTGACTCATATCGACGCCTC
Organism: Rhizobium sp. 25PS6; assembly: GCF_032464655.1. Taxonomy (NCBI): domain Bacteria; kingdom Pseudomonadati; phylum Pseudomonadota; class Alphaproteobacteria; order Hyphomicrobiales; family Rhizobiaceae; genus Rhizobium; species Rhizobium sp. 25PS6. Next base: position 41,347 of record NZ_JAWDIV010000018.1, read on the forward strand.
GGGCGAGGCGCATATGGTCGATGTCTCCGACAAGGCTGAGACGGTGCGCATCGCCACTGCCGAGGGCCATGTGAAGATGGCGCCGGAAACGCTTGCTCTCATCCGCCAAGGCAATGCCAAGAAGGGCGATGTCATCGGCACCGCGCGCCTTGCCGGCATCATGGCGGCAAAACGCACCGCCGATCTCATCCCCCTCTGCCATCCGCTGATGCTGACGAAGGTCACGGTCGAGATCGAGGACGATACCGCCTTACCTGGCCTGCGCGTTACGGCAACCGCCAAGCTCACCGGCAAGACCGGTGTGGAGATGGAGGCGCTGACAGCCGTCTCGGTCGCTTGTCTGACGATCTACGACATGGCCAAGGCGGCCGACAAGGCAATGGAGATCGGCGGCATCAGACTTCTTGAAAAGTCCGGCGGAAAATCCGGCGATTTCCGTCATCCGGAGGCGAGATGAACCTACTCCCGGTCGCCGAGGCCCTGAACCGCTTGCTCTCCAGCGCAAAGCCCATTGCTGCGTCCGAGACGCTGCCGCTTGCCGAGGTTGAGGGCCGCGTCCTGGCCGTCGATCTGACGGCCGGCCTGACCCAGCCGCCCTTCAATGCCTCCGCCATGGATGGCTATGCGCTACGCCGCGAAGACGCGCCGGAGCCGGGCGCCGAGCTGAAGGTCATCGGCACGTCTTCCGCCGGCCACGGCTTCGAGGGAAGCGTCGGCCAGGGTGAAGCCGTCCGTATCTTCACCGGCGCGCCTGTTCCGTCAGGCGCCGATAGCGTCCTGCTGCAGGAGGATGCGGAGAAAATCGAGGGCGGAATCAGAACCAATTTCCCTGTGCGGCAGGGCCAGCATGTGCGTCCGCGCGGTCAGGATTTCGCCGAAGGCGAAGCCGTTCTGTCGGCCGGCACCGTGCTCGATTTCTCGCGGCTGACGGTCGCTGCCTGCATGAACCGGCCAGATGTCGAAGTGCTGCGGCGCCCGCTGATCGCCATCCTCGCAACCGGCGACGAACTGCTGCCGCCCGGAAGCACGCCCGGCCCTTCGCAGATCATCGCATCCAATACGTTTGGTATTGCAGCCCTTGCCCGCAAAGCCGGCGCCGATGTACTCGATCTCGGCATCGTGCCTGACGACAAGGCCAGGATCAGCGCGGCGATCGACGCAGCGCGGGACGCCAAGGTCGATGTGATCGTCACGCTTGGCGGCGCTTCGGTCGGCGACCATGATCTGGTGCAGGCCACGCTGATCGAGGCCGGCATGCAGCTCGATTTCTGGCGCATCGCCATGCGCCCCGGTAAACCGCTGATGGTGGGCAGCTTCGGCGAGATCCATGTGCTCGGCCTGCCCGGCAATCCGGTCTCCAGCCTCGTCTGTTCTCTGCTCTTCCTGGAGCCGCTGATCCGCAAGCTCGCCTCCCTGCCGCCGGTGCGGCGCGAGGTAACGGTGGATACGGCCGTCACACTGCGCGCCAACGACCACCGGCAGGACTATATCAGGGCGAAACTTTCGAAATCCGCCGCCGGCCACTGGCTCGCCGAGCCTTTCGGCAAGCAGGATTCCTCGATGATGAAGGTCTTCGCCGAAGCCGACTGCCTCGTCATCCGCCCACCGCATGCGCCGGAATTGCCGGCCGGATCGCCCTGCCCGGTCATGCTGTTGCGGCCCGACCTCCTGGCATAATCTCGCCTCCAGCTTTGCCGAAGAGGGCAAAGACGCCCGCCGGCACGGCACCTCCGCCAGTGTCCCCGCCGAAATCCGCAACCGCATGGGTGGCGATCCGGCTGAGTTCACCCCGCGGCAGGTAGGCGCGCTCGGGATCGCCGATCAGCACCTCGACGCCGCTCGCCTGGCAACGCCGCAAGAAGGCCATCACCCGCAAGGCAAGCGAGGGATCGTAAAACAGATCGCCGACCACCAGAAGGTCAGTCGCTGGTGGCTGATCCGCGATGATATCGGCGGCCCAGGCCACGATGTTCACACCGTTGATCGCTGCGTTGAGGCCGATCGCGGCAATGGCATTGGCATCGATGTCGATAGCGGTCACCGTGGCTGCGCCGGCCTTCGCCGCGGCAATGGCCACGAGCCCGGAGCCGGCGCCGAGATCGAGCACCCGGCGGCCGCTCACCATTTCCGGCCGGTCGAGCAGATGGCGGGCAAGCACCGCGCCGCCGGCCCAGGGATAGGCCCAGTAAGGCGGCGGATCGGCCTCTCTGCGACCGGCAAGCCGCCAGAGCCCGCTCGCAGGTCCTGCCGTATGGAGACAGATCTCGGGGATGGATGGAACGGGTGATATCGGCAGGTTGGCCTTGATGAAGGCGGCCAGATCGGGTTGTGGCGTGCGCGTGCGTTTCATCGTCGTCTGCTCCTGCCGGCGAAGCTCAGTAATTCTTCATGGCAAGATGCGGCATGCCACCGTCAAGAAATTCCGCGCCATAGGCGACGAAGCCGAAACGCTCGTAGAGCGGCAGCTTATCGGCCTGCGCTGTCAGATAGAAGCGGTTGTCGCGGGCAACGCTGTGCAGTTCCATTGCACGCCCGATCATTGCGGCCGCAATGCCTTGGCCGCGCCATTGGCCGGCAACCGCAACCCGGCCGATCTTCACATGTTCCTCGGCGTAAATGACCCGCAATGTGCCGGAGACCTCGCCTGCCGTGACGGCGACGAGATGATGGGCGCTGAGATCGTCGGCATCGAATTCCTCGGCTTCGGGAACCTTCTGCTCATGCACGAAAACGGCGCGCCGCAGCCGGAAGGCCTCATTGCAGAGCGTACTGAAAACCGGGACGCTGAGGATCGCCGTTTCCATCACCATCCTTGCCTCCCTAAGGGATACGGCCCAAAGCCCTCCGCCAGACCGGCGAAGGGCTGCCGGCAAAATCAGCCGGGCTTCTTCTTTGAAAACTTAGCTTTCGGTCCGGCGCCGCCCTTACCCTCATATTTGGGGGCGTCGGATCTGGGGCCTTCGAATTTCGGCTTGTCGTATTTCGGCTTGTCGGACTTCGGGCCATCGAAAGGGGGGGTGCCCGGCTTCTTGCTCCAGGGCTTGCTATCCCGTTTGTCCCCGCCGCTATTGTCGGCCGCGGCATATCCGCCGCCCGGACCCTTGCCGAACTTGTTCTTCGGCCGCTCGGCGCGGAACGCGTCGTCGGGCCGCTCGTCGCGGGATGGCTTGCCGGCATAAGGCTTCGGCGCAGGCGCCCGGCTGAAATCCGGTGTGCCGGAAAGCTTGGTCACGCGGATGCCGCGTTCGAGCGCCTTGTTCGGACCGATCGCCGCCAGGAAGCTTTCGGCGCTCGCCGCGGCGATCTCCACAAAAGTTTCCTCGGGCTGCATCTTGATCGCGCCGATCTCGCGCTTCGTCACATTGCCGTTGCGGCAGAGCATCGGGATCAGCCAGCGCGGCTCGGCATTCTGCTTGCGCCCGACCGAGACGGAGAACCAGACGCTGGCGCCGAAATCTTCGCGCGGTCCCTTCTGCGCCGGCTCGTACGGCTCGGCATTGTCGCGGCGCTTGCGGCTGCGATCGTCCTGCACGGTGACCTCGAGCAGATCCTCCGGCGCCGAGTGATTGGTGCGGTAAAGACGTAAGAAAGCGGCGGCAAGCTTTTCGGCGCCATGGCTGGCGAGAAGCTGCTGTACCAGCCCCTGCTCTTCCTCCTGCGGCGTTTCGTGGAAGATCGGATCGGCGAGCAGACGCTGGTCGTCGCGCTCACTGACCTCCTCGGCCGAAGGCGGGCGCGCCCAGGCAGCCGAAATACCGGCATTCTCAAGCAGGCGCTCTGCCTTGCGCCGTGCATTCAGCGGCACGATCATGGCGCTGATGCCCTTGCGTCCGGCTCGGCCGGTGCGGCCGCTGCGGTGGAGCAGCGTGTCCGGATTGGTCGGCAGGTCGGCATGGATGACGAGATCGAGCCCCGGCAGGTCGATGCCGCGGGCGGCAACGTCGGTCGCGATGCAGACCCGGGCGCGCCCGTCGCGCATCGCCTGCAGCGCGTGGGTGCGCTCGTTCTGCGTCAGTTCGCCAGACAGCGCCACCACGGCGAAATTGCGGTTGTTGAACCGCGCCGTCAGATGATTGACGGCCGCGCGCGTCGAGCAGAAGACGATGGCATTGGTCGCCTCGTAGTAGCGCAGTACGTTGATGATCGCGTTCTCGCGGTCGCTCGGGGCGACCATCAGTGCGCGATATTCAATGTCGATATGCTGCTTTTCCTCGGCCGCGGTGCTGATGCGCACGGCATTGCGCTGGTAGCTCTTGGCCAGCTTGGCGATCGCAGCCGGCACCGTTGCCGAAAACATCAGGGTCCGGCGTTCGTCCGGCGCCGCATCGAGGATGAATTCGAGATCCTCACGGAAACCGAGATCGAGCATCTCGTCGGCCTCGTCGAGCACGGCGGCCTTCAGTTCCGACATGTCGAGCGCCCTGCGGCGGATATGGTCGCAAAGCCGGCCGGGCGTACCGACGACGATATGGGCGCCACGCTCGAGCGACCGGCGTTCGCTGCGGATGTCCATGCCGCCGACGCAACTGACGATCACCGCGCCGGTCATCTCAAAGAGCCAGTCGAGCTCGCGCTTGACCTGCAGGGCAAGCTCGCGCGTCGGGGCGATGACGAGGGCGAGCGGTGCGCCGGCATTGCCGAAGCGCTCCCTGCCTTCAAGCAGCGTCGGCGCCAGCGCCAGTCCGAAGGCGACGGTCTTGCCGGAACCGGTCTGGGCCGAAACCAGCGCGTCGGAAGCGGCGAGCGCCGGATCGAGCATCGCCTTCTGCACCGGGGTGAGTTCGGCGTAACCGCGCTTCTGCAACGCCTTGGCGATCGCCGGAACGACGCCGTTAAATTCTGTCATGAGTTCGATCTTTCGGAGCTGTCAGGCGCGTTGATGCGCCATGGCCGGAGCCAGCCGGCGGGGTATTTGCGCCGTTCCTAGCCGCTCCCGCGGCGATTGTCAAAGCGTGCGGTTCCGCCACAGCCAGGCGTCGATGCGGCTTGCCCGCCCGCGCAGCTCCGTTTCCAACGGTCCCTCCATGCGGCCGGACTGCGTAAGCACGCTATCGGGACCGGCGGCGCGGACGATTTCGGCGCTCAGCGCCAGTTCGACGCCATGGCGGGCGGCGACCTCCATCAGCCGGCTGCCGACATTGATGGTATCGCCTGCAGCCGTGATCTGCTGCCGGTCGCCGGTGCCTAGTCGCGAGGCAACGATCGGGCCGCAATGGGCGCCGACCTTGAAGCCGATCTTCTTCTGGGCAAAGCCCGCTTGCGCTTGAAGCCAGGCCCTTGTGCGCTCGCAGAGGCTGACCGCGCAGGCAACGGCGCGGGCGGCGTCGTCATCGGCAGGCTGTGGCAGGCCAAACAGGATCATCGCCCCGTCGCCCATGAAGCTGGTGATGGCGCCGCCATGGGCGCGCGCCTCCTCGTCGACCAGTTCGAAGAAGCCGCTCAGCATCTCGCTCACCGCCACCGGCCCGACATTTTCGCTGAGGCCCGTGAAGCCCGAGAGATCGATGAAGATGACGGCGGCGTTCTGGCGCACCGGCGCGGCGAGGAAATTCGGATCGCGCGCGAGCCACTCGCCGAGGCCGGGCGCCTCGATGCGCTGCAGGAGCGCGCTCTGCTCGGCGAAATGACGGGCGCGGCCACGGTCGAGCAAGAGTTCGGCCGCGCCGAACGCCAGCGCCGGCGGCAGCGCTGCGGCGATCGGCAGCGCCGCACTCAGCCAGTAGCCATGCGCATAGGCCGACAGATTGAGCATCGCCCAGACGATCAGCGTCAGCACGATGATGACATAACCTGCCGCGCTCCGGCGCCAGGCGACCAGCGACACGAGCGCGATCGGCAGTCCGACGGCGGTGGCGGCATCGATCAGCCGCATCCTGCGGTCGCGCACCATGCCGTCACCGGTAACAAGATGGGTGATCGCCGTCGACATCACCTCAACGCCGGGCATGACGGGATCGAACGGCGTCGGGAAGACGTCGCCGCCGCCGGTGACAGTCGAACCGATGACGACAATGCGGCCTGCCACCGCATCCGCCGAAAGCTTGCCATCCAGCGCATCGGCGGCGCTGAAGGTGGCGATGCTGCCGTGGCCGCCATAGAATGTCACCGGCAGGCGCTGGCCGATATCAGTGGGAATACGCAGCTTTCCGAGCATGATGGCGTCGCGTTCGATGGTGGGATCGACGCCGAGCGCCACCGACGCGGCACGCAGCGGAAAAGCCGGATCCAGCCGGTCTGCGGCACGCGAGATCAGCGGAATGAAGCGCGGCGTGCCGGTCTGGTCGGTTGCGACGTTGACGATGCCGACCGCGGCGGCCTCGGCAAAGCGGGGAAGCGGCAACAGCAGCTGGTTTGCCTCCGGGATGGCGGCAAGCGGATCCTCGGCCGCATCGGTGACCCGTTGGCTGCTTTGCGCAAAGGTGGCCGCGGCCGCAATCACGCTTGGCCCCTGGCGAAGGGCTGATGTCAGCGCCGCATCACCTGCCTCCGGCCCCGGATCGACCAGCAGAATGTCGATCGCCAGGGCCTTCGGCTTCAACGCGGTGATCGCGTTGGCGAGGCGCGCAAGTGTCGCCCGATCGAGCGGATAGCCGTGCGCCCCAGCGGTGCGGTCGTCGATCGCGACGATCGAGACGACCGGAGGGGGCGTCTTCGCCCCGACGATGGCGCTGCGGATATCGGCAAGCGAGGCCTCCATCCGGTCGAGAAGGCCGCTTCCGGCATTGAAATTGACATAGCCGAGCGCAGCCCCCCAAAGACCGGCGAGCAGCAGCGCGATCACAGTCAACAGGCGATGGTTCATGGGATTTATTGGCCGAGACGGGCAAGAAGGGCAGCGGCGCGCGGCGCCGGCCAGCGACGCACGACGAGGGGTTCGGTTCCGGCGGTAACGTCGACGCCCTCGCCCGGCGACAACACCACCGGCTCGCCGGCCGGCCGGCGAACCGCGACGCTGCCTCTGACGACCAGCACCGAGGTCTGGCCGCCTGCGACATCGACAGCCCATTGGGTGCCGCGCACGGCTGCGATCGCCTGCGGCGTCACGACCTGGAAACCACCGGCGTGCTGGGCGTTATCGACATCGACAAGAATTGCCTTGCGGCGCACCGATGCCGAATCGGGGCTGCCGTCACGGTTGCGATCGACGAGGCTGTAGGCCGCGCCGGCCTCCGCTGTCACCGTCACGCCGCCGGGACAACTGAGCACCTGGCGGGCGCCGGCATCACGCGATACCGTGCAGCCGGCAGACTGCGCAAAGGCCGCCCCATGCGGAATGAGGCCGGCAGCGAGTGCGGCGGCAAAAAGATTGCGAAGCGTCGTATTCATGGAAAGTCCCCTTGACCGTGCGAACAGGTCTTTTCGAAAGCGCCCGCCAACCGTCTTCTTCCCAACTGTCTTTTTCGATTTAAGGCATGATAGCCGAATTCAAATATTTCCCTAGGCAAAAAAAGCAGTTCGGCGCAATCGCCGGAGGAATTCTTACGCTCTACTATCCGTTTCAGGCGTCGGTCCGGTATAACGCGCCCGCGGCCGGATCAATTCGCCGCTGTCGATCTGTTCCATCGCATGCGCAAGCCAACCGGCAGAACGGGCAAGCGAGAACAGGATGATCGGCGCCTCCCTCGGGAGGTCGAAAGCGGCGGCCATCGCCGCAAGCACGAAATCGACGTTGACCTTCTCGCCGACCATCTCCTCGCCCACTCGCCGGACCTCATCAAACTGCGGCGGAAGGGGGAAGTGCGAAAGCAGCGCTAAGGCCCTGATATCGCAATCGGGATAGAGCGGATGACCGAAGGCTGACAGGCGATTGCCCTGGGCAAGCGTGCGGCGAATCGCCTGCGCCGCCCCAAGAGTGGAGGCGTTCTCGATCAAAGCGTCGACGCCCTGCCAGGCGCCGCCGTGCAGCGGCCCTGTCAGCGTCGCCAGACCAGACAGCACGGTGGCTGAAAGTGCTGCACCCGCCGATGCCGTGACCCGCGCCGCGAAGGCGGATGCGTTGAGTTCGTGATCGGCAAGCAGCACCAGCGCGCGGCGCAGGCAATCGGCAGCCTCCGGCCGCTGCCAGCTTGCCGCAAGCCTGAGATGCAGCGGCCGGTCGGAAGGCCCAGGCGCCAGCGCATCGGCGACCGTGTAGAGAACCCGGCTTGCTTCACGCCGAAGTGCTGCCTGCGAGCGGCCGAGCGACGGCAGATCCGATGTCACTCGCCCTGCCAGCGCCAGGAACGCCGCCTGAAGCGACGGAGAGGCATGTCTGGTCTCGCTGCCGGGGGAGAGTGGCTCCGCACCGTTCCACAGCAGCGCCGCCGTCTGCTCCAGCGTCGCGACTTCAGCGAAACCGGCCGTATCTTTTCCGCGATAGAAAAGCCGTCCGCCGATGATGGTGGAAATTGCCGAGGACAGAACTGGATCGCCCCAGCGGATCGCCTCGGCGGCGACGGTTTCGGTCTTGCGGCGGCCGGCATGGCGTTCGGCAAGCCGCTGTACGTCGGCAGCCTGGTAGAGGCTGCGGCGCGGGTCGGCGGGATCCGCCTTGGCGCGGATGCGCCCGCGGCTGACATTGGCGTAAAGCGTCTGCGGCTTGGTCTTCAGTGCCCGCAGCGCCTCCTCGGCAGTCAGCCACGACATCGGAACCTCATGTTGATCAATTGCATCAAGATTGACGTCAATGAGACTAGGTCGGATCATCCGGGCCGTAAAGGAGAAACAACATGAAAAACGGCTTGGAAGATGTCATTGCTGCCGAAACACAGCTTTCGGATGTCGATGGCGAAGCGGGGCGACTGATCATCCGCGGCGTATCGCTGGATCACCTGGTTGCAAACGGCACCTATGAAGGCGTCGCCGCCCTATTGCTCGATGGGCTGATGGAAAAAAGCTTCGACGAAGCGGAATTGCGCGACTGGTTGGCGCAGGCGCGAACAAGGATTTTCGGCCATATCAAGGCCGCCGATGCCGCCCTGCTCGCTTTGCCTCCTGTTGATGCGATGCGGGCGTTGATCGCCCGCCTGCCCGACGGCGAGGATTTCGATACCGCTCTCAACCTTCTGGCGGCGCCCGCCGTCTTCCTGCCGGCGATCCTTCGCAAGCAACGCGGCAAAAGACCGATCGCGCCGGACGCCTCGCTGCCGCAGGCGGCCGATATCCTGCGCATGCTGACCGGAAAATTGCCGACCAGGGAGCAGACGTCAGCACTCGACACCTATCTCGTGACGATATCGGACCATGGCCTCAATGCCTCGACCTTCGCATCGCGCGTCATCGCCTCGACGCAGGCCGGCCTCACGTCGTCCGTGCTTGCCGCACTGAGCGCGCTGAAAGGGCCGCTGCATGGCGGCGCGCCCGGTCCCGTGCTCGACATGCTGGATGCGATCGGAACGGCGGAGAATGCTCACCCGTGGCTCGAGGAAGCACTCGACCGCCGCGAAAGGCTGATGGGTTTCGGCCACCGTATCTATCGCGTCCGCGATCCGCGCGCCGATGCGCTGAAGGGAGCGCTGAAGCCGCTGATATCAACCGGACAGGTAAACAGCGCCCGCGGCGCTCTGGCGGAAGCCGTGGAGACTGCTGCATTGGCAATCCTGAAGGCACGCAAGCCGAACCGGCCGCTCGACGTCAATGTCGAATTTTATACCGCGCTGTTGCTCGAAACCCTCGGCTTTCCCCGCGAGGCCTTCACCGGCGTGTTCGCGGTCGGCCGCACCGTCGGATGGCTGGCGCATGCGCGCGAACAGGCGCTCGACGGCCGGCTGATCCGGCCACGCTCGGTCTATATCGGGCCGCTGCCGGCCGCTGCGTGAAGGTTGAATTCGGCGGCAGCATGTCCTGCCGCCGATTCTCAACCGCCGACGAAAGCGGCCAGCTTGCCGAGCGTCGAGCGGCACCCTTCCTCATTGTCTTCGAGGCGGATCCCGGGCGGAATATTGTCGCAGACCATCGTCACATCGGTGCCTCCATCCACAGGCGACAACATCGTGCTGACGGTCATCTCGCCGGAAAAAACCTCGTCCTCGGAATCGAAGACCGTTGCCCAGACGATTCGTTCATCCGGCACGAGCTTGGCAAAGCGGCCTTCGAACCTGTCTGTCTTGTCGGAGGTCTTGCCCGGCTGCGATGTCTCGTCGTCGGGATAGACGAGCGACATGCTGAAGGCGCCGCCTTCCCTACCCTCGAAGGCATGGACGATGCCCTTCATCGTATCGGGCGGAAGCCAGGTGGCGACCGCATCTGCATCGAGGAAGGCGCCGTAGATGCGCTCGCGCGGCGCTGCGATGAAGCGTGAGACGGTCGTGCTGCGTGAAGGGGTCATGCCGGCAAGTTAGCGCAGGCATGGATGTTATCCAGATCGCGCCTCAAACAACGCGATCTGGTTTGCATGCATCAGACGAGGCGGCTCTGTTCCGTCGCCGCTTCTATGAAGCTGGCAAACAGCGGATGCGGGTCGAGCGGCCGGCTCTTCAGTTCCGGGTGGTACTGTACGCCGATGAACCAGGGATGATCGGGATATTCGATCGTCTCCGGCAGCACGCCGTCCGGCGACATGCCGGAGAAGACGAGGCCGCAGTTTTCGAGCCGGTCCTTGTAGTCGATATTGACCTCGTAGCGGTGGCGGTGACGCTCGGAAATATCGGTGGAACCGTAGATATCCGAGATCTTCGTGCCCTTCTTCAGCGCCGCCTTGTAGGCGCCGAGGCGCATCGTGCCGCCGAGATCCCCGGCTGCCGTGCGCTTCTGCAACTCGTTGCCCTTGACCCATTCGGTCATCAGGCCGACCACCGGCTCTTTCGTCGGGCCGAATTCGGTCGAGGAGGCACCGGACACGTCGGCGAGATTGCGCGCCGCCTCGATGACCGCCATCTGCATGCCGAAGCAGATGCCGAAATACGGCACCTTGCGCTCGCGGGCAAAGCGGGCAGCGTGGATCTTGCCTTCCGAACCGCGCTCGCCGAAGCCGCCCGGCACGAGGATACCGTGCACCTTTTCGAGATAGGGCGCCGGATCTTCTTTTTCGAAGACCTCGGACTCGATCCATTCAAGGTTGACCTTGACGCGATTGGCGATGCCGCCGTGATGCAGCGCCTCGATCAGCGACTTATACGCATCCTTGAGGCCGGTATATTTGCCGACGATCGCGATCGTCACCTCGCCCTCCGGCGTGCGGATGCGGTTGCAGACCTCTTCCCACGGGTCGAGCCGCGGCTTCGGCGCCGGCTCGATACCGAAGGCCGCGAGCACTTCGTCGTCGAGGCCTTCCTTGTGGTAGGCTATCGGTACATCGTAGATGTTGGCGACGTCGAGCGCCTGGATGACGGCAGACGGGCGAACGTTGCAGAACAACGAGAGCTTGCGGCGTTCGGCTTCCGGAATTTCGCGGTCAGCCCGCACCAGCAGGATATCGGGATGAATGCCGAGCGCCTGCAGTTCCTTCACCGAATGCTGCGTCGGCTTGGTCTTGAGCTCGCCGGCCGCCGGGATATAGGGCATCAGCGTCAGGTGAACGTAGACGGCGGTGCCGCGCGGCAGGTCGTTGCCGAGTTGGCGGATCGCCTCCATGAACGGCATCGCTTCGATGTCGCCGACCGTGCCGCCGATCTCGCAGATGACGAAGTCGTAGTCGTCATTGCCCTCGATGACGAAATCCTTGATCTCGTTGGTGACGTGCGGGATGACCTGCACCGTCGCGCCGAGATAGTCGCCGCGCCGTTCTTTGTCGATGATGTTCTTGTAGATGCGGCCGGTGGTGATGTTGTCGGTCTTGGTCGCCGAACGCCCCGTGAAGCGTTCGTAGTGACCGAGATCGAGATCGGTTTCCGCGCCGTCGTCGGTGACGAACACCTCGCCATGCTGGGTCGGGCTCATCGTGCCCGGATCCACGTTCAGATAAGGGTCGAGCTTGCGAAGCCGAACCCGATATCCACGGGCCTGCAGCAACGCTCCGAGAGCCGCGGCCGCAATTCCTTTTCCGAGAGAGGAAACCACGCCGCCAGTGATGAATACGTATCGCGCCATGGGATTCACCGGATACCTTTTCAAAAACGATTCCACCAGCCCAAAAATTCTTTTCCAGAACTTTCGATGCGTGGCGCAGGAATCTGAACAAAAGAAAACCGGCAGACCCGAGGGCCTGCCGGCGGTTTATGTCGAAGACCTGTTTACTGTCCCGTCGGGACGCCGGAGGGCTGAGCCGGTGCCGGCGCGGCCGGAGCTGCGGGCGTTGCCGGAGCGGTCGTTGAAGGCGCGGTGGCCGCCGGGGCCTGAGTGCCAGTTGCCGGCGCCCCAGTTGCTGGCGCCTGAGCGGCGGGAGCCTGCGGTGCGGGTGCTGCCGCGCCGCTGCTCGGAACGCCGTTGCCGGCCGGCGGGGTTGCCGGAGCCTGTGCGCCGCCGAGCGAATCGAGAATGCCGTTGCCCTGGCCGCCTGTTGCCGGAATGCGATCAAGAATATCGCTCGGACGGCCCTCGTAACGCGTCAGGATGCCGAGGCCGAGCGAGGTCAGGAAAAACAGGGTCGCAAGGATCGCGGTCGTGCGCGTCAGCGCATTGGCCGTGCCGCGGGCCGACATGAAGCCGGAACCGCCGCCGATGCCGAGGCCGCCGCCTTCCGAGCGCTGGATGAGCACGACGCCGACAAGGGCGAGCACGATCATGAGATGGATGACAATCAATACGGTCTGCATGGGTCCAGTCCTGCCCGCCTGGAGACGGACAAAGTTAAGAATTCTGGCGGCTCTTTACATGAGGCTTTCATCTATTCCAAGCCCTTCAGCCAGGAATAAACTCGGGAATAAACCCAGGAATAAAAAATGCCTCAGGCGAGCAGCGCCTCATAGGCCCGGTAGATGGCGAGGAAGTCGGCCGCTTTCAAGCTCGCTCCGCCGATCAACGCGCCGTCGACATTGGCAATGCCCATCAGCTCATGGGCATTGGCCGGCTTGACCGAGCCGCCATAGAGAAGACGCATCTTGCGGCCTTGGTCGCCGAAGCGGGCCGCAAGCTCTGCCCGCATGAAGGCATGCGCCTTTTCGACATCACCTGATGTCGGCGTCACGCCGGTGCCGATCGCCCAGATCGGCTCGTAGGCGATGACTGTGCTCTGAGCGGTGGCGCCGTCCGGAACCGAGGCGGAAAGCTGGCGCTTGATGACGTCGAGCGCCTGGCCTGTCCGGCGTTCATCCGCGGTCTCGCCGATGCAGATGATCGCCGTCAGCCCTGCGGCGAAGGCAGCCTCCGCCTTGGCGCGCACCAGATGATCCGTTTCGGCATGGTCGGTGCGCCGCTCGGAATGGCCGACGATGACATAGGTGCCGAAACAATCGGCAATCATCTCGGCCGAGAGGTCGCCGGTATGCGCGCCTGATGGGTTCTGATGGCAGTCCTGAGCGCCGATCGCCAGCGGGCTGTCGGTGCACAGCGCCGTCGCCACGTAGAGCAGCGTCGCTGGCGGGCAGATCAGCGCTTCGACCTTGTCGGCCAGCGGCGGGCGAACACCCTCGGCGATCGTCTTGATCTGATCCAGGGAGGCACGCATGCCATTCATTTTCCAGTTTCCCGCCACAAGCGGGCGTACATCAGGTGTCATGCCGGCCTTCCACAATCTGCTTATGCCTTGGGCAATATCAAAAGCTTGCAGCAAAGAAAAGCATCATGCCCTTGACGTAAGGGGAATCTCTGCGATCTCGCGCATATTTCTGCCGAAAATCGTCCGCTAAGCAGCCAGAATCCAGTTCAACACCTTACGCCAGTCGATCATCCGGATCGGCGTCCCGTGATTGCCGGTCTGAAACAGCGTGAAACGCGCCGGATACTTTGCATTGTGCAGGCTTTCGAACAGCGCCTGCTGGTTAGCGGCGGCATAGACCGGATCGCGGCTGCCATGGGCGAACCACAGCGGCAGCTTCGCCTTGTAGAAGGCGCTTCTGATGAAATCGGGATCGGTGACCCCGCTCATAACAAGCATGCCCTTCAGCCGCTTGACGCTGTCACCGTCGCGCGCAACGCCCCAGCAGACCTGGCTGCCCATCGAGGCGCAGGAAAGGATGATCGGCCGGCCGGGCGATTGCGCGCTGGCATAGCGGATCAGGCCGGCGATCGCCGCAACGCCGCTGCTGTCGAAGCTTTTGACCGTCGGCGAATAATAAACGCCGTCATTGCCGGCGACGAGGTTCTTGAGGCGGTTGAAATTGCCGCCGAAGCTGTAGTCGTTGGCTCCGAGCCGCCGGTCACCGTCGCGGCCATGGATGAAAATCACCGTAAAGGCGGCATTCCCGGCCGGTCCCAGCCTGGTGACATCGAGCTTGATGCCGTCGAGAGACAGCGTCTCGTCCGCTTGCGCCTTGCGGATGCCGAGCGACACATATTTCTGCTGTACCCGCTTTTGCGGGATCTGGTCGCGGCCGTTGATATCGCGCATCTCGTCATAGTCGATGACCTCGAAGGCGCCGCCGTCGCCTGTCTGCAGCACGGCCTGCTTGGAAAACAGGTCGTCCTTGAAAGGCGGCAAAGCGTCGGCCGCCTCTGCCGGGCCAACAGCGGACAGGATGGCCGCGGACAAGAAAAACGCCGTAATTGCGGTGATGATGGTGCAATGACTTGTGGACATTCGCATTCGGATGGTTCCTGAAGCCTGCCGCCGCTTGCCATTCTGCGCCCGGCAACGCAAATCATTTGGGAAAAGCCCGCCAAATCAGGCGGTGTCGCGTATAGAGGTGCTTTCTGGCAAAATCTGCCTGATTCGCAAACGTGGCATGAAATGCGGTGATTTTGGGTCGGCGGCGGATGCCCGCCCAAGCCCGACCTAAGACAGGATGAAGATCTGAACGGCTCCATGGACGATAGCAACGACCTCTTTTCCGGAATGCCCCTCTCTGAAAAACGCGAGGAGGCGCAGAAGCCTGCTGCGCCCGCCGAACGGCCGCCGGTGACGGCTGCGCCCGCCGCAGCGCCAGCACCCCCTGCTGCCGGAGCCTCCGCGCGCCCGGCGCCCGCCGCATCGAACTCCGATGATTACGGCGCCTCGTCGATCCGCGTCCTCGAAGGCCTCGAGCCGGTGCGCATGCGCCCGGGCATGTATATCGGCGGCACCGATGAAAAGGCGCTGCACCACCTCTTTGCCGAAGTCATCGACAATGCGATGGACGAGGCGGTCGCCGGGCACGCCAATTTCATCGAGGTCTATCTCGACCTCGAGGGTTATCTCACCGTCTCCGACAACGGCCGCGGCATCCCGGTCGAGAACCATCCGCAGGTGCCGGGCAAGTCGACGCTCGAAGTCATCATGACCAAGCTGCATGCCGGCGGCAAATTCGACGGCAAGGCCTATGAGACCTCGGGCGGCCTGCACGGCGTCGGCGTTTCGGTCGTCAACGCGCTCTCCGACGACCTCGAGGTCGAGGTGGCGCGAAACCGCAAGCTCTACCGCCAGCGCTTCTCCCGCGGCCTGCCGCAGGGCGGTCTCGAAGAGTTGGGCGACGTCCACAATCGCCGCGGCACCCGCGTGCGCTTCCATCCCGACCCCCAGATATTTGGGGATCATATGAAGTTCGATGCCGCCCGCGTCTTCCGCATGGCGCGCTCCAAGGCCTATCTGTTCGGCGGCGTCGAGATCCGCTGGAGCTGCGAGGCGGGCGTGCTGCCCGAAGGTTCCGAGGTCCCTGACAAGGCCGTCTTCCACTTCCCCGGCGGCCTGAAGGACTATCTCCAGGCGACGATGGGCAAGGAGTTCACCGTCACCCGCGAGATCTTTGCCGGCAAGACCGAGAAGACCAGCGGCCACGGCTCGATGGAATGGGCGATCACCTGGTATGGCGGCGATCCGCAGGTGCATTCCTATTGCAATACCATCCCGACGCCCGAAGGCGGCACGCATGAGGCCGGCCTGCGCATCGCGCTGACCAAGGGCCTGAAGGCCTATGCCGAACTGACGCAGAACAAGCGCGCCGCGCAGATCACCACCGACGACGTGATGATTTCGGCCGTCGGCATGCTGTCGGTCTTCATCCGCGAGCCGGAATTCGTCGGCCAGACAAAGGACAAGCTTGCGACCGTCGAGGCCCAGCGCATCGTCGAGAACGCGCTGCGCGACCCCTTCGACCATTACCTTGCCGACAATCCGAACGAGTCGGCCAAGCTGCTCGACTGGGTGATCGAGCGCGCCGAGGAGCGCCTGCGCCGCCGCAAGGAAAAGGAAGTCAACCGCAAGAGCGCGGTGCGCAAATTGCGCCTGCCCGGCAAGCTCGCCGACTGCTCGCAGAACACTGCCGAGGGTGCCGAACTCTTCATCGTCGAGGGTGATTCGGCAGGCGGCTCGGCCAAGCAGGCGCGCAACCGCGCCAACCAGGCAATTCTGCCGCTGCGCGGCAAGATCCTCAACGTTGCCAGCGCCGGCCGCGAAAAACTCGGCGCCAACCAGCAGCTCGCCGATCTCGTCCAGGCGCTCGGCTGCGGCACGCGCTCGAAATACCGCGACGAAGACCTGCGCTACGAGCGCATCATCGTCATGACCGATGCCGACGTCGACGGCGCCCACATCGCCTCGCTGCTCATCACCTTCTTCTATCAGGAGATGCCGGAACTGGTGCGCGGCGGCCATCTCTTCCTCGCCGTGCCGCCGCTTTATAAAATCACCCAAGGCTCGAAATCCGCCTATGCCCGCGACGACAATCATCGCGCCGAGCTGATGCAGACGGAGTTCAAGGGTACGGCCAAGGTCGAGATCAGCCGCTTCAAAGGTCTCGGCGAAATGATGCCCGCCCAGCTCAAGGAAACCACGATGGATCCGTCCAAGCGCACCCTACTCAAGGTGCTGATCGACGAGGTGGATTTCGAAGGCACCCGCGCCGCCGTCGACGACCTGATGGGCACCAAACCGGAAGCCCGCTTCCGCTTCATCCAGGATCGCGCAGCCTTCGCCGAAAACCTCGATATCTAGAATATACCATCGAGCGCGCCGATCGGTCTGATAGACACGGGTTCGGCGCGCCGCATTTTAGCATTCACGATCGATTTCACGGAACTGACGAAGAACCGTAACAACTCCGTCAAACAACCGGCGCATGAAGCGGTCGGCGTGCCTCCCAAGGGAGCAGCATTTGCGCCGGTCGAACCGTTTTCAACCCTTGCCGGATATTTGTCATGACCAAGCGTTTTCTCGCGGCTGCCGCTTTCGTTCTCCTGTCCAGCACAGTCACCGCCAGCACCACAGATATTGGAGCCACCGATATCGGTGCCATCTTCGAGACCGCCTGCCCCTTCGGCGATTGCGCCGCCGGCATCTCGCTCTCTTATCTCGGTGAATTCGTCATCCCCACCGGCCACATGGAAAACGGCATCGAATTCGGCGGTATTTCCGGCCTCGATTTCGATGCCGCCACCGGCCACTATCTCGCCATCAGCGACGACCGCTCGGAAAGAGGCCCTGCCCGTTTCTATGAACTCGACGTCGATCTCGACGCGTCGGGCTTCAAGGGCGTTTCGATCGTCAAGCAGGTGACCCTGAAGGACAAGAACGGCGAGCCCTTTGCTGCCCGGACCGTCGATCCGGAATCGATCCGCCTCGGAAAGGACGGTATCTATTGGGGCAGCGAAGGCGACGGCAAGGCGTTGCTGGCACCCTTCGTCCGCGTCGCGTCGCCGGACGGTTCCTTCGTTCGGGAATTCAAGCTGCCGGAGGGCTTTGCGCCCACCGCGGATAAGTCGACCGGCATCCGTGACAATCTCGCCTTCGAGGATATTGCCATCGCGCCCTTCGGCGATGTTTTCGTCGGTGTCGAAGCCGCCCTTTACCAGGATGGTCCGAAATCCTCGCTGATGTCAGGCAGCCTGTCGCGCATCGTCCGCTACGACGGAGCCACCGGCGAGCCGAAGGCTGAGTACGTCTATCCCGTCTCGCCGATCCCGCAGGCCGCCACCAAGGCCGACGGCGGCAATGACAACGGCATGTCCGAGATTCTCGCCCTCGACGATCACCGCCTGCTCGCCGTCGAACGCAGTTATGCCCAGGGCTTCGGCAACAACATCAAGATTATGATGATCGATCTCGCCGACGCCACCGATGTATCCACCATCGCGTCCCTCGCCCAAAACGACCAGCGCGTCGTCCCCGTCCGCAAAAGCCAGGTCCTCGATTTGAGAGCGATCGGCCTCGTTCCCGACAATATAGAGGCGATGTCGCTCGGCAGGGCCAAGGATGGCGCCGAGGTCCTCATTCTCGGCTCCGACAATAATTTCTCGACCAGCCAGAAGACACAATTCTATGCCTTCAAGATCCTCAGCCGCCCGCAGCAGTAAGACGTCCGGATCTGAGGGTCGAATAGGCACGCTTTGTATACGCTTTCACGGTGCCGACCTTGAAACCGTCGGGATCATGGCCCATAACCAGAGTACAAGAAAAAGAAGAGGCGCGCGTGGGTGTGTTCGACCGTCAGAAAAGCAATCATGAACCGCGATGGCTCGGATCGTCGGCACAGACGCGTACGCCGCTGATTCCCTCCATTTCGGCGGCGCGCTGGCTGCTGGTCCTGGTCGTCGCTGCCGGCGTCTATTTCTTCTACGGCTTCCTCGTGCCGGTGCTCGCAGCCCTCGTCATCGGCTTTGCCAGCTGGCCGCTCTACCGCAAGCTTCTTGCCCGCGTCGGCGGCAACACGACGATCGCCGCGACCATCGCCATCATCCTGATCATCACCTTCCTGGTCATCCCGATCGGGCTTGCGGTCACCTATACGACGGGCGAAGTGCGCACCTGGGTCGCTTGGGCAATCCACGCCAACCGCGCCGGCGCCCTGACACCCGACTGGATCGTCGCGCTGCCTTGGGCCGGCGCCTATCTCGATGAAGTCTGGACAAAATATATCGGCAGTCCCGGCGCACTCGGCGACGTTATCCAGGCGGTCAGCGGCGCCAATATCGGCAACATATACCGCGCCGTGCTGGCGGCCGGCGGCGGCGCCTTCCACCTGCTGCTGACGCTGCTCTTCATGCTGATCGCGCTGTTCTTCGTCTATCGCGACGGTTTCTCCTTCTCCAAGCAGATCGACATGCTGGGCGAGCGCATCCTGCCCAACCGCTGGGAGCGCATTTCCCGCGTCGTGCCGGCGACGATCAGCTCCACCGTCATGGGCATGACGCTGATCGCGATCGGCGAAGGCATCGTGCTCGGCCTTGCCTACTGGATTGCCGGCGTGCCGTCGCCGGTGACGCTCGGCGTGCTGACGGGCGTGATGGCGCTGATACCTGGCGGTGCGCCGCTCTCCTTCACGCTGGTCTCCGTCTATCTGCTGGCGAGCGGCTCGCATGTCGCCGGCATCAGTCTCTTCGTCTGGGGGACTGTCGAACTCTTCATCGTCGACAAGACGCTGCGGCCGAAACTCGTTGGCGGTCCGATCAAGCTGCCCTTCCTGCCGACCTTCTTCGGCCTCGTCGGCGGCGTCAAGACGATGGGTTTCCTCGGCCTCTTCATCGGCCCGGTGCTGATGGCGCTGATCGTTGCCATTTGGCGCGAATGGATCCACGAGGCCCGCAACGCCGACAAGAGCGAAACCGGACCGCAGATCATCATCGACGAACAGGCCCCGCCGCCGGTCCCTGGCTCGCCGAAAACCATGCCGCGCGTCGCCGAAGGCTGAACATGCCCTGAAGAGACCGGCTACCCCAGCCGCTTTTCCATGAACAGGCTGAGCGGGTCCGCCAGATAGCTGCCGAAAGGCTCGATGTCCCGATATCCATATTTGCGGTAGAGAGCGATCGCCTCGGGCTGGTAGATGCCGGTTTCGAGCCGGATCGCCGTCAGACCCTTTTCTCCGGCGATCGCTTCGAGCGCATTCATCAGACTGCTGGCGATCCTCAGGCCCCTCGCCTCGGGATCGACGAACATGCGCTTGATCTCCGCCGCGCCGTCCCCGGCCTCTACCAGCGCGCAGCAGCCCACGATCGCATCGCCATTGCGCGCGACCAGGAAGCTCACCGAAGGTTTCTCCAGCATGGAAAGGTCGACCAGATGGTTGCTCTCCGCAGGATAGAGCGATTGCGCATAGGCATCGGAAAGATCGAGAAGCCGGATGACGCCCTCCTGACGCGGCGGCTCCAGGGCAATGGTGATGGACATGCTGCTCCCTCTGCTGGCGCGGGGCACAATTTTCCCCGATATGACGAAGACTTAATGCCGTTGCCTTCATTCGGTTGGAATTGCGCCCTCTAAGACGATGAAGTGCTCAATAATCAAGGAAGCAGAATATGCAAGCGGTGCTGATCGCGATGACCATTCTCGGCTGCGACGATTCCATCAGCCAGTGCAATTATGTCGCGACCGTCGATAAACGCTGGGGAACCGTTGCCGCCTGCGATGCCGAAGCCGAACGAAGGCTGAAGACTTATGTGAACGTCAACTATCCCTCGGTGATCGCGGTGTGCGAGGCGCCGAAAACGATCGCAGCCGCCGAGCCACCGAAAGCGGCGCCAGTGCCTGCCGCTGCGCCCGAGGTCGTTGTGGCCGCGCCCGACGAACCCACAGGAAGGATCGCCGGTTTTGCTGAAGGCATCGCCGGGCAGGTCCGCGCCCACCTGCCCTCGGGCAGAAGCGTCAAGGACACACTGACCAAGCCCGTGCACTTCGTCTCCGCCAGCTATTCATGGGTGGTGACTCGGCTGGCCGATTAGGGCGCCGTGCGTGCTTTCGGACGCACAAAGGACGCTCTAACACTTTCAATCCTCGCATCGTGCTTTCCGAAAATCGATTCCGATTTTCGGGCCGATGCGCTAGGCAGCCGCAAGTGCCGCGTAGACGCGGGCCGATTGTCGCTGCTCGTTGACGTGCAGCTTTTCCACCATGTCGAGCAACTCGCCGATCGCGCCATGCGCGTCGTGATGGCGGAATTTTTCGAGAAGACGGCCGCAGACATTGCCGAGCACGCTGGCCGGCGCTTTTCTGGCGGCGTCGCGCCACAGCATCGTCGCCTCGACGAAGATCACGCTGATATCCCTCGGCAGGCCGGCGGACTCATAGAGCGCGCGCACGGCATGCATGCGTCCGGTTGCCAGGATCGAACGCACG
This sequence comes from Rhizobium sp. 25PS6, assembly GCF_032464655.1. Lineage (NCBI taxonomy): Bacteria > Pseudomonadati > Pseudomonadota > Alphaproteobacteria > Hyphomicrobiales > Rhizobiaceae > Rhizobium > Rhizobium sp. 25PS6. The sequence continues at coordinate 62,384 of NZ_JAWDIV010000018.1, forward strand.
CGGCGCTCGCTGCACGCGGTCAGATCGACGATCGCACCGGCGAAGAAATCCACCTTACCGGCACAGAGCGCATGCATCAGGAAGGACGGCGTCAGCCGGCCGTTGACGCGCAGATGCTGGACGAGATCGGGTATTTCGCGCGGCGCGATGTCGCCGGCGATCGAAACGATGGCAGCCTCGGTCGCCTCGCGGCTGATGCGCTGAAGCCGCTGCAGGCCGATCGCCGCCTGCGCCAGCGGCAGGCCGACCAGCGCATTGCTGACATGCTGGGCCAGCAACTGGAGGGCATCGGCGGGAAGATCGCTGCGGTCGAGAAGCAGGTTGCGAATATCGCAGCAGTCGCCGAGCCGTTCGGCGATGCGTTTCAACGATAGGCTGGAGATCACCGCGCCGTCATTCTCCAGCAGGCAGAGCAGTTCTTCCTCGTCGCCGACCTCCGCAAGAGCGGCGGAGACCGGGCGCGTCACGTACGCTCTCGCCGCAATCAGCATGCGGGTGGCGCCGTTGCCGCGCGCGGCAAGGTCGACGAGATCGGCGTCGCTCAAAAGTGGCGAGCAGGTCACCGCGTGGCAGGCGACCTCGGGCTGGTCTTCGGCAAGCGAAAGGATAAGGTTGCGCGGCGCATCGGGCGACCAGGCGATCGCCTCGGCAAGCGCAAGCCGCACGCGCGGCGACGGATCGTCGAGAAGAAAAGTCATCGCCATTTCGGCAGCCGCCCGCTCATCCGCGGACATTTCGGACTGCAGATAGGCGCGCCCGAGGGCGTTTGCAGCCCGGGCCCGGTCACCGGTCTTGGCCGTTTCGATCCAACGAAGGAAAGCTTCTACGATCACGCGACGCCCCAGCATTTGAACGCGATTCCCTCGCGCTCCATTCAATGCTGCGACCGTAGTGGCAAAAGGTTTAAGATTGGTTCACCATGTTTCTTAAGCCTTTGGACGCCTTGCCGTTCGGCTCAGCCTTGCTGCGTCTTCGGCCGGATCATCTCGAAAACATCGCTGCCTTCGCTGTAATCCATGTAGCCCATGCGGGCCAGAGGTCGGGCGATCGACATGTCGAGGCGGCCGTCCCTGACGATCGCTTCATCGATATGGATGCCGACCACTTCGCCGAAGACGAGGACGTTTTCGGACGGTTCGCCCGACAGCGTCTTCGGCTCGATGATCTCGGTCACCCTGCATTCGAGCACCGCGAAAGCCTCGCCGACATAGGGCGCGTCGATCAGTTCGGCCGGCTTCGCCGTCAGACCGGCGAAGTCGAATTCGCTGTCGCCGTAGGGCAGCGCCGCCGAGGAGAGGTTCATCTTCTCGGCGAGATCGCGGCTGACGAAATTGCAGGTGAAGGCGCCGGTCTCGGCCGCGTTGCGCTGGCTGTGCTTGCGCCCGGCCGAAGAAAACATCACCAGCTTCGGCCGGTCGGCAACGGCATTGAAGAAGGAATAGGGCGCCAGATTGATCGAACCATCCCTGCCCTTGCTGCCGATCCAGCCGATCGGACGCGGCGATACGATCGCCTTGAACGGATCATGCGCGAGCCCGTGCCGATTGCTGTCGGTGGTGTAGAACATCAGTCTTCTCCGCCGACCCAGGTCACGGTATCGGCAAGCTCCGGCCGCGGCCGCTCGATCGCCGGAAATGTCGTCGAGCCGATATGGATGAAGCCCGCCACCTTTTCATCTGGCCCAACGCCGAGCAGCGGATAGGCGCGCTCATCATAGGCGAACCACTCCGTCAGCCAGTTGGCGACATAACCGTTGGCGTTGGCGGCGAGGATGACGTTGAAGCAAAGTGCGCCTGCCGACATCATCTGCTCCCATTCCGGGATCTTGATATGCGGCCCCGCCTTGCTGACGACGGCGACGACCACGGGCGCACGGGTGAAACGGCTGCGCTCGACCTGGATCATCTCTTCGGAGAGATCGGGCTTTGTCTGAAGCGCCAGCGCCAGAAGCTCCTCGCCGAGACGCACGCGCTGCTCTCCGCGATAGACGATGAAGCGCCAGGGCGCAATCTTGCCGTGATCGGGAACACGCGAGGCAAGACGCAGGATCTCCTCGATCTCGGCCTTCTCGGGGCCTGGTTCACACATCTGGAAAGCGGGGATGGAGCGGCGCACGGCGAGGTAGTCGATCAGCTTGATATCGGATTTCATACGGGAGAAGCTCTCATTTTTATGCTGCTGCAAAGGGTGGGTCTTGAATTTGCCATCGCGTTGGTCTTGAAGTGACCTTTGCTATTTCAGAAGTCAATCGGTTCACGAAACAGATGTTTGGCATTTTGCCTTTTGCACGCATCGGCCTTGCCATTGCCCTGATGGTATTGATGCCACTCGGCGCCGGCGCTCAGGATGCTTTCAAGGAATTCAAACAGCTTGAATCGACGCCGAAGATGCCGAAGCTCGATGCCTTCATCGCGCCCGGCACGGTGCCCAAAGGGGTCAAGCTGCGCGACGTCCCGATGGAAGCCAAGTTGACGGCGGACGGCACGCCGATCGAGGAAGGCCTCTCCTGGTATGTCTTCAGCCCGATCGCCGGATCCGACGGCAAGCTGCCGCTGATCGCCAGCGCCAAGGGCGGCCCCGCCGCCTTCCAGCTCGCCCCCGGCGATTATTTCGTCAACGTCTCCTTCGGCCGCGCCGGGGTCACCAAGAAACTGACCGTGCCTGCCGAAGGCGAGGTCGACAAACAGGTGATGGTGCTCGATGCCGGCGGCCTGCTGCTCAATGCCGTCTCCGGTGCCGATGCCCGCATCCGCCCCGACCAGTTGAGCTTCTCGATCTATTCCTCGGAAGTGCGCGACGATGGCGAGCGCGGCCTCGTCGTGGCCGATGTTTCGCCGAATACCGTTGTCCGTCTCAATGCCGGCACCTATCACATCGTTTCCGAATATGGCAGCGTCAACGCCGTGATCCGCGCCGACATCCAGGTCGAGGCCGGCAAGCTGACCGAGGCGACGATCCAGCATCGCGCCGCGCAGATCACCTTCAAGCTGGTCTCCGACGCCGGCGGCGAGGCGATCGCCGATACGGCATGGTCGATCCTGACGGCGGCCGGCGACAGTGTCGGCGAAAGCGTCAGCGCCTTCCCGACCATGGTTCTCGCCGAAGGCGGATATTCCGCCGTCGCCCGCAACAAGGACAAGATCTACCAGCGCGATTTCACCGTCGTCGCCGGCAGGAACACCGATGTCGAGGTTCTGATGAAGGACCAGCAGCCGCAGCCGCCGGTCAGCGCGGCCCGCACGGTGCAGCAGGTGCCTGTGGGCACACCACCGCCGCCAGGCGTCCAGCCGGCTCCGGTGGAGCCGCTGCCCTCCTACGAACAGCTCGTGCCGCAGGGCGACGACGACACCAGCCTCGATTGATTTTTCCGGGAGCGGTTTCGGCTCGAGACGACGGCGGCGCCACTGAGAAGACGGTCACGGCCTGAAGCCTCCGACCGTGCAGCTCAGCAGTGCTCAGGCGCAGATTCCATCATTGGCACAGAATATTTTCTGAAACTCACCCGGGACGACACGTTCCGATCATGGTGATAGATCAGCTTCCGACAGCGCCGAAGCCTGGCGCTGTCGGTTCCCGGCCGCTTTCAGGCCGCCTTGGCTTTTTTTGCTTCGGCCTTGCGGCGGATGTCGGGCGGCGTCGCTTCGAGAGCAAGGCTCTCGACGGCGGCGTCGAGCCCCATCGAAACCTGGTCCTGGCTGCCGAGGCGGCGGATATTGACCGTGCGCTCCTCGGCCTCCTTCCTGCCGCAGACGATGATGACGGGAACCTTGGTGACCGAATGCTCGCGGATCTTGTAGTTGATCTTCTCGTTGCGGAAGTCGGTCTCGACGTTGAGGCCAGCCTCGCGCAGCGCCTCGGCCACCTCAAGCCCGTAAGCGTCGGCTTCCGAGGTGATCGTTGCGACCACCACCTGCAGCGGCGATACCCAGAGCGGCATGTGGCCGGCGAAGTTCTCGATCAGGATGCCGAGGAAACGCTCCATCGAGCCGCAGATGGCGCGATGGATCATCACCGGCTGCGTCTTTTCCGAATTGCTGTCGATGTAGAAGGCGCCGAACCGTTCCGGCAGGTTGAAGTCGACCTGCGTCGTGCCGCACTGCCATTCGCGGCCGATCGCATCCTTCAGCGTATATTCGAATTTCGGACCGTAGAAGGCGCCCTCGCCCGGCAGGATGCCGGTCTTGATATTGTTGGACTGCTGCTGGATCGTCTCCAGCACGCCCATCATCACGCTTTCGGCGCGGTCCCAGAGCTCGTCCGAACCGACGCGCTTGTCCGGACGGGTGGAGAGCTTGATCGTCACTTCGTCGAAGCCGAAATCCTTATAGACCGAAAGGATGAGATCGTTGATCTTCAGGCATTCGGCGGCCATCTGCTCGTCGGTGCAGAAGATATGCGCATCGTCCTGCGTGAAGCCGCGCACGCGCATCAGCCCATGCAGCGCGCCCGACGGCTCGTAGCGGTGGACATTGCCGAATTCGGCGAGCCGGATCGGCAGCTCGCGGTACGATTTCAGCCCGTGCTTGAAGATCTGGATATGGCCGGGGCAGTTCATCGGCTTCAGTGCGAAGACGCGGTCGTCATCGGTGTCGTCGCCGGCAACCGTCACCTTGAACATGTTGTCGCGGTACCAGCCCCAGTGACCGGAGGTTTCCCACAGCGACTTGTCGAGCACCTGCGGCGCGTTGACCTCCTGATAATCGCCGGCAAGCCGGCGGCGCATGTAGGCGACCAACGTCTGGAATACGCGCCAGCCCTTGCCGTGCCAGAAGACGACGCCCGGGCCCTCTTCCTGGAAATGGAAGAGATCCATTTCGCGGCCGAGGCGGCGATGATCGCGCTTTTCGGCTTCGGCAAGCATATGCAGGTAGTTGTCGAGTTCCGACTGCTCGGCGAAGGCCGTGCCGTAGATGCGGCTCAGCATCGGATTGTTGCTGTCGCCGCGCCAATAGGCGCCGGCCACCTTCAAGAGCTTGAAGGCGGAACCGATCTGGCCGGTCGAGGCCATGTGCGGGCCGCGGCAGAGGTCGAACCAGTCGCCCTGGTAATAGATCTTGAGATCCTGCCCTTCCGGGATCGCATCGACGAGTTCAACCTTGTACTGCTCGCCCTTGTCGGCGAAGACCTGTTTCGCCTTCTCGCGCGACCAGACCTGCTTGGTGAAGGCGGCGTTGCGGGCGATGATCTCCTTCATCTTCTTTTCGATCTTCGGCAGATCGTCGAGTGTGAAGGGCTCGTTCTTGGCGAAGTCGTAATAAAAACCGTTTTCGATGACCGGGCCGATCGTCACCTGGGTGCCGGGCCAGATCTCCTGCACCGCTTCGGCCATGACATGCGCCGCGTCGTGGCGGATGAGTTCCAGCGCGCGGTCGTCGTTGCGGGTGATGATCTCGATTCTGCCCGTCGTCACAGGATCGGAAAGGTCGCGCACGGTGCCGTCGATAGCAACGGCCACTGCCTTCTTGGCGAGCGATTTGGAAATGGATTCGGCGACATCCCGGCCGGTTGCGCCGGCATCGTAGCCGCGCACGGAACCATCGGGAAATGTCAGGGAAATAGCTTGGGACATCGAAATTCTCCTTGTCCAGTCCCGCCAACGAATGCGGGTGGTTGACACAAAAGCGCCTCCGCGGAGCTGAATGCGCAGCCGCCTGATAGCCAGATTTCCTGTCTGAGTAAAGAAAAAGCGGGGGTTATATAATCATTTCAGTCAGCCCGCGCACGGTGTTCCAGTTGCGCATCGTACCGACGCCGAGCCGCTTGGTCGTCAGCGCCGAAAGCAGCTTGGATTGGCTCGGCTTGCCGGCGAAATCGATCCAGAGATCGCCGCCGACGACGGCGATGCGCTGTCCCTCCGTCATCAGTGGTTTCAGTGCCTCCACCTTCTTGGGATCGACCGGCAGACGCATTACCCGGACGATGACTTGGTCGCCATTGCCGTCCTTGAAGGGATTGGTGCTGCAAAGCGCCATCCAGGTGCAGTCGCTGCGCACGATGATATCGACATGTTTGCCGAACTTTTCTTCAAAACCCTCTTCCAGATCGGTCTCGACTTCGTGCGGCCGCATCTCGTCGGCCTCGAAGACAAGATTGCCTGTGGAAACCAGCGTGCGCGGCTCGCGATAACCGAGTTCTTCGGCAAGTGCGCGCAAATCCTGCATGATGACACGGCGGTCGGGCGTCAGGACAATGCTGTGCAGCAGGGCGATGAAGGTGCTCATGGCGCTCACCCTTTCTTCCGCCCGAGGGCGAGATAACGCCAAGGGGTCCACCAGGGAAAGCCGTCGCCCAGCATCTCCGGCACCTGGTCGAGGCCGCTTGTGCCGCCCGGGCCGCAGCGGCCGACGCGAAACAATGTCATCCAGCCGCCGGCCCAAAGGCCGTGGCGGGCGATCGACTCGTAGCCATATTCGGAGCAGGTCGGGATATGGCGGCAGGAATTGCCGACAAAGCCGGAAAGCGTCAGCTGGTAGAGGCGGATCAGCCCCATGCCGAGCAGGCGGTCGGGAGTCTTGCGGAACGGACCGGCATAGTTGCGGGAGGTGCGTGCGGCCTTTTCGCGCGGCTTTGCTGATCCGGCGGCACCGCCGTCGTCCTCATCATCGGCCTGCCGAACGCAGAACTCGCACATGTCAGTTACGCCTCGACAACTTCCGCCCGTTTCGCCTCGATCTGCCCGATCGCATCGACGACGGCATCGAAGATCAGCATCGTCGAAGCATGGCGGGCCTTGTAGTCCCGCACCGGCAACAGATAGCGCATGTCTTCGAATCGTCCATGAGGCCCCGCCCCGTCCGCCTTCAACATGGCGAGCATGTCCTGGCGGGCCTGCCGCAATTCGTCCGATGTGGCGCCGACGACATGGCGGGCCATAATCGAGGACGAGGCCTGTCCGAGCGCGCAGGCCTTCACGTCATGAGCAAAACCGGTCACGGTGTCGCCATCCATCTTCAGCCAGATCCGCACCTTCGAGCCGCAGAGCTTGGAATGGGCCTGGGCGCTCGCATCGGCATCATCAAGCGTGCCGGTCAGCGGAATATTACCGGCGAATTCGAGGATTTTGCTGTTGTAGATATCGTCCATGCTGGATTTCCGCTCCAAAATCGCTGCGGATCGGCCTCTCTGAGGGCGTTATTGTCGTCAAAACAAAAAACACACCGTGTCGTGTGAGGATACTTACATACGATGACCGTCTTCCTATATGTATGTCGTTCGAAGGCCATGAAAATGCAATGGCCTGGTGTAAGTTTGATTGGGAAACCGTGCCGGACGGGCGTTGAAATTGCCCTGAAAGCCCCGGAGCCTGCCAAAGGTGCATGAATTCCCGCATGGGATTGACCAGTGGCGATTCCGACAGATGGGTCCGCGGTGCGGACCAGGAGACCATTGTTCATGGACGCCATCGTAAAGAATTTTCCGCAGACGAACCGAGATTCGGATCGCCCCTCCCAACAGGAGGCGGAGGAAGCCGTTCGCGTTCTGCTGCGCTGGGCCGGTGACGACCCGACACGTGAAGGCCTGCTCGAAACGCCGGCCCGCGTCGTCAAATCGTACCGCGAGCTTTTTTCCGGTTACGACATGGCGGCGGAAGACGTGCTCGGCCGCACCTTCGAGGAGGTCGCCGGTTACGACGACATGGTCCTCGTCAAGGATATTCCGTTCTACTCGCATTGCGAACACCACATGGTGCCGATCATCGGCAAGGCCCACGTTGCCTACATGCCGGACGGGCGTGTGCTCGGCCTGTCGAAGATTGCCCGTGTCGTCGAGATCTATGGCCGCCGCCTGCAGACGCAGGAAACGATGACTGCGCAGATCGCCCGGGCCATCGACGATACGCTGAATCCGCGCGGCGTCGCCGTGTTGATCGAGGCCGAACATATGTGCATGGCGATGCGCGGCGTTCAGAAGCAGGGCTCGACCACGTTGACGACGACATTTACGGGAACGTTCAAGACTGAGCCGGCCGATCAGGCCCGCTTCATGACCATGGTGCGGAGCCGCTGATACCGGCTCCCTCAGGAGGGCCGCGATGAGTCAACTGATCTTCAATCAACCATCCGAGGACAAGTCGGCGTTGGAAGACGCCGGCGATTTCACGCCGCGTTTCGACGACCGCGGCCTGATCACCGCGATCGTCACCGACGCCGGCGACGGCGAGTTGCTGATGGTGGCGCACATGAATGCCCAGGCATTGGCGCTGACCATCCAGACCGGCACCGCGCACTATTTCAGCCGTTCGCGCGGCAAGCTCTGGAAGAAGGGCGAGACCTCGGGTAATCTCCAGACGGTGAAGGAAATCCGCACCGATTGCGATCAGGACGCCATCTGGCTGAAGGTCGAGGTCGCCGGCCACGACGCCACCTGTCACACCGGCCGCCGCTCCTGCTTCTACCGGACGATCACGCTTCGAGACGGAAAGCCGATGCTTGATATCGTTGACGACGAGCTTCATTTCGATCCGCAGGATGTCTACGGAAAATAGCCTGAAATTCCCCGGCATTTGCTCCTTATTGCGCCAGAAACCGCATCTATATACCATTTGGAAACTGATCGGGCACACTATCGAAAATCAAGTGTTCTGCTGGGAGGGGGGAGCGCCATGCTGAGCTGGAGTCTGCATCGTCAAAGCTCTGAAGGCGAGGGTTCCGGTTCCGGCATATCGACCACGCTCGAGATGCTCCCGCCTCCTGCGCCTCAAAAGAAAATCAAGATTGCGCTCGCACTCGGCGGCGGCGCTGCCCGCGGCTGGGCCCATATCGGCGTGCTGCGCGCACTCGACGAAGCAAAGGTCGAGATCGGCATGATTGCCGGCACCTCGATCGGCGCGCTGGTCGGCGGCTGCTATCTCGCCGGCAAGCTCGATGAACTCGAAAGTTTCGCGCGCTCGCTGACGATGCGCCGCATCGCAAGTCTCCTCGATCTCACCATCGGCGGCAGCGGCCTGTTCGGCGGCATGCGGCTGACCAAGCGCATGCAGGAACATCTCGAAGGCCTGAACGTCGAGGATCTCGACCGGCCGTTCGTCGCGGTCGCGGCCGAGGTCAATACCGGCCATGAGGTCTGGATTGCCAATGGTTCGCTGATTACGGCGCTGCGCGCCTCCTATGCCCTGCCCGGCATTTTCGAGCCGGTGCGCAGCAATCACCGCACGCTGGTCGATGGGGCGTTGGTCAATCCCGTCCCCGTCTCCGTTTGCCGAGCCTACGAGCAGCCGCTCGTCGTCGCCGTCAATCTCAATTACGATCTCTACGGCCGCTCGGCCGTCGTTCGGCACAATGCCAGCCTGTCGGCCCAGGAAGTGCAGAAACAGGAAGAGGCGCCCTATGCGCGCCTCGGCATGACCGGCGTCATGGTGCAGGCCTTCAACATCATCCAGGACAGGATCGCCCGCGCCCGCCTTGCCGGCGATCCGCCGGATATTTCGCTGCAGCCGCGCCTCAGCTATATCGGCCTTTCCGAATTCCACCGGGCCGGCGAGGCGATCGAACGCGGCTACGAGGAAGCCAGAGCCCGGCTCCCCGAGATCCAGCGCATGCAGGAAGTCTACGCAAGCAACCCCTGATGCACTTCGTCCAAAAACGCGTGACGGTTTGGGACGACGATATTAGTCAAGAGAGGTACGCGAAAACCTCAGCCGGCGATATAGGCCTTGATTTCCTCGGCCTCACGCTCGACTTCGGCGATGCGCGATTTCACCACATCGCCGATCGAGATGATGCCGGCAAGCTTGCCGTTGCTTTCCACCGGCACGTGACGGAAACGTCGGCTGGTCATCAGCTCCATCAACTCGTTGACGGTCGTCTCCTCATGGCAGCGATAGACCTTCGCGGTCATGACCTGGGACAGCGGTTGGTCGAGGCCTTCCTTGCCGTGCTTGGCGATCGCATGCACGAGATCGCGCTCGGTGAACATGCCCGAAATCCGGTTCTCCATGCCGACGACGACGATGGCGCCGATCTTCTTCTTGCTGAGGATGGCGGCCGCCTCGGCGACGGTGGCGTTCGGCCTGGCGGTGACGACGTCCCTGCCCTTCAGGTCGAGGATTGCTTTGACTGAACTGGTCATTCGAACCTCCTATGTCCGTGAAACACTTGTCACAGGCATCCGCGGCGGTTTCTCCCCCCGGCACGGATATGGGTCGATCGTGCACTGCCCGGCTCAGGATTGCAACACATCCTTCTCGGTTCCGTCAGGCTCGATCACCGGCGGGCGTGGCGCCTGGTCGAACAGCGAAAACAACAGGAAGCCGAAGACGAAGCCGCCGATATGCGCGTCCCAGGCAATCGCCTGGTCGCTGTCGCCGACCAGCGGGATGCCCACGGCGATCAACGCATTGCCGACCAGCCAGAGCAGCATGAAGATGATGACGGTACGGCTCTTCAGCGCCTCGAAGATGGAAAGCCGAGGATTGAGATGTGCAGGCAGCATCGGCCGCCGTTCGGCTGGAAAGGCGAATCGGCAGGCGGCGCCCATCAGCCCGGAGATGACACCCGATGCGCCGATCAGCAGCGACACGTCTCCCCAGTTCAGGACCGCGTGCAGTATGGCGGACGCGACAGCGGAAAAAAACCAGAAGAGCACGAAACGCAGCGTCCCGATGCGGCGCACGACCGGCGCGCCGAAGGCCATCAGCCAGAACGCGTTGAAGACGATATGCTGGAAGCTGCCGTGCAGCAGCGAATAGGTAACGGGCGTCCAGAACAGCTCCAGCCCCTGCTGCGACAGCGGAATCACGTAGCGGGCGGGAACGAAGCCGAAGGTGAAGAACAGCCAGTTCAGCGCATCGTCGGACAGCAGGAGCTCCTGCACCGCATAGATGACACCAATCAGGCAAAGGCTGAAGAACAACGCTGGCGGAAGGTTGAAGACCGGTTCACGCGGTCGTGCCGGCGGCTGGACCTCGGGAGGTTCGGGCGCCTTGTGCGGCTCGGCCGTCTGCTCATTCATCTGTGTTTTGCCTCGTTGAGGCCACAGCCATACAGGAGCGACTGTCAAAAAAAAAGCCGTCCGAAGTGCCGGACGGCGTACCGGGAGCTCCAGGAAAAGACCTCGGCCCGGGCAGGTTGTGCTGAACTTCGAAAGTCGAAGCGATGGCAGGACAGTGTCACGACGGGCACCGCATCTCAACCGAAACCATCTCTTAACCTTAACGGCCGCGATCTGGCATGAAATCCGCAAGGTAGAGCCTGTAAGGGCAATGACTGCCCGAAAATGCTCCGGAATGGGACAGGTTGGTGTGAAATGCGTGTGCAAACGACCATCGAGATTTTTGACTACTGGAACCGTATCCGCGGCGCTGCCGATGCGCCGCTGAAATCACAGGTCGAACCCTCCGCCGTCCCCCATCTTCTCCAGAGTCTGTTCATTCTGGAGAGGCGCGAGGGCGGAGAAATCGGTTTCCGGCTCGCCGGCACCCGCATCTGTGATCTCTTTGGGCGTGACCTGCGCGGCGAACGTTTTTCCTCTCTCTGGGCAAATGGTCAGGTCGCGGACATCGAACGCACGGCGATGGGCGTCATGGACCATGCCATGCCGGCCCTGTTCAACGCCACCGGCTACAGCACCGTCGGTCATCAGGCCTCCTTCGAGATTATCATGATGCCGCTGCGTTCGCCGGACGGCGCCTGCGACCGGCTGCTTGGCGCGATCGCGCCGGCAGCGGCCGCGAGCTGGCTGGAGATCGTACCGCTCGAATTCCTGGCGCTCGACCGCAGCCGCCTGCTGCCCGGAAAATTCGACAAGGCAGCACCGGCCGAACCGCGCCCGATCAACAGGATCGTCGCTGGCAAAAGCATCCATTTCGGGCAGGTCATGCGCCGCATGGTGTCGCAGCTGCTGAGTGCGGAGGCGCGCTGACGATCCCATTTCGGCACATCCGGCATACTCGTTTTCCGCTACATGGGGACACGGCAAAACAACCTTCTGTTAATGGATTGTGGGTAAAGATCGGTCTCTGCGATTTTCATGAAGAAGCCCTTTGATGCACTCGTTCCAGCCAGCTCAGACGCAACGAACTGCGCCGCGCCCTGAACAGGGCGTTTTTCAGCGCGTGCCCATCAATATGCAGGGCCGGCTGATGCTTGCGAACTACGAGGAATTCGAATGCATGGTGATCGACATGTCGCCTGGCGATATGTACGTGACCTGCCTCGGCCGGCCGCGCGCCAACGAACGCGTCGTCGCCTATATCGACCATCTCGGCCGCGTCGAAGGTTATGTCCAGACGATCGATGGCCGCGGCTTCACAATGTCGATCAACGCCACCGACCGGAAGCGCGAGAAGCTCGCGGCCCAGCTCACCTGGCTTGCCAACAAGCACGAACTCGGCCTGCCCGAGGATCGCCGCCATGACCGTTTGACACCACGTGACACGAAGACCGAGCTGACGCTCGAGGACGGCACGCGTTATTTCTGCCGCATCATGGACCTTTCGCTGTCGGGCGCTGCCGTCGACGTCGAGATGCGCCCTTCGATTGGAACGGCCGTGCGCCTCGGCAACATGCGCGGCCGCGTCGTGCGCCACTTCGTCGAGGGTGTGGCAATCGAATTCCTGTCGATCCAGTCCCGCGAAACGCTGCGGGAATTCCTTTAACAGCTGCTGAAAATTGTACTGCTTTCCAGGGTTCCCTGGGTGCAATTCTCGAGCGACTTCCATAGATCGCGATTGCCAGGTCCGGCGCGCGCCCGGTCAGGTCGTGTTGAAAAGCCTGCACGTCTTGGCACGAACTTCGCAAGCGGCAACGAATCTGGCTTTGGAAAGCCAGCGCGAAATCCTGTCGCAAGTCGTTCCACCCAGTCGGCAGATATATTATGAGTGGAACAAGCTGCGACACTGATCGGCACCCGTCTTCCCTTCGTCAGCGATATGATGGATAAGGTCCGCTTCGTCCGCAGGTGCGCCGATGTCAGCTCTTTATCCCGAAATCGAACCTTATGATCACGGCCTGCTCGATACGGGCGACGGCAATCTTATCTATTGGGAGGCCTGCGGCAATCCCGCAGGCCGGCCGGCACTGGTGCTGCATGGCGGGCCTGGCTCCGGCTGTTCGACCGCGGCGCGGCGCTATTTCGATCCCGACGCCTACCGAATCATTCTGTTCGATCAGCGCAATTGCGGCCGCAGCCTGCCGAGCGCTGCCGATCCCGAAACCGATCTCTCCCTCAACACCACTTGGCATCTCGTTGCCGATATCGAGCGGCTGCGGGCCTGTCTCGGCATCGATACCTGGCTGCTTTTCGGCAATTCCTGGGGTTCGACACTGGCGCTCGCCTATGCCGAAACCCATCCGGAGCGCGTCGCGGCGATCGTCCTGTCAGGCGTGACCACCACCCGGCGTTCCGAAATCGACTGGCTCTATCGCGGCATGGCACCGCTCTTTCCGGAAGAGTGGCATCGATTCCGCCAGGCGATTCCTCCAGGCAGCCAGGGACGAGACGAGGACATGGTCGCCGCCTATCATCGTCTCCTCAACGATCCGGACCCGGAAACGCGCCTCAAGGCGGCGCGCGACTGGCATGATTGGGAGGCGGCCTCGATCCTGCTCGCCGATCCTCAAGGCCGGCCGCGCCGTTGGGCCGATCCGGCCTATTTGCTGACGCGCGCCCGCATCATCACCCACTACTTCACCCACAGTGCCTGGCTGGAGGACGGCCAGCTTCTGAAGAACACCGCGCGGCTCAGCGGCATTCCCGGTATCCTGCTGCAGGGAAGGTTCGACATCGAGGCGCCGCTTGTCACGGCCTGGGAACTCGCCCGCGCCTGGCCGCAAAGCGAACTCAGCATCCTTCCGCATGCTGCCCATTCCACCGCAAATCCGGATATGAGCGCGGCGATTGTGACTGCCACGGATCGATTTCGCGATTTTCCTCAAAAATAATTTTCCTGCCCACACCGGCGATTTGAACGATATTCTGCTTTTGGGTCGGCCGAATCGGTCGTTTCCGGCGGCATCGTCGGCCGGCGGCGCGCCACCGCAGACCGCTTATCGGCCGGCGGAATTTACCCGGCTCAACGAAAATCCTTAACATCAGGACGGCAACGCAGCGTTTTCTCGGGCGAAAGCCTTGTCGCATGCATTAAAATTTTAAACGAATTCGCGACAAATCCGCATCGAATTTTATGCGCATTCGAATCTGTTTTTAGTCAACTTTTATCGGCATTTGAATCAACTAAGCCTTTAATTCTATTACGTAATTTTGCGTGGGATAAAAACGTCTGTGCCATTGTCACCTCAACTTACGGGGAGACGGCAATGACAACTGCGAATATCCTGAAAGGCGGCCTTCTGGCCGGTGCGATCATGATGGCAATGGCGGGTTCGGGACAGGCGATGCCCGCCAGCATGGCCCTGGCAGGCAATGCCAGCCCGCCTATCGGACACTACGAATTCTGCAAGGCCAACCCGACCGAATGTGTCGAGGTCGGCGGCGATGCCGGACCGACCATCCTCACCGAGGATCGCTGGAAGGAAATTCTCAAGGTCAATTACGCCGTCAATTCGTCGATCCAGCCGATGACGGATGAGCAGATCTACGGTGTCGAGGAGCGCTGGGCCTATCCGCGCACCGTCGGCGACTGCGAGGATTACGCCCTGCTGAAGCGCAAGATGCTGATCGATGACGGCTTCTCGCCCTCCGACACGCTGATCACCGTCGTGCTGCAGCCGAATGGCGAAGGCCATGCCGTGCTGACTGTTCGTACCGATCATGGCGACTTCATCCTCGACAACATGCGCAACAAGGTGCTGCTGTGGTCGGACACCGAATACACCTATCTGAAGCGCCAGTCCGCCGACGATCCGGCTCGCTGGTCCAAGCTTCAGGATGGCCGCGCCGTCGCGGTCGGTAGCGTCAAGTAAACAGCCTGCCGGTCATTGCCGGTTGCTGCCTGCGGCCCGGTCAGTCCCCGCATCCCGTCCCCCGACCGGTGCCCAAGAGCCGTTCCCGCTGTCCCGGGAACGGCTCGCCCCTTTGAAGATTCCCCACCAGTGCGTTAGTGAATTGTTAACCTAGCCGGTCCGATCATGACGGTGAGAATCATCATCGGCACCGGCGGCTCATGTTCTTCCTGCGGCGGACCGAAACGCGAAGAACCGCCATGAGCCACGCCGCGCACAGCGCACCCGACGAGCAGCCGCTTCTTTCCATGGGGTTTCTCCTCCGCACGATGGCGGTGATTGCTGTCCTGGCGGTCCTGACCATAGCCATCAGCATCGGCGGCCGCTGGTTCGGCCGGCATATCTCGCTTGCCGGCAACACCGACAGCACGGTTGAAATCCAGTTGGCCATCGGCCGCGACACCGTAAAATTCCCCGAGAATACCATCCGTTTCCCGAGTCAAAGGCATGAAGGCGCCGCCGAGCGCATCGATCTTTACCTCGCCTGGCCGGAAATGCAGGGTTACGGCAAGGAAAACCACCTTCGATTCGACGATATCGCCCAATTCTCCGGGTTGATCTTTCTGCAGATCACCCAGAGCACCATGTCGCGCGACATGTCCGGGCGGCTGGAGCCGATCTATTCGCATCTGCTCGAAGGACCGGCCGAGCCCTTCCGCGACGGGCTGACGCTGCACCGTCTTCGCGCCGATGCGGGTTACGGCGACGAGGTGCTGCTGACGGCGCCCGTCAAGGGCGGGCCGGATTACGTCGTGCGCTGCATCTTGCCGTCAGCCCCGGATAAGGCAGCGGGCGGAGATTGTCAGCGCGATATCAAAGTCGGTCGGGATCTCAGCGTTCTCTACCGCTTCTCAAGCAGCCATCTCGACGACTGGGAACATATTGATGCCGCTATCCGCACCTTTGTAGACGCGCGTCTTGTGAACCGTTCTGCGACAAGTCCCTAAAATGCTCTCCGGACAGCGAAATAAACGATTCATCATAAACGGATTGGTAACGCCCAACCGGTAATTTTAGAAGACGAGCTGTGCGGCGGGAGGTGTGCGGTTCCTGCCGAAATCTGAAGTGCCAAATATCTGAAATGCAAGCGAAGAGTGGAATAGTGTCAAGGTCAGTCTCCTCCGTATCATCGTCCCGATTCGGCAGTTTTTTCGCAAGGCTGCTGGCGATCCTTTCGGTGGCCGTCACGATCGTCATGGTCGATTCGGTGAATGCCGAAGCGGAAGCGGCAAATCCGAAATATGCAGGCATCGTCGTCGACGCCAAGACCGGCAACGTTCTCTACAGTGAGAACGCCGACCGGCTGCAATACCCCGCCTCCCTGACCAAGATGATGACCCTCTACATGACCTTCGAGGCATTGGAGCAGGGTCGCATCCGCCTCGATACGCCGGTTCCCTTCTCCGCCTATGCGTCAGCCCAGGCGCCGACCAAGCTCGGCGTGCGCGCCGGCGGCACGATCACCGTCGAGCAGGGCATTCTCGGTCTCGTTACCCTGTCGGCCAATGATGCCGCAACCGCGCTCGGCGAAATGCTGGGCGGCGGCAGCGAGGATCGCTTCGCCCAGTTGATGACCGCCAAGGCGCATGCGCTCGGCATGACGCGCACCACCTATCGCAACGCCAACGGCCTGCCGAATACGGCGCAGATGACGACGGCGCGCGACCAGGCCCGCCTCGGTATCGCCCTTCGCCAGCATTTCCCGCAATATTACGGCTATTTCTCCACGCGCGCCTTCAAGTTCGGCAGCCGCACGATCCGCAGCCACAACCGCCTCGTCGGTTCAGTGCGCGGCGTCGACGGCATCAAGACCGGTTACACCCGCGCTGCCGGTTTCAACCTGGTAAGCTCGGTGCAGGTCGATGGCAAATCGATTGTCGGCGTCGTGATGGGTGGCGCCTCGACGCCCGCCCGCGATGCCCAGATGCGCAATCTGATCGCCACCTATCTGCCGAAGGCATCGAACCGTGGCGGATCGTCGGCGCTGATCGCCCAGGCGGCCCCTGCCCCGAAGATGATCGAGACACCCGCTCCGGTCCAGCCCAAGAAGGCTCAGCTAATGGCGAAGACCATCACCGCAGCGCAGCCGCCGGTTTCGGCAGCCGCTGCCGATCTCAGCCTGCCGCACAAAGGCCCGCTGCCGGATGCGCGCTATCAGGTCGCCGAGGCCGAGGTCGCCTATGCCGAGACCGCTGCGCCGAAATCCGACAATCCACTGGTAGCACAGCCGATGCCGGCGCCGACCAAGGTCAAGACCATGACCTTCAAGCAACAGGCAGCGGTCGCCGCACCAAAGCCGACGCCCGCGTCTATGCCGTCGGAACAGGGCGATACGTCGGTCGATAACGTCACCACTGCGTCGACCACTCCCTCCCCGACTCGTGCTGCTTCAACCAGCAGCGGTCCGACCGGCTGGGTGGTGCAGGTCGGCGTCTCGCCGAGCCGGCAGATGGCCATGGACCTTCTGGAAAGCGCCAGGAGCAAGGCCGGCAAGGCGCTGGCCTCGGCAAAGCCCTTCGCGGTCGCCTATGCCGCTGGTGGTGACCAGCTTTACCGCGCCCGCTTCGGCGGCTTCGACGATCAGCGCGATGCCGTCAACGCCTGCAAGGCCTTGAAGAAGGCCGGCATCAAGTGCTGGGCGGCTGCCCAATGAGCTATTCGATGCTGCCTGCAAGATGGCCGGCGGCATCGGTGACGGCCGGAATCGGTGTTAGCGTTTCCGGCCACCGTTCTTGAACTCGATCAGTATTGCGTACGAGGAAAACAATGGCGATCAACGAGAATGTTCCGGGAATGTCTTCAGACCGCCGCATGGCGGCCAAGGGGCGCTCATCTCTGCATCCGCTGCACGAGGCGGCTTTGCGCCTCGCCGAGATCGGCCTGCAGCGTCCGAAGGCGAAGTCTCCGAAGACCCGGGATCTCATCAATCTGCTGCTGTGCCACGGTGCACGCGCCTGGCGCTATTCTCAGCCCGAAGCCCGTATCCATCTCCATGTGACCTCGCCGGATGGCAGAGCGCCGGTGCAGTTGCGCCTGCGCTGAACCCTAAGGGCTAGAGCAGACCAAGGTCCGTAAGCTCGCGGCGAAGATCCGCGGGCATTTCGACAATGCCGGCGCCGAGGCTTGTCAGGTCGCGCGGCACGTCGTCCTCAGTGTAATAACGCCAGCCCTGGAAGGGACGCTTCGGCTGCACGGCCGTCTCGATGACCTCAGGGCCGAGCATCAGACGGCAGCGTGAAATCCCCTCGCCGTCGGTGAAGGTCTCGATGTCGAGCAGCTTCTGCCTCGCCTGCACCTGCCCCTTGATCACCCAGTAGAGCGAGCCGCCGTCAAGCAGCTCCTCCATACGCTTCGGCGCCATGCGCGTCGTATGCACCGAATGCGGATCGAGCCCGGCGGCGATGGCACGTAGCGAGCGTTCCGCCACCCATTCGCGCAGATCGTCTATCGAGTCGGCGCCGACGCAGAGTTTGATGAGATGCAATGCCATGCTGCCGTTGAAATCCTTTTGGCAGCGAGCGTCAAGCGTCAAGCACCTGATGTCCACAAACTCAGCATTCGACGACGTTGACGGCAAGACCGCCGGTCGAGGTTTCCTTGTATTTCTCGCTCATGTCGTGGCCGGTCTGGCGCATCGTCTCGATACAGGCATCGAGCGGCACGAAATGCTGACCGTCGCCCTTGATGGCGAGCGAGGCCGCCGTGACGGCCTTGACCGCGCCGAGCGCGTTGCGCTCGATGCAGGGAACCTGCACGAGGCCGGCGATCGGATCGCAGGTCATGCCGAGATGATGTTCGAGCGCGATCTCGGCGGCGTTTTCGATCTGCGCCGGCGTGCCGCCCATGACGGCCGCAAGCCCCGCGGCAGCCATCGCCGCCGCCGAGCCGACTTCGCCCTGACAGCCGACCTCGGCGCCCGAGATCGAGGCATTGTGCTTGATGATGCCGCCGATGGCGGCGGCCGTCAGCAGGTAATCGCGGATGCCGTTCTGGTCCCAATCCTCGTGGAAATGCTCGTAATAGCGGATCGTCGCCGGAATGACACCGGCTGCCCCGTTGGTCGGCGCCGTCACGACGCGCCCGCCTGCTGCATTCTCCTCGTTGACGGCCATCGCATAGACGCTCAGCCAGTCATTGGCGAGCAGCGGGTTGATGCGGTTGCTGCGCCACTCCTCCTCCAGCTTGTCGTGAATCCTGCGGGCGCGACGTTTGACGTTGAGACCGCCGGGCATGATGCCCTCGACCTTGAGCCCGCGCTCGATGCAGGAGCGCATCGCCTCCCAGATACGGTCAAGCCCCTGGTCGAGTTCCTCTTGGCTGCGCTGACTCTCCTCGTTCGCCCGCTTCATCTGGGCGATCGACAGCCCTGAGCGTTCGGCCATCTCAAGCATCTGCTTGGCGGTGGAGAAGGGATAGGGCACACGCGTGCCGCCGGGCGCGTTCTTCTTCGCCCGCATCTGCTCGAGCTCAGTGTCGGTGACGACGAAGCCGCCGCCGACCGAATAATAGATGCGCTTGACGAGAAGCCGGCCGTCCCTGTCATAGGCGGAGAACACCATGCCGTTGGCATGGCCGGGCAGCGGCTGCTTCTTGTCGAAGATCAGGTCGGTCTTCGGCTGGAACTGATAGGCGGGATGGCCCTCCGGCGTGATGCGGCCGGTGCGCTCCACCGCATCGACGATGCCGTCCATCCGGTCGGGATCGACGCTGTCGGGCGCCTCGCCCATCAGGCCGAGAATAACAGCCCTGCCCGTGCCATGGCCGATACCGGTATGGGCGAGCGAGCCGTGCAGGCTGACTTTGATGGCTGTGACCTGCGCGCCCGACGACGGGCGCGGCCATTCGTTCGAGAGGATCAGCTCAAGAAACCGGTTGGCCGCCGACATCGGACCCATCGTGTGTGAGCTCGACGGCCCAACACCGATCTTGAAGACATCGAATACCGAGAGAAACATGGGTGCGCCTTCTGAATACGAGGATGCAAGCTTAAGCGAGGTCGGTTTCGAATCCGTGCAGCACACCGACATCGCATGGAGCCGGTGCGACATTCCGGCTGCACACTGGAGCGCCGCGTGTCCAATAGGACGCGCAGGCAACTTTGAGTGTGCGCATAATCCTTCCCGAAAATCGAATCCGATTTTCGGGGTCATGCGCTAAACCAAGTAGTCCGCCAATGAAGCCTATGCGGAGGAAGAACTGGTAGCCCTATCTTGACAGTCTGCACCGACTCCCAATGTCCTGCTGACGTCGATGCTAGCCGACACCTTTGTAGCTTGGGAGATGGGACACATGGCGCTCAAACGGATGGACAACATAGGAATCGTCGTTGAAGACCTCGGAGAGGCAATTGATTTCTTTGGCGAACTCGGCCTCGAGCTCGAAGGGCGGGCTGCGATCGAAGGAGAATGGGCTGGACGTGTCACTGGACTGGGCAATCAGCATGTCGAGATTGCCATGATGCGCACACCGGATGGCCATAGCCGGCTCGAGCTCTCCCGCTTCCTCACGCCGCCTGTCGTCGCGGATCACCGCAATGCCCCGGTGAACGCTCTAGGCTACCTCCGCGTCATGTTCACCCTTGATGACATCGACGAGACGCTTGAGAGGCTCCGCAAGCGCGGCGCGCAGCTCGTCGGCGAAGTCGTGGACTATCAAGACACCTATCGGCTCTGCTACATCCGCGGGCCTGGAGGGCTTCTCATCGGACTCGCCCAAGAGCTTAGCTGAGCTATGCGCGAAACTTCCCGTTGCGATCATCTTGAACGACCGTGCCGTCGGCTCCGTCCCAGGGTTCGGCCGTCGTCGAGATTTGTCGTTGATCGGTGATAGTTGACGTTGCGCCGTTCACCAGGCGCTTTTCGATCTCCTGCAGGCCGAGAATTGCGCGGTCCATTTGGTCGGCCGGAGTTTCGCGCGAAACCAGACGCCAGCGATTATACCGCCATATCAGGACCAGCAGCCGCCGGCCTGGAACCTCTATCGTCTCGTGAATGAACCATGCCCCGGCTACCGCAATGCAAAGCGTCGCCAGGATGAGTGCCGGTTCTGGCATCAAGGCATCAAAAGTCAGACGCGCCAGGAACATGATGGGGACATGGAAAAGGTAAAGTGAAAAGCTGATCTTTCCGAAAAACCGTACTGGTGCAGCTGCCAGGACACGGGTTGCGATAGGCGGCTGTCGAGCGACGAGCCCGACAATGACGGCTGCGGCCACCGCACTTTGCAGGCTCCAAAATTCGGGGGAAAAACCGGGCAAGATATGCCGGTAAGTGAAAAACACCGCCAGAAGGAAAAGCGTTGAAATTCCGGTGAAGGCAGATGGAATCCATCTGTTCCAGTAGGAATGCATGATCCCGGCAAGTGCGCCGAAAAGAAAGTAAGGAAGCTTGGAGACGAGCACT
The DNA here is from genome assembly GCF_032464655.1 of Rhizobium sp. 25PS6. Classification (NCBI taxonomy): domain Bacteria; kingdom Pseudomonadati; phylum Pseudomonadota; class Alphaproteobacteria; order Hyphomicrobiales; family Rhizobiaceae; genus Rhizobium; species Rhizobium sp. 25PS6. The sequence continues at coordinate 83,685 of NZ_JAWDIV010000018.1, forward strand.
ATTCCGGGGCCTGGCAATTCAACCAGGCCATCCACGACGACGGCCACGGTGAGGCCGACGATCATGCCGCTATAGCGGTGCGGCTGGGCCAAGCAAAGCCACAGGACGGGAAAGAGCAGATAGAACTGAATCTCGGGCGGTATCGACCAGAAAACACCACTCGAGCCGAGAAGAAAGACATGGCGCACAAAATCCGTGCCGCCAGCGATCGGCTGAACAAAATCCAGATTTTGCATGCTCGACAGCATCGCTACGAGAACGACGGCCACCAGGTAAACCGGATAGATGCGGGCAAAACGGCTCACAAGAAAATCCAGCACGTTTTCTTTCGTGACCGGCCGTAAGCCGTAAAGATGAGCCATCAGGAAGCCGCTGAGAGCAAAAAACAAACCGACAGCTTCGTCGCCCATCGTCACGAGATGCGGAGCTGTGACCGGAAAGATAAGGCCAATATGGGCTCCGACGACCAGAAGCGCAGCGACACCGCGCAGGCCATCAAGACTCGGGATGTAATCCGGCCGACTCATGGGTCACTTTTGAATTCGGAGTTCAGGTTCAGTCCTCAAGAATTGGCCATGACGACTTTATAAGCGGTTAACGCGGCGCGCTCGTCCGCCGGTTGCAGCCGATTGATGATACGGCTTTCGCTCGGGCGTGAGAATTCCGAGTGCCCGCCCCGAATCCCCAAGCTGACGGATGACCGCATTGCTTTCGTTAGTTCCAGAAGATGCCGGCCGGCGATCCACCAAGCCTTGTCGTTTCCCGACGGCTCGATTATGCCGAACTGCCGCATGGCCGAAAGCACGCGTAAAGCCGCCGAACTCGGCCATGCGGCATAATCCGACTTGCGGCATAGTGGCCGCGTTGATGCGGAGACCGAATCACTGATGACGACGGCGGATTATATCGCTCTGGCTTTCTTTGCCTTTGTCTGGATGGGCTATTCCTGGCTGCTGCATGGCCGCACCTTCTTCGGGCGCACCAGCCTGACCCATGCGATGACCGAACGGCGCCGGGAGTGGATTTACAATTCGCTGCGCCGCGACCTGAAGATGATCGACACGCAGATCATGGCCGGCCTACAGAACGGCACCGCCTTCTTCGCTTCGACGTCGATCTTCGCGATCGGCAGTTGTTTTGCTTTGCTCGGCGCGACGGAGAAGGTCGACGCCGTCTTCGCCGACCTGCCCTTCGTCTTCCATGGCGGCCATGCCGTCTTCGAGATGAAGGTCGGCGGCCTCGCAGCACTTTTCGGCTATGCCTTCTTCAAATTCGGCTGGTCCTACCGGTTGTTCAACTACTGCACCATCCTCTTCGGTTCGATCCCGATGATGCGCGACACCGAGCGCGACGTCATCGCCGCCGAGCGGGCCGCCGAACGCGTCATCCGCATGAACGTCATCGCCGGCAGCAATTTCAACGAGGGCCTCAGGGCAATCTTCCTGTCGATCGGCTATCTCGGCTGGTTCATCAACCCCTATGTCTTCATGCTGACGACGGCAATCGTCATCGTCGTGCTGACACGCCGGCAATTTTTCTCGCAGGCGCGACTGGCGATCATGGATACCGGCCCGCCATCAAATCTCCACCTTTCTGCTATTCGCCGCGATAGGCCGTCGAGCGACGGAAATGATTTGTCCGAGGGACTTTGATGACATTGCCGGCAAGCGAAACCGATGCAACGGCAAAACCGCCGCGCATCGGTCTATTGGATACGGCGCGCGGCATCGCGCTGATCGCCATGGCGAGCTACCATTTCAGCTGGGACATGGAGTTCATGGGCTATCTCGCGCCGGGCACGGCCGAAACCGGCTGGCTGAAGATCTATGCCCGGGCGATCGCCACGACCTTTCTCTTCATCGTCGGCATCAGCCTGGTGCTCTCAAGCATGCCTGAGATTCGCTGGCCCTCCTTTTGGAAGCGTTTCGGCATGATTGCCGCGGCAGCCGCGGTGATCTCGATTGCCACACGCATCGCGATGCCGAACGAGTGGATCTACTTCGGCATCCTGCACTGCATCGCGGTGCTCACGCTCGTCGGCGTCGTTTTTTTGAGACTGCCGCTCGCCGTCACGCTCATCGCTACGCTCGTGCTCTTTGCCGCCTGGATCACCGATAATTTCGGGCCACCCGGCCTGCTTCGCTCATCCTTCTTCGATCCCAGATATCTCGCCTGGATCGGCCTTGCGGTGACGCCGGAACGGTCCAACGACTACGTGCCGCTGTTTCCCTGGGCAACGCCCTTCTTCGCCGGATTGAGTATCGCCTCGATCGCCATCAGAACCAAGCTGCCGCACCGGCTTGCCGCCGTCGGCACCGGCTCCTGGTGGCCGGCAAGGCTCGGCCGCCACAGCCTTGCCTTCTATCTCATCCACCAGCCCGTATTGATCGGCATCGCCTATGGGATTTCCCTCGTCCTCCCGCCGCAAGCCCCGGATTCGGTCGCAACTTACCTAAGGCAATGCAACGCCTCTTGCGTCATGCAACAAGGTGAAGCGCTCTGCCACAGCTTCTGTCAGTGCACGCTAGGGAAATTGCAGGCGCAAGCCCTGTTCACACCGCTGCAGGCGGGCGCGATCGATATACAGAACGACGAGCGGGTTCAGATGATCGCTGCCGAATGCAGCGCCGAGGCGCAATAAACGCCGGCAATCGCTCTGCGGCGCTTTTCAGGTGTTGACGCCGATTTCGGCGAGGCGGCCGAGGCAAGTCTCTTCGATAGAGTCGAGTTCCGCCAGCGTGTCGTCGATATCCTTGCGCTTCTGGCGCAGGTCGTCGCGCTTCTCGTCGACGCGCTTCATCAGGAGTTTCAACTGGCCGAGTTCGCCCGGCGGCTCCTTGTAGACCTGGATGATCTCGCGGATCTCCGCGATGGTGAAGCCGATGCGCCGGCCGCGCAGGATTTCCCCGATCAGCCGCCGGTCGGCTTGCCGGAACAGACGGGTGCGCCCGCGCCGCTCCGGATGGATCAGTCCCTCGTCCTCGTAGAAGCGGAGCGTACGCGTCGAGACCCCGAATTCGCGCGTCAGTTCCGTTATGCTATAATATTTGTTCACCGGCATGTGTTCCCCATCGTCGGACAGACGATAATATTGACTTTTACGTAATAGTCAATTTTTGGGGGTTCAGATGCCGAACCACCATGTGGCGATACCAAGAAAGGCGAAGAAGCCGGTACAGTCCGTCACCGTCGTGACGAAGACGGAAGAGGCGATCGCCGGATCGGCCCCCATCTTGTCGAGCAGCAGCGGCAGCAGGATGCCGGCAAGAGCGGCTGCCATCAGATTGATGACCATCGCCGCCGCAATCACTCCGCCAAGCTGGTAGTCATGGAACCACGTGCCGGCGATCGCGCCCATGATCGTCGCGAAGACGATGCCGTTGAGGATGCCGACGCCCGCCTCCCTGCGGATGATGCGGCCGGCATTGTAGATGTCGAGATCGCGGGTCGCGAGCGCGCGCACCGTCACCGTCATCGTCTGCGTGCCGGCATTGCCGCCCATCGAGGCGACGATCGGCATCAGCACGGCAAGCGCGATCATCTTCTCGATCGAGCCGTCGAACAGCCCGATGACGCTTGCCGACAGCATCGCCGTGCCGAGGTTGATCAAAAGCCACAGGAAGCGCGAACGCACCGTCGAGAGCACATTGTCCGACAGCTCTTCGTCGCCGACGCCGCCGAGGCGCTTGATGTCCTCGTCCGCCTCTTCGTGGATGACGTCGACGACATCGTCGATGGTCAGTACGCCGACCAACCGGCCGTTTTCGTCGACGACGGCGGCCGAGAGAAGGTCGTATTGCTCGAAGAGCTGGGCAGCCTCCTCCTGGTCCATCTCGGCCGGAACCGGATGGTTGGTCTCACGCATGATCTGCTCGATCTTCGTCTGTCGCTTGGTGCGCAGGATCTGGTCCAGATCGACGGCGCCGAGCAGCTTGAAGGTCGGATCGATGACGAAGATCTGCGAGAAGGAATAGGGCAGATCCTCTTCGTCGCGCATGTAGTCGATCGTCTGGCCGACCGTCCAGAATGGCGGCACGGCGACGAATTCCGTCTGCATGCGGCGCCCGGCCGAGCTTTCGGGATAGTCGAGCGCCCGACGCAGCCGCACCCGCTCGGTGAACGGCAGCTGCGCGAGGATCTCCTCCCGGTCCTCCTTGTCGAGGTCCTCGAGAATGTAGACGGCATCGTCCGAATCGAGCTCGCCGATCGCAGCAGCGATCTGCGCGTTCGGCATCTGGTCGACGATTTCGCGGCGGATCGCCTCGTCGACCTCGGTCAGCGCCGTCATGTCGAAATCGTCGCCGAGCAGCCGCACCAGCGCCAGGCGCTGATCCGGCTGGATCGATTCCAGCAGGTCGCCTATTTCGGATTCATGCAGGCGGGCAACGTTCTGGCGCAGGAACAGCGTGTCACGGTCGGCGATCGCAGCACCGACAAGCGCCAGGAAATCGCCGCGGACATTGCCGTCCTCGTCGTAGATATCGGCTTCCTCGTCATCGGGACGCCGGCGAATGCGGTCTTCCCCATCGGTCGTCGTCATATGCCGCCCTCGCATCTGGTTCGAATTTCAACGACTGCCGCGCCGCATTCGCAAATGTCGGCCGAAAACACATTGTCAACAAGCGGATAAGCGAATCCCGCGCGAGGCTCCCGCAGCCGGAATTCTTGGCCCCTGCTAGCCCAAAGCATCCGTGTCGTAAAGCGGCAAACCGTGCTTCGTGATGACAATGCACGCGGCCGGCGATAGTTTCCTCACCCGTCCAAGCAGAGGAAGCCTGCCCCATGCCCATCCGTCCGATTCTGCGTTATCCGCATCCGGGCCTGAAGACTGTCTGCGCGCCGGTGACGGTCTTCGATTCCTCGCTCACAGCACTTGCCGATGACCTGCTGGCGACGATGCGCGCAGCCCCCGGCGTCGGCATCACCGCCGCCCATATCGGCGTCTTCAGCCGGGTCACTGTGCTGGAACTCGACAAGGCCGACGGCGTGCGCCTTTACGTCAATCCTCATATCACCTGGTTTTCGAAGGAGACGATGAACCATACCGAAGGCAGCGTCTCGATGCCCGGCGCGACCGACGAGGTGACGCGCCCGCGGGCGATCCGATTCCGCTATCAGGACGCCGAGGGCGCCGTGCACGAGGACGGTGCCGAAGATTTCCTCGCCATCTGCATCCAGCACGAAGTCGACCAGCTCGACGGCATTTTCTGGCTGCAGCGCCTCTCACGGCTGAAGCGCGACCGTCTCGTGAAGAAATGGGAGAAGATGCAGGGCTGACAATCACGGCTGACAAATCGCCGTCCATGCCGAACCATTCGCCGTTGCCGGCGTTTCCAGCAAAGAAACAAGGAGCGAGTGCAATGGCAAGGATCGGTGACAAGACCCAGTTTTCCCGGGAGAAGCCTGAGCTTTCCCGGGAGGAAGATTATCGCGACCTCGAAGAGCGCAATCTCGACGAAGGCTGGCCCTATGCCGATGGCAGCGGCGCCGGCACCGGCGGCCCGGATAATCGTCATTACGGCGAGACCGCGGCCAATTTCGACAGCGATCCCAACAAGGGCTTCCGGATCGATGGCACGGATGAAGACGGCAACGAGAACCGCCTGAAAGATTCGCTGCGCGCCGATACGATCGACCGCGATGAAAGCGACGATCTCGAAGCGCGGGTGAACGACAATCTCGAAAACATTCCCGAGGTCGATATCGACAGCGTCGAGGTTCATGCAGACGGTCATGTCGTTACCCTGGAAGGATCGGTGGAGACGATCGGCATCGCCCGCAAGGTCGAACTCGGCGCGCTTTCGGTCGACGGCGTCCATCATGTCCGCAACAAGTTGCAGCTGACCGGTGTCGACGCGCATATCCCCAACGAGGACTAACGCATTACGCACAGCGCAGATCATCAACGGCAGGGCTGCCGCCTCCGTTGATGATCGTTCCCAACATTACCAAAAATTATTTACGATTGTAACGACAACTGTCTTATTGACGTGACCACTTGCCAATTTCTGTTAGGCGGCTTCTGTCACGAGAACGTCAATCCCGTTGACAACACTGTGATTTCATTCGGACAAAAGGTCGCGGCCTGCGCCGTCATATTATCACGAAATTGCCTGAATTGGCGCGCGATCTCCTGTGTGCCGAGGGTTAGTTTGTGTTGTGGAATTCAACAGCAGATTGAGGAGATAGACCCATGCGCATCAAATTTGCCCTTGCCGCGTCCCTGTTCGCCGTCAGCCTTGCAGGCGCTGCCTTCGCCCAGCCGACCTATTCGAGCGATTACACCAATGACAGCGATGGTTTCGCGCCGAGCCCGATGTCAAAGCCGGCCCCGGTCCACTACAGCAGCCACAAGGCCCCGGCCTATTCCAGCGACTATACCAACGACAGCGACGGCTTTGCCCCAAGCGCCATGGCGACTCCTGTCGTCGACAAGACCGCAACGGCCGGTATCAACCCCCTGCCCCCATGCCACAGCATGATTGGCCCGAAGGGATCCCACACCAAGGGTGCAGACAGCGGCGCCTCCCGTACGGAAGCATGCCGCGCGACGCATTGATCCGATAAAGGCTGGGATCCGATAAAAGAAAGGGCCGGAAATCGGCCCTCTCTTTTTCAATCCATCTCTACGCCGGCGATTGTTCCCTAAAGCGTCAGATTTCGCCCGTCGTTTCGCCGAAAACCGCTTCGAAGGCGGTGCGCAGCCGCATATCGACATCAGCCATCATCAGGGGCAAGCCAAGATCGACGAGGCTGGTCACGCCGTAGGCCGAAATCCCGCAGGGCACGATGCCGCCGAAATGATCGAGATCGGGGTCGACGTTGAGCGACAGTCCGTGAAAGGTCACCCATTTCCGCAGCCTTATGCCGAGGGCGGCGATCTTGTCCTCGGCCATCGTCCCATCGGCCAGCAATGGCTTTTCCGGCCGGCGCACCCAGACGCCGACGCGATCTTCACGTCGCTCGCCGCGCACATTCATCATGTCGAGCGTGCGGATAACAACATCTTCGAGGGCAGCGACGAAGGCGCGCACGTCCTGGCGCCGCCTCTTCAGATCGAGCATGACATAAGCGACGCGCTGGCCGGGTCCATGATAGGTGTATTCACCGCCACGTCCGGTCGCGAAGACCGGAAACCGGTTCGGCTGGACGAGGTCCCTCGCATTGGCGCTGGTGCCGGCGGTATAGAGCGGCGGATGTTCGACGAGCCAGACGAGCTCATCACCGCCATCGGCGATTACCGCCACCTCGCGCTCCATCGTCTCCACCGCCTCCTCATAGGGAACGAGGCCGTCCGCAAAGCGCCAGCGGACCGGTCGGGTGCCGAGTTGGGGAAGCATGGAAAATTCGAGATCGGTGCGAAGCATGGCCATTCCTTGCCGCTCTCCCCGAAATGCCTGTGAAATAGGGGCGGCAGGACAGTTATATGGACCCGTTTCGGGGCCAATTCAAATGCTGTGAGCGGTTTTCAAAAAAACTGTCATATCGCCCTTGTGCACCCCAGATGCTTTTGCTACATGCTGCCCCGCCGACGCAAATCGGCACCTACCACGATGCGGTCGTGGCGGAATTGGTAGACGCGCAGCGTTGAGGTCGCTGTGGGGCAACCCGTGGAAGTTCGAGTCTTCTCGACCGCACCATTTCCCTTCAGGGAAACGCTCTCTAAGCGACGATTTCGTTTTCACCTCGAAGCCATTTGCGATTGCTCGGCTTGAACGCCCGGCCTTCTCATGGTTGATGGCGTCATCCTCGCAAGAATCAGCAACCATGTCAGAGTCCCATCAAAATTCCCTGCAGGGCATGGCCATCATGTCCGGCGCCATGCTCATCCTGCCGACCATGGATGCGATCGCCAAATATATGGCGACCTTCGAGGCGATGTCGCCGGGTCAGGTCACCTTCTACCGATTCTTCTTCCAGATCGCCTGCACCCTGCCGATTCTTTTCGCCCTTTTCGGGCTGAAGGCGCTCTCGGCCAAGCGGCCATGGATGAACCTGCTGCGCGGTGTGCTGCACGGTGCCGCCAGCCTGCTTTTCTTCGTCGCCGTCAAATACATGCCGCTTGCCGATGTCTTCGCTATCTATTTCGTCGAGCCCTTCATGCTGGCCGCTCTGTCGGCGCTGTTTCTCGGAGAGAAGGTCGGCTGGCGGCGCTGGTTGGCAATCGTCGTCGGGTTCGGCGGCGCGATGATCGTCATTCAGCCGAGCTACGAAATCTTCGGCCTGAAGGCGCTGCTGCCGGTCGCCTGCGCCTTTCTGTTCTCGCTCTATCTCTTCCTCAACCGCGCCATCGGCGAGGCCGATTCGCCGCTGACCATGCAGACGATGGCCGGCATCGGCGGAACGGTCTTCATGGCGGCCGCCCTTTTCCTCGGCAACAGTTCCGGCAATGCCGATTTTGCCGTCTCTCTGCCCTCCTCCAGCCTCGGCCTTGTTCTGCTTCTCGCCCTTGGCTCGATCTCGGGATATGCGCATATGCTCGTCGTCCGGGCTTTCCGCCTCGCGCCGCTGTCGCTGCTTGCGCCGTTCCAGTACTTCGAGATCATCTCGGCGACCGTTCTCGGCTATGCGCTTTTCAACGATTTCCCGAGCTTTTCCAAATGGATCGGCATCTTCATCATCGTTGCGTCAGGCCTCTTCATCATCTGGCGTGAGCGGCTGCAGGCGCAATCGTTAAAATCCTCCTGACCCGGGGAATATCGGGTTAACTCCTCTTCTTGAGGGATCGTCAATTCGCAGGCGGTAAAATCGTCTCCGGCTTCATGATGAAGCCTGGAGTTAAAACATGAGCGAATTTCGTCTCGCTTTTCCGGCCTGTGTCGTGGCCGGCAAGCATCGGCTGACGGCCGAAGATATAGTACTGCTGCGCAAACATAGTTTTCCGGAGGGTATCCGGACATCCGACGATGTCGTGGCGATGTTGGCGCTTAACAATTCCTGCCCTGAAAAATGTGCCGACTGGAACGCTTTCTTCGTGGAGCAGCTCGCCGGTTTCATCGTCCATTACACCTATCCGCAGGGTTCGCTGGATGAAATCAACGTCGCCTGGATCATGCGCATGTTCACGACCGATGGGGTCGTCAACTCGGCGCTCGAGCTCGAGCTCATTCTCCACGTCATGGAGATTTCGGCCGATGTCCCGGTCGAGTTGAGAGCGCTCGCCCTCGATCAGCTCCGCCTGGCAATCACCGACAATATCGGTGGCTACAAGCTGTCGCGCGCCATCGATCGCCGGGGCATCACCCGCCAGGACATCGACTATGCGATGCGCATCTTCAGAAGCGTCGCCGAAGGCGGCACCATCCCGGTCTCGTCGGTCGAATACGGCGTTCTCCAGCAGATCGAGCAGGCAACGCTGCGCGGCGCCAATCATCCTCACTGGGCGGCGATTATGGCTGCCGTCGAGCTGCGCGACTATGCCGAGCCGCGGCGCAGCCGCTGGCTGCGCATCGTCGACGAGGAAACCGTTTCGGAAGCTGCCGTCGCCTGACGCTCCGCAAGCCTGATTGTGCGTTCCGGTGTTTTGTGCGTAAAACTCCGGAATGCATTTCTGGGTGGAGTCTCGATGTTCAAGAAAATCCTGATCGCGAATCGCGGCGAAATCGCCTGCCGCGTGATCAAGACTGCGCGCCGCATGGGCATTTTGACCGTCGCGGTCTATTCGGATGCGGATCGGGACGCGCTGCATGTCGAGATGGCCGACGAGGCCGTGCATATCGGCCCGGCCGCGGCGTCCGAGAGTTATCTCGTCGCCGAAAAGATCATTGCCGCCTGCAAGGCAACCGGCGCCGAGGCGGTGCACCCCGGTTACGGCTTCCTGTCCGAGCGCGCCTCTTTCTGCGCGGAGCTGGAAAAGCAGGGCATCGTCTTCATCGGCCCGAAGCCGAAGGCCATCATGGCGATGGGCGACAAGATCGAATCGAAGAAATTCGCCAATGCCGCCGGTGTCTCCACCGTGCCCGGCCACCTCGGCATCATCGAGGATGCCGCCCATGCGGAAGTGATATCGGGCGGGATCGGTTATCCCGTCATGATCAAGGCCTCGGCCGGCGGCGGCGGCAAGGGCATGCGCATTGCCTGGAACGAGGCGGAAGTGCGCGACGGCTTCGAGCGCGCCCGCTCGGAGGCGAAAAGCTCGTTCGGCGACGACCGCGTCTTCATCGAAAAGTTCGTCGTCGAGCCGCGCCATATCGAAATCCAGGTCCTGGCAGATGCGCATGGCAACGTCGTCTATCTCGGCGAGCGCGAATGCTCGATCCAGCGGCGGAACCAGAAGGTGGCGGAAGAGGCGCCCTCGCCCTTCCTCGATGAAGCGACCCGCAAGGCGATGGGCGAACAATCGGTGGCGCTGGCGAGAGCCGTCGATTACCAGAGCGCCGGCACCGTCGAATTCATCGTCGACCGGGACCGCAAATTCTATTTCCTCGAAATGAACACCCGCCTGCAGGTCGAGCATCCCGTGACCGAACTCATCACCGGTATCGACCTCGTCGAGCAGATGATCCGTGTCGCAGCCGGAGAGCCACTTCCCTTTGCCCAAGAGGATATCAGGCTTGACGGCTGGGCGGTCGAGAGCCGGCTCTATGCCGAGGATCCCTATCGCAACTTCCTGCCCTCGATCGGCCGCCTGACGCGGTACCGGCCGCCGGCGGAAGGACGGACCGGCAATGTCGTCGTCCGCAACGATACCGGTGTCTTCGAGGGTGCGGAGATTTCGATGTATTACGATCCGATGATCGCCAAGCTCTGCACCTGGGCGCCGACGCGGCTGGAAGCGATCGAGGCCATGGGTCAGGCGCTCGACGGCTTCGTCGTCGACGGCATCGAGCACAATGTTCCTTTTCTGTCGGCGCTGATGAAACATCCGCGCTGGCGCGAGGGCCGGCTTTCCACAGGCTTCATCGCCGAGGAATATCCCGATGGTTTCGCGCCGATGAAACCGGACCGGGCGCAAGAAGCCGTGCTTGCCGGCATCGCGCTTTCCGCCTCGCTGATCGAGACGAACCGCCGCGAACGTTTCGCCGATCGCCTGCGCGCCGCAGCGGGCGTGCTGCGCGAGGATTGGGTGGTCAAGATCGGCGACAACCACGTCGCAGCAAGATTGCTCGACGGCCTCGTCACCATCCCCTTCGATATGGATATCGCGATCGATGGGGCGATCGAGGGCGGGAGCCAGAATGTTGTCACCGATTGGAGACCGGGCGACCCTGTCTGGAACGGCAAGGTCGGCGGTCGCGACATCACCGCGCAGATTCGCCCCGTTCTGAATGGCTTGCGTATCGACTGGCAGGGGCTTTCGGTGACGACCAAGGTCTTTTCGCCGCGTCATGCCGAACTCGACAGGCTGATGCCGGTGAAACTGCCGCCCGATACTTCCAAGCTCCTGCTCTGCCCGATGCCCGGCCTCGTCGTCGCCATCGCGGTGGCCGAGGGCCAGGAGGTCAAGGCCGGTGAGACGCTTGCGATCGTTGAAGCGATGAAGATGGAAAACGTGCTGCGCGCCGACCGCGATCTCGTCGTCTCGAAGATCAATGCCGCAGCCGGCGAAAGCCTGGCGGTCGATGCCGTGATCATGGAATTCGCCTGAGAGACAAGCCAACTGGCCGGCTTCACGTCAGCCCGGCTTGCCGAGCATGCCAAGCTCAGGCCGACAAGCAGCCGGATACCGACAAAATCAGCAGGGAGATATCAAATGGACGTTCGCGACGCCGTTGCCGTTCAGGCAGGAAAACCGCTCGAAGTGACGACCGTGCAGCTGGAGGAGGCGGGGGCCGGCGAAGTGCTGGTGGAGGTCAAGGCGACGGGGGCTGCTGCCACCTATAGGGTAGACCTCAGGAGTCTCGATGAACTTTCCACGCGGGAGCTCTACGACCTCTTGAGAATGCGCGTCGATGTCTTCGTCGTCGAGCAGAACTGCCCCTACCCGGAACTTGACGGCAAGGATATCGATGCCTTGCATCTGCGGCTGCTGGAAGGTGCCGAACTCCTGGGCGCGGCCCGAATCCTGAAACCGTATGAGCCACAGGATCCGTCGAAGATCGGCCGCGTCGTCGTCTCACCTGATCATCGCGGCAAGCGGCTGGGCGATGTACTGATGAGCGAGGCGATTGCCGCTTGCGAACGGCTTTATCCGGAAAATCCCATTGCCTTGTCGGCACAGGCCCATTTGCGCCGGTTCTACCAATCTTTCGGTTTCATCGCGGTGTCACAGGAATATCTGGAAGACGGCATTCCCCATATCGATATGGTCCGCCAGCAGGCCACGCAACCGGCATGAGGATATTGCCATGATCTATGTCGACGCCGATGCCTGCCCGGTGAAGCCGGAAGTCCTGAAGGTCGCGGAACGGCACGGCCTCGAAGTTACCTTCGTTGCCAATTCCGGCCTGCGCCCCTCGCGCGATCCGATGATCCACAACGTCATCGTCTCCAACGCCTTCGACGCCGCCGACAACTGGATCGCCGAACGCGCCGGCGCGGGCGATGTCGTCGTTACCGCCGATGTGCCGCTTGCCGTGCGCTGTGTCGCGACCGGCGCCTTCGTCAGCGGCCCCACCGGGCGCGTCTTCGACGAGACCAATATCGGCATGGCGAGCGCCATGCGCGATCTGGGCGCGCACTTGCGCGAAACCGGCGAGAGCAAGGGCTACAACGCCGCCTTCAGCCCGAAGGACCGCTCACGCTTCCTCGAAACCTTCGATCGCCTCTGCCGCCGCGCCAAAAGCCTTGCCACGGAGGCTGGCGGGCAATCTTGATGTGGCTCACACAGGCTCGCAAGAAACCGGTGGCATGGCAGCCATGCCGATTCCTATCTTGAAGTCGGCCGTTTCCTCACGCATATAGGCGCTATCGCAGACGACTGCGGCATCCTCTGGGATGCACTGTCGCGGGGACGGCCTCGCTCTTGAACAAGGAGAGTCGGATGGCCTGGTTTCTGCTTTTTCTCGCCGGTCTTTTCGAATGTGGCTGGGCGATCGGCCTTAAATATACCGAGGGTTTCACACGACCGCTGCCGACGGCGCTGACCGTCATATCCATGGTGGTCAGCATCGTGCTGCTCGGCTTGGCGGTGAAGCATCTGCCGATCGGCACCGCCTATGCGGTCTGGACCGGCATCGGTACGGTCGGCACCGTATTCCTCGGAATCTGGCTGCTTGGCGATGAGGCAAGTGTCTCCCGCCTTGCCTGCATCACGCTGATCGTCGCCGGCATCGCCGGCCTCAAGCTTACCGCCTGATGTGAGGTTGAGGGGCGTCGCCGACGCCCCTCAGTGTATCGTTCAGGCTGACTTGCGGTTATCGACGGCAAAAGCGCCGGGACCGGCGAAGACTAGGTAGAAGAAGACGAAGCAGAACAGGATCGCTGCGTCGCCCTGGTTGACGGCCGGGAAGAAGCTGCTCGGGGCATGCGCCATGAAATAGGCGACGGCCATTTCGCCGGCCAGCAGGAAAGCGACCGGGCGCGTCAGCAGGCCGACGAGAATGAGGATGCCGCCGATCAGCTCGAGCAGGGCGGCGAACAGCATCAGCGGCGGCAGCGAGCCTTCCATTTGCGCAACCGGGAAAGCGAAAAGCTTCATCGTGCCGTGTTCGATGAACAGCAGCGCGGTGATGATTCTGAGCGCAGCCAGCCCATAGGACTGATAGGCGGAAAGACGGTCGAAAGTTGACATTAAAACCCCTCTTTAAAAGACACAGCCGAGCGTTAACCTGTCCTCGCCAAGGATTGAACACACGGATTGCTGACATCCGTTCACTTTTTCGACAGCAGCTAAACGCCTGAATGGACGGTCTTATTCGCCCGCGCCATGGTCAAAGCGGGATGTTGTCGTGTTTCTTCCACGGATTGGCGAGATCCTTGTTGCGCAGCATCTTCAAACCGCGCGCCAGCCGCCGCCGGGTCGAATGCGGCATGATCACCTCGTCGACATAACCGCGCTCGGCGGCAACGAAGGGCGAGAGGAACCGGTCCTCGTACATTTTCGTATGGGCGGCGATCTTCTCCGGATCGGCGATATCCTTGCGGAAGATAATCTCGACGGCGCCCTTGGCGCCCATCACGGCGATCTGCGCCGTTGGCCAGGCATAGTTGAGGTCGCCGCGCAGATGCTTCGACGCCATAACGTCATAGGCACCGCCGAAGGCCTTGCGGGTGATGACGGTGAGCTTCGGCACCGTCGCCTCGGCATAGGCGAAGAGCAGCTTGGCGCCGTGCTTGATGAGGCCGCCATATTCCTGTGCCGTACCCGGCAGGAAACCCGGCACGTCGACGAAGGTGACGATGGGGATATTGAAGCAGTCGCAAAAGCGGACGAAACGGGCCGCCTTGCGCGAGGCGTCGCTGTCGAGAACGCCGGCCAGCACCATCGGCTGGTTGGCGACAAAACCGACGGTCGAGCCTTCGACGCGGCCGAAGCCGCAGACGATGTTTTTGGCAAAGCTCGCCTGGATCTCGAAGAAATCCCCCTCGTCCGCCACCTTCCGGATCAGCTCCTTGATGTCGTAAGGTTTGTTGGAACTCGCCGGCACCAGCGTATCGAGCGAGGCATCGATATCTGTCACCGACTGGTAACATTCGATCTCCGGTAGCGGCGCCGTGTTCGAAAGCGGCAGGAAATCGATCAGCCGGCGCACCTGCAGCAGCGTTTCGACATCATTCTCATAGGCGCCATCGGCAATCGACGAGCGCACCGTATGCACCACGGCGCCGCCGAGTTCTTCGGCCGTCACTGTCTCGTTGGTGACGGTTTTCACCACGTCCGGCCCGGTAACGAACATGTAGGAAGTATCACGCACCATGAAGATGAAATCGGTCATCGCAGGCGAATAGACGTCGCCGCCGGCGCAGGGACCCATGATCACCGAGATCTGCGGAATGACGCCGGAGGCGAGCACATTGCGCTGGAATACCTCGGCATAACCGCCAAGAGCCGCCACGCCCTCCTGGATACGAGCGCCGCCCGCATCGTAGATACCGACGATCGGCGCGCGGTTTTTCAGCGCCATGTCCTGCACCTTCATGATCTTCTCGGCATGCGCTTCAGACAGCGAGCCGCCGAAGACGGTGAAGTCCTTGGCGAAGACGAACACGGTGCGGCCATTGACCGTGCCCCAGCCGGTGACGACGCCGTCGCCGGCAATTCGGCTCTTGTCCATGCCGAAGTCGGTGGAGCGGTGTTCGACGAACATGTCGAATTCCTCGAAGGAACCTTCGTCAAGGAAGAGATCGATGCGCTCGCGCGCCGTCAGCTTGCCGCGCTTGTGCTGGGCGGCGATGCGCGCCTCGCCGCCGCCGAGGCGGGCGACGTCGCGACGCCGTTCCAGTTCTTCGAGAATTTCCTTCATCCGATCTCCCTCGCCGCTGCGGGCGGCAATCCGGCGGTTAGATTATGCGCTAGAGCATGATGCCGAAAGGTGTGAGCGGTTTTCGGACAACATCATGCTCCAATTATTTAGCGCCGCGCCCGCTGAGTGAGAAAACCGAGCGTATCCTTGCGGCGGCATCCTCGGCCAGGATCTCGTCGGCAAGCTTTGGATCGGCAGCGATGCTGGTGACGTCGAAGGCGCTGACGGCGATGACCGAGCCGTCCTCGACCGAGGCCGCGTCGATGCTGATCTTGGCGACGTTGCGGTCCTTCTGGAAGCCGAGGCCCTTCTGGACGGAAACCACGCGGATCGTCAGCACCACCCGCGGCAGCACGGTGTCGCGCACGGTGGCGTTGATCGCCGCGTTGACGCGGTCGTTGATCCCGGAAAGCAGCTCGGCCGGCATGTTCGGACCGGAGAGAACGACGGCGCTACGCACATCATAGACTGGCGCCTCCGGCTTGGTGGCCGAGAGGCTGCCGCAGGCCGTGAGCGCGACACAGACGAGTGTCGCCCGGCAAAAACACGACCTCAGCCAATTCATTGCAAAATCCCGCACCACTCCGTTGGAGTCGCAGACTTCGTCATAATGCATTGGAAGGCAATATGTTTCAGGCGCTTAGGGCGAAAAAAACATCCGCTGCGGCTTTGAACTCGGCAAAGCGCTTGGCCCGCCGCTCTTCGGCTTCCTCGTCGCTGCCCCAATGCTCGATCGTCCAATCCTCGTCGAGATGGGCAAGCGACCAGGCCTGCTCCACCGTCACCCGGCCCTCGGCAAAGGCGAGCGCCAGGATTGCCGAGCCGGTCAGCGTGGTGACTGTGTGGAGGGCGGCAAGCGCCATCGGGCTATCATATCTCGCGAGCGTAACGGCGAAGGCGGCAATCGCCTCACGCGGCTGCTCATGCGGCATCACCCCTTCGACGAGGATGAAGCGGGCGCCGAGATCATTTGCTGCCCAGTCGATCACGGGATCCCAGTGCTCGGCCTGCCGCTCGACCAGCAGTTCCGGCTCCTCGGCGCGGTAGCAGATGAGGTCGCTGGATGAAAAACGCAATATATCCTCGAAGATCGCCTGCGCGTTGGCGGCAACGCCGTCGAGTGCGGTGTTGACGAGCCGTGTCACCGGCATGCTCTGGGGATTGATCTCCTCGCCCTGCGCCTGCCATTCGGCGGCGACAAGCCGCGCAAGCGCCTCAGTCGGCACGGCGAGAACTTGGCGCGCGGGCGTGCGCACCATCTTGCCGTCGAGCGTGATCGCAAAACCGCCCTCGTGCTCGGCAACGGAGACGTCGGTATAGAAGCGCTTGGGCAGCGGCTTCTTCATCTGGATCTGCGCGCGGCGGATGGGATCGGGATGGCTCAGGCCTTCGGAAAGGTCGTTCAGCAGATCGCGCATGGGCTCACCTCAGGAAAAATGACGCAATATCTCGTTCGGATGGTAGGCGATCACATCAGCGCCGTTGGCGATCAGCTCATCCACGCTGGCATAGCCCCAGGCAACGCCGATCGCCTTGGCGCCGGCGGCCTTTGCCATCTGCATATCGTAAACCGCATCGCCGATGACAATGGTGTCAGTGGCATTCATGCCGGTTTCATCGCAGCATTCCGTCACCATGGCCGGATGCGGTTTGGAGGGGCAATCGTCGGCGGTGCGTGCGACGATGAAATGCTTGTCGAAGCCATGCGTCTCCATCACCACCTTGAGCCCGCGCCTGGATTTGCCCGTCACCGCGCCGATCAGCAAGTCATCGCGTCCGCTGATCGCGTCGATCATCTCGCGAATGCCGGGAAACAGCGGCTCCTTATAGTCAAGATCCTGACGCACGATCGAGAACAGCGATTTGTAATGCGCCGTCATGTCAATATCTTCCTGCTCCACATGCGGCCTGCCCTGCATGCGGGCGATCGCAATATCCAGCGACAGGCCGATGATGGCCTTGGTGTCTTCGAGTCGCGGTTCCAACTTGCCGAACTTGTCGAAGGTCCTGCGCATGGTTTCGTGGATCAGCGCAGCACTGTCCACCAGCGTGCCGTCGCAATCGAAAAGGGCAAGTTTCATTCGCTGTCCCTTTCAGCGCCGGCAAGGTCGAGACCGAGAAGGTTCCAGGTCTGCACCATATGCGCCGGCAGCGGCGCGCTGACGCGCAGTCGGCCGCCGGAGGGGTGCGGGATGTCGATGTGACGGGCGTGCAGATGCAGCTTCTTCTGAACGCCGCCTGGAAAATCCCAATTCGGATCGTCGTCGAAATATTTTGGATCGCCGATGATCGGATGGCCGATATGCAGGGCGTGGACGCGCAACTGGTGGGTACGGCCGGTATAGGGCTCCATCTCCAGCCATGCGAGGTTCTGTGCCGCCGTCTCCAGCACGCGGTAGAAGGAAATCGCATGGTCGGCGCCGTCCTCGCCGTGCTTGGCGATGCGCATGCGGTCGCCGTCGACGGTCGGCTCCTTGACGAGCCAGGTCGAAATCTTGTCCTCGTGCTTGCGCGGCACGCCCTTGACCAGCGCCCAGTAGGTCTTTTTGGTGTCGCGCTCGCGGAAGGCGGCCGTCAGCTTCTGCGCCGCGCCGCGCGTGCGGGCGATAACGAGAACACCCGATGTGTCGCGGTCGAGACGGTGAACAAGCCGCGGCTTCTCGCCCTTCGGGCTGGTCCAGGCTTCGAGCATCTGGTCGATATGCCTGGCCACACCCGAGCCGCCCTGCACCGCAAGACCAGGGGGCTTGTTGAGTACGATTACCTTTTCGTCCTCGTGCAGCACCATGCGCGACAAGAGTTGGAAATCCGTCGAATGTTTGAGATCCTTGCCGGCGATCGGTCCGGATTTCAGCTTCGCATCGACATCCATCGGCGGCACGCGCACCGTCTGGCCGGGCTGCACGCGCGCATCCGATTTGACACGCCCACCGTCAACGCGCACCTGGCCGGAGCGTAAGAGCTTCTGCAGCGGACCGAAGCCGAGCCCGGGAAAGTGCACCTTGAACCAGCGATCGAGCCGCATGCCGGCTTCGTCGGGTTCAACCTTGATATGTTCTATGCCAGCCATAAAAAATCTTTCGGAAATTGCAGCGCAGGCCAAGCCGGCGTTCTTGCCGCAGCCTTTAGAGCATTTTCATGCAAAACGGAAACCGGAAAAGAAATCAGGCCAAAGCGCGCATGACGGCGAGCCCGGCGATGACGGCCGCCATCGAAAGCCCGACGCTCGCAGCGATGTAAATACCGCCGGCGACGGCCTCGCCGCGCTCGAACAGCGAGATTGCATCCAGCGAGAAGGCCGAGAAGGTTGTGAAGCCGCCGAGGAAGCCGGTGATCAGCAGGAGGCGCAGCTCCACCGAAGCATTGAACTTCCGCGCAATCATCTCGGCGAAGACGCCGATGACAAAACAGCCGACGACATTGACGGCGAGCGTGCCCCAGGGAAATGCCGGACCCATGAGTCTCAGCGCCCATTGGCCGACATAATATCTGAGAAGAGAACCGATGGCGCCGCCGACGGCGACGAGAAGAGCCTGGATCATCAGCCGGATTTATCGCAACTCTGCAGCGATTCCAATCGGGAAGGAATGAATTCTTACCATCCGGTAAAATGCCGATAATTTTTTTATAATGGCGCCAAGGTCGTACCGATACGCTGACGACATGACCCAGCTCCTGTCCATATCGGCGAGCACCGCCGCCATTGCCTTCGACTCGCTCCGAATCCCGCAGCGTGTCGCGACGAGCACCGCCGCCCGCGATGCGCGCCGCGTTGCCGACCGGCAGTTGAAGGCCGAAGGCACTCAGGAAATAGACGAGCCCTCCAGCATCATCCAGTCGACCGAAGTGGCCCTCGACCTGATGGCCAAAGGCAACCGCCAGCCGCAGGCCGGCCTGAAGCAGGCGCTGCGATCCTACGAAGACTTCTGAGGCCCATCACCTTCCAAACGAAAGCCTGCGACTGCGGTTACAGTCGCAGGCTTTTCTGTTTAATCAGTCTACTTCATTTGCCTTGGGCGGACAGCACCCGCAGGACCAGATCGACCTTGCCGGCCTTTTCGAAGGTCAGCGTCACCGGCACCGTATCGCCCTGCTTGAACGGCGACTTCACCTTCTGGAACATCAGGTGCAGGTTGCCGGGCTCGAGCT
Organism: Rhizobium sp. 25PS6; assembly: GCF_032464655.1. Lineage (NCBI taxonomy): Bacteria > Pseudomonadati > Pseudomonadota > Alphaproteobacteria > Hyphomicrobiales > Rhizobiaceae > Rhizobium > Rhizobium sp. 25PS6. The sequence goes on from NZ_JAWDIV010000018.1 coordinate 103,178, forward strand.
TGATCGTCTCGCCGGCGGCGATGGCGATGCCGTCCTTCAGCTGGCGCATCCGCATGACGTTGTCCTTCGTCACCATCTCGTGGATCTGAACCTCGCCAGCTGCGGGCGAACTGACGGACACCAGGCGATCGTCCGCCTGGCCGTTATTCTTCACCGTAAAAAAGCCGCCGCCGACCGGCTGGCCGGGCAGCATTGCCTTGGCGAAGCCGCCGGAGATTTCGAGATCGCCGGCCTTGACCGTTTCGCCGGCCGGTGCGGCCCCCTTGCCTGACATGTCCATGCCCGCCATACCAGACATGTCCATGTCGGCCATATCGTCATGATCGTGACCATGGTCTTCACCGGCAACGACCTTCAACAGCGGCGCCGGGCTTTTCATCCCATGCGCGTCACCGCCTTCCTTGGCCACCTGATCCCAGGCCTCGACCGTGTCGCCGCACATCTGCGTCACCGGAAAGGCGAGCGAGGTGCCGGCTTCGACGCCCGATACCTTACCCTGGATGACGAAGGTGTCGTAGAAATCGTCGGAGAGATTGCCGTTCTTCCAGCGCACTTCGATCGAGCCCGTCTTCACCTTGTCGCCGTGATTGTCGTAGGTCTTCTGATAGTCGCCCTTGATCACCTCCAGCTCCCAGCCGGCCTTCGGCTGCGGCTTGGCGAAAACGAAGCCTTCCGGCAGCTTGACCCGCACTTCCGTGGTCGCCTTGCCGTCGCAGCCATGCGGCACCTGCAGCGTAGCGAGAATGGTGCTGTCCTGCGTCGCCTCTCTGTTGAGAAAGGTCACATGCGCCTCGGCGCCGGCAAAGGCGGTCACGGAAAGAAGGGCGGCAAGCCCGAATGTCTTGCCAGATGTTTTGATAGTTTTCATCGGATGTCTCCTCGCCGGCCGCGGACTTCTCTCGGGCGGCCCGGCATGCTGCATCATGGGTTGCGGAAGCAGATCAGGCGAGGACGGGAGGTGCGCGGGAATTCGGCCGGATGACGGCGCTTGCACCGGCAACGGCTGAGGTTTCGATCGGCACGTTGATCAGCGAGGCGAACTTGCGCTCGAGCCAGGAGCCCGCATCCGGCGTCGGCAGGATGACGGAGGCCGACAGCCGGCAGGCTTCGCAATTCGACTTGAAGGCGACGGTCTTGCCGTCGGCGTCCTTCACGGTGATGCAGAGCGAGGCGAAAGTGCCGTCGGGCAGCGCATAGGCCGCGGCATCGTAACCTTCGGAGGCGACAGCCTGCGGCGCCTGATGGGCGAGGCCGAGCAAAACCGAGCTCAATGCGCAAAGCATGCGCAGGAAGAGCGTCGCTTTCAGTCCGGTCTGTCGCATGAAATCCCCTTCAACAGGATGTCGCGATAGCCGTTTTCCCCGCGAAATGCAAAAGCAGATTTGCTGCAGATCACGGCTCAGCCCGCATATGGCGACAAAAATTTGTCCGGTCACGACATTTGGCCTTGCCAAGTGCTGCACCCGCCGGATAATTGCGCCAACCTTGTTGGGAGAAGCCGGTGCTTTCGCCACCGGTGCCGAAGGAGCAACCGCCCCGGAAACTCTCAGGCAAAAGGACCAGCAAGGGGCAGACGGAACTCTGGAGAGAAGCGTTCTCGAAACGCTCGCCGAAGGGATAACAATCTCAGGCAAAGGGACAGAGGGGGCTCAGGAGAGAAGCGCGCAACCGCGCCTTCAGATTTGAGCCCGCGCCTTCGCGAGAAGGCGCAAACCCCGGAGGCGTCTTTTGGACGATACTGCTGCCCTGAAGAAAACCCCGCTGCATGCCCTGCATCTTTCGCTCGGCGCCCGCATGGTGCCGTTCGCCGGTTACGACATGCCGGTGCAATATCCCGCAGGCGTGATGAAGGAGCATCTTCATACCCGCGCCGAAGCCGGCCTCTTCGATGTCTCCCACATGGGCCAGGTCATCGTGAAGGCGAAGTCGGGCAGTTACGAGGATGCGGCGCTGGCGCTCGAAAGCCTGGTGCCGGTCGATATCCTCGGCCTTGCCGAAGGCCGCCAGCGCTACGGCTTTTTCACCGACGACACCGGCTGCATTCTCGACGACCTGATGATAGCCCATCTCGACGACCACCTCTTCGTCGTCGTCAACGCCGCTTGCAAGGAGGCCGATCTCGCCCATCTGCAGACCCATATCGGCGACCAGTGCGACATCACGCTTCTCGATCGCGCCCTGATCGCGCTGCAGGGGCCGCGTGCGGTTGCGGTTCTTGCCGAACTCTGGGCCGATGTCGCGGCGATGAAATTCATGGACGTGCGCCACTGCCGCCTGCACGACGTTTCCTGTCTTGTTTCCCGCTCCGGCTATAGCGGCGAGGACGGCTTCGAGATCTCGATTCCATCAGACAAGGCCGTGGATGTCACCATGCGTCTGCTCGAACACCCGGACGTCCAGGCAATCGGCCTCGGCGCCCGCGATTCGCTGCGCCTGGAAGCCGGCCTCTGCCTCTACGGCAACGATATCGATACGACCACCTCGCCAGTGGAAGCGGCGCTGGAATGGGCCATGCAGAAGGCACGACGCGGCAACGGCGCGCGCGCCGGCGGCTTCCCGGGCTCCGGCCGCATCCTGTCCGAACTCGAAAACGGCGCCGTACGCCGCCGCGTCGGCCTGAAGCCGGAAGGCAAGGCGCCGGTGCGCGGCCATGCCAAGCTTTATGCCGATGCTGAGGGCAAGGTCGAAATCGGCGAAGTCACCTCGGGCGGCTTCGGCCCCAGCGTCGAAGGTCCCGTCGCCATGGGCTACGTACCGATCTCCCATGCTGCGGCAGGCACGCTCGTCTATGCAGAGGTGCGTGGCAAATATCTGCCGACCACCGTCAGCGCCCTTCCCTTCGTCACACCGACCTACAAACGCTAAACCTTTTCCAGAGAGGACGAACAATGCTGAAATTTACCGAAGAACACGAATGGCTGAAGATCGAAGGCGGCGTTGCGACGGTCGGCATCACCACCTATGCCGTCGAACAGCTCGGCGACCTGGTTTTCGTCGAACTGCCGGAAGTCGGCGCGACCTTCTCCAAGAACGGCAATGCCGCGACCGTTGAATCCGTCAAGGCTGCTTCCGACGTCTATTGTCCGCTGGACGGCGAGATCACCGAGGTCAATCCGGCCATCGTTGCAGATCCGTCGCTGGTCAATTCCGATCCTCAGGGCGCCGGCTGGTTCTTCAAGCTGAAGCTGGCAAACGCTGCGGACGCCGATGGCCTGCTCGATGAGGCGGCCTACAAGGAGCTCACTGCGTAATGACGACGCCGACAGAATTCCAGTTCACCGACTATCAGCCCTACGATTTCGCCAATCGCCGCCATATCGGCCCCTCGCCGGCCGAGATGACCGACATGCTGAAGGTGATCGGCTACAGCAGCCTCGACGGCCTGATCGACGCGACGCTGCCGCCCTCGATCCGCCAGAAGGCGCCGCTCGTCTGGAGCGCGCCGATGACCGAACGCGAGGCGCTCGACAAGCTGCGCGAGACCGCCAACAAGAACAAGGTGCTGGTCTCGCTGATCGGCCAGGGTTACTACGGCACGATCACGCCGCCGGTCATCCAGCGCAACATCCTCGAAAACCCCGCCTGGTACACCGCCTATACGCCCTACCAGCCGGAGATCAGCCAGGGCCGCCTGGAAGCGCTCCTGAACTACCAGACGATGATCTGCGACCTAACGGGCCTCGACGTCGCCAACGCCTCGCTGCTCGACGAGGCAACCGCCGCCGCCGAGGGCATGGCGATCGCCGAGCGCGTCGCCAAGTCGAAGGCGAAGGCCTTCTTCGTCGATGCCGACTGCCATCCGCAGACCATTGCCCTGATCCGCACCCGCGCCGAGCCGCTCGGCTGGAGCGTCATCGTCGGCAATCCCTTCACCGATCTCGATCCTGTCGACGTCTTTGGCGCGATCTTCCAGTATCCCGGCACGCACGGTCATGTGCATGATTTTACCGGCCTCATCTCGCGCCTGCATCAGACCGGCGCCATAGCCATCGTCGCCGCCGATATCCTGGCGCTGACGCTGCTGAAATCGCCTGGCGAAATGGGTGCCGATATCGCCGTCGGCTCCTCGCAGCGCTTCGGCGTCCCGGTCGGCTACGGCGGCCCGCATGCCGCCTATATGTCGGTCAAGGATGCCATCAAGCGCTCGATGCCCGGCCGCCTCGTCGGCGTTTCCGTCGATGCCCGCGGCAACCGCGCCTATCGCCTGTCGCTGCAGACCCGCGAACAGCATATCCGCCGCGAAAAGGCGACGTCGAACATCTGCACCGCCCAGGTGCTGCTCGCCGTCATGGCCTCGATGTATGCCGTCTTCCACGGCCCGAAGGGCATCAAGGCGATCGCCCAGCAGGTGCACCAGAAGGCAGTGCTGATGGCCAAGGGCCTGGAAAAGCTCGGTTACAAGGTCGAACCGGACACCTTCTTCGACACGATCACCGTCGATGTCGGCCATATGCAGGGCCTCATCCTGCGCGCCGCCGTCGCCGAAGGCGTCAATCTGCGCAAGGTCGGCGAAACCGGGATCGGCATGAGCCTCGACGAACGCACCCGGCCGGCGACGCTCGAAGCCGTCTGGCGCGCCTTCGGCGGCAATTTCGCCATTGCCGATTTCGAGCCTTCCTACCGCCTGCCGAAGGGCCTGCTCCGAACCAGCGATTATCTCACCCATCCGATCTTTCACATGAACCGCGCCGAAAGCGAGATGACGCGTTACATCCGCCGGCTTTCCGACCGGGATCTGGCGCTCGACCGCTCGATGATCCCGCTCGGCTCCTGCACGATGAAGCTCAACGCGACGGCGGAAATGCTGCCGATCACCTGGCCGGAATTTTCCGACATCCATCCCTTCGTGCCGGCCGACCAGGCGCTCGGCTACCGCGAGATGATCGACGACCTGATCGAAAAGCTCTGCGCCGTCACCGGCTACGACGCCTTCTCCATGCAGCCGAATTCCGGTGCGCAGGGCGAATATGCCGGCCTGCTGACGATCCGCAACTATCATATCGCCAATGGCGATACCCATCGCGACGTCTGCCTGATCCCGACCTCGGCGCACGGTACCAATCCAGCCTCGGCCCAGATGGTCGGCATGAAGGTCGTCGTCGTCAAGGTGCGCGAAAACGGCGATATCGATCTCGACGATTTCCGCGCCAAGGCTGAGCAGCATGCGGTAAACCTCTCCTGCTGCATGATCACCTACCCTTCGACGCACGGCGTCTTCGAGGAGACCGTCAAGGAAATCTGCGATCTCGTGCATGAGCATGGCGGCCAGGTCTATCTCGACGGCGCCAACATGAATGCCATGGTCGGTCTGTCTCGCCCCGGTGACATCGGCTCCGACGTTTCGCACTTGAACCTGCACAAGACCTTCTGCATTCCGCATGGCGGCGGCGGACCCGGCATGGGCCCGATCGGCGTCAAGGCGCATCTGGCACCCTATCTGCCCGGCCATCCCGAAACCGACGGCCGTTCGGGTGCGGTCTCGGCCGCCGCTTTCGGCTCGGCCTCGATCCTGCCGATCTCCTGGAGCTATTGTCTGATGATGGGCGGCGAAGGCCTGACGCAGGCGACCAAGGTGGCGATCCTCAACGCCAACTATATCGCCACCCGGCTGAAGGGCGCCTATGACGTGCTCTACAAGTCGGAGGCCGGCCGTGTCGCGCATGAATGCATCATCGACACCCGCCCGCTGGTCGACAGCTCCGGTGTCACGGTCGATGACGTCGCCAAGCGCCTGATCGACTGCGGCTTCCATGCGCCGACCATGAGCTGGCCGGTCGCCGGCACGCTGATGATCGAGCCAACGGAAAGCGAGACCAAAGCTGAACTCGACCGTTTCTGCGAGGCGATGCTGGCGATCCGCGAGGAAGCCCGCGCCATCGAGGATGGCCGAATGGATAAGGTGAACAACCCGCTGAAGAACGCCCCACACACGGTAGAAGATCTCGTCGGCGATTGGGACCGCCCCTACAGCAGAGAACAAGCCTGCTTCCCGCCCGGCGCCTTCCGTGTCGACAAATACTGGTCGCCAGTCAACCGCGTCGACAATGTCTATGGCGACCGCAACCTAATCTGCACCTGCCCGCCGGTGGAAAGCTACGCGGAGGCGGCTGAGTAGCAGCCATTCGGCAAGCCCTTCCCACGAGTTGGGAGGGGCTTGCCGCTTCTGCGGCAGAAGGATCAAATTTAACCTTTCTTAGCAAGTCTCTGTTAGCAATTCAGAAAGGCGGCATCCATCAAGATGGATCACCGTCGATCCCTTGTTTTGCGTGCAGGTTCTTATGCGTCCCTCGGCAGTGCCAGCAATCCTCCTCGCCGCCCTGATCCTGTCGGGATGCGCTGCTAGTTCTGGCGCCGAAGATGTGCTGGGCAACGTGCCGTCGCCGGAAACGACCAATGCCATCGCCCAGCCGAGCGGCCCGATTCCGGCCGCCGCCGTTGGCGATCCTGCGCCGCAGGCAAGCCCGCCGCAGCAGGCGTTGCGCTGGGCGGGAGAGGTTCCGGAGCCACAGGCGCTCGTGCCCGCCGACAGGCCGGTCGGTATGCCGATGCCGACAGATAAGCCGGTCGCGCTGCTGATGCCGTCCAATCCCGCCGGCAATGCAATGCCCGATGTCGGCACGAGATCGCCGACACGCGGCCAAATTTACGGCCACCGGTTCCGCGATGCCAAGCCGATCAACTTCGGTTCCACTTCGCCGAGGAAGCTTGCCGTGCACGGCGTCGACGTGTCGCGCTGGCAGGGCGAGATCAACTGGGAGACGTTGCGGCGGCAAGGCGCGAACTTCGTCTACATCAAGGCGACCGACGGCGGCGATCACCTTGATCCGATGTTCAAGAAAAACTGGCGCCGGGCCAAGGAAGCCGGCCTGAAACACGGCGCCTATCACTTCTTCTACTGGTGCCGGACAGCCGGTGAGCAGGCCGACTGGTTCATCCGCAACGTGCCAAGGGAAGCCAACGCTCTTCCGCCCGTCATCGACGTCGAATGGAACGGCGAATCGAGCTGCAAGAGGCGCATCTCTCCCGCACGTGTCCGGGAAAAGATGCAGGTTTTCATGGACAAGCTGGAGCGCCATTACGGTCAGCGCCCGATCATCTACACCGCGCCGGATTTCTACCGCGACAATTTGAAGGGCCAACTGCTCGACTATCCCTTCTGGCTGCGCTCTGTGGCCGCTCATCCCTCCAAGGTCTATCCCGGCCGCAAGTGGGTCTTCTGGCAGTATTCCGGCTCCGGCCTTTCCGAAGGCGTCGACGGCAAGATCGACCTCAACGTGTTCAACGGCAACGAGAGCGATTGGCATGACTGGGTGGCGTCGCGATAGCGAAGCTGACCATGGCTCCGCGCCCCCGACCCCGTTCCGTGCCAATCCGGAACAGATGGCTACGAAGATGCGCGAACCTGTAGATCTTTGCTAACGCAACGCCTTCAACATTCCCTAAGCCCTTGCATGTACAAGAATTTCATCCAGTTCTGGGGAAATGGCTGATGAGCATATCGGGTGTTGCGAGCACTGCTCTTTCGGGAATGCGAGCGCAGACGACGCGGGTTAGCGTGGTTGCCAACAACATCGCAAACAGCAGCACGCCGGGTTATGCCAGGCTGAACACCAGCCTCACCTCCGTTGAGTCAGGCGGCGTGCAGGCCGTCGTCAGCCCGACGGCGTCAGATGTCGATCCGGCCACCGAACTGACCGACCTGATCGAAGCCGAACAGAGCTATAAGGCAAACGCCGTGGTCTTCGAGACCGGCGCCGACATGTGGGAAATGCTGATGAGCATCAAGCGCGACTGAGCACGCCCGATTTCATCGGAGACTTGCTGGCGGAGAATTTTCCGCCGCTCTGAAGCTATCAGGAATGCGCCGGCTCGCCCTGGCGCTGGGCGGCAAGAGCCGCGAGATCGGCAGGCTTCAACTCGACGGATTCACCGCAACCGCAGGCCGATGTCTGGTTCGGATTGGTGAAGGTAAAGCCGGAGCGGAGCGTCGTCGTCTCGAACCCCATCTCGGTGCCGAGCAGGTAAAGAGCCGCCGACGGCTCGACCCAGACTTTGGCACCGTCGCGCTCGATCAGGTCGTCCTTGGCGTTGGGCTCAGTCACCAGGTCGATGGTATATTCCATCCCGGCGCAGCCGCCCTTCTTGATGCCGACGCGCACACCCTTGGCGTCAGGCCCAGAGTTTTCGACAATCGCCTTGACGCGGGCCGCAGCACCGTCCGTCATGCTCATGATTGCAAAGCCCATCGGCTCATTCTCCTTCCGCAACCGGGGTCAAGATCCGGTGCATCGTGATTCAAATGTAGTCGTCCGAGGTAAACGGATCAATACCGCGGGACGTCAATACCAGCCAACGGCGACCTGCGCCTCTTCGGACATGCGATCCGGCGTCCACGGCGGATCGAAGGTCATGGCAACCTCGACGCCCGACACGCCTTCGACGGCGCCGACGGCGTTTTCGACCCAGCCGGGCATCTCGCCGGCCACCGGGCAGCCGGGCGCAGTCAGCGTCATCATGATTTTCACCATCCGGTCGTCTTCGATGTCGATCTTGTAGATCAGACCGAGCTCGAAGATGTCGGCGGGAATTTCCGGATCGTAGACCGTCTTCAGCGCGCTGATGACGTCGTCGCTCAGCCGCGCCAGCTCATCGGCCGGAATGCTGGAATGCACGATGCCTTCGCGCACGTCGATCTTCTGTTCGCTTTCGTCCAGGCTCATCACGGACACTCCTCAAGCAAAGAACTTGCGCGCATATTCAAGCGCATCGGCCAAGGCATCGACCTCGGCGCGGGTATTATACATGCCGAAGGATGCACGGCATGTGGAGGTGACGCCGAAGCGTTTCAAGAGCGGCATAGCGCAATGCGTGCCGGCCCTGACCGCAACACCCTGCCGGTCGATCACCATCGAGACGTCATGGGCATGGATACCGGCAAGTTCGAAGGAAAAGATGCTTCCCTTGTCGGGCGCCGTCCCGAAGACGCGCAGCGAATTAACGGATTTCAGCCGCTCGACCGCATAGGCGGCAAGATCGGCCTCATGCTTGGCGATCGCCTCGCGGCCGATCTTCTCCATGTAGTCGAGCGCATAACCGAGCCCGATCGCCTGCACGATCGGCGGCGTGCCGGCCTCGAAGCGATGTGGCGGGTCGTTATAAGTGACCATATCCTCGGCGACCTCGAAGATCATCTCTCCGCCGCCCTGGAACGGCCGCATCTCGAAAAGCCGCTCCTTCTTGCCGTAGAGCACGCCGATGCCCGACGGGCCGTAGAGCTTGTGGCCGGTCATCACGTACCAGTCGCAATCGATATCCTGCACGTCGACAGGTAGATGGACCGCGCCCTGGCTGCCATCGATCAGCACCGGGATGCCGCGCTCATGCGCGATCCGGCAGACTTCCTTGACGGGAACGATCGTGCCGAGCGCATTCGACATATGGGTGATGGCGACGAGCTTGGTGCGCTCCGTCAGGCTTTTCTCGAAATCCTCGATATGGAAGGCGCCTTCATCATCCACGGGCACCCAGACGAGCTTGGCGCCCTGCCGCTCGCGGATGAAGTGCCAAGGCACGATGTTGGAATGGTGCTCCATGATCGTGAGCACGATCTCGTCGCCTTCGCCGATCTTCGGCATGCCCCAGCCATAGGCGACGGTGTTGATCGCTTCCGTCGAATTCTTGGTGAAGACGATGTCGTTGACCGAGGGGGCGTTGAGGAAACGGCGCACCTTCTCACGCGCTGCCTCGTAGGCGTCCGTGGCCGCATTCGAGAGATAGTGCAGGCCGCGATGCACATTGGCATATTCATGGGAATAGGCATGCGAGATGGCGTCGATCACCACCTGCGGCTTCTGCGCTGATGCGCCGTTGTCGAGATAGACCAGCGGCTTGCCATACACCTTCTCCGCCAGGATCGGAAAATCCCGACGGATGGCTTCGACGTCGTATTGCGTGGCCGGCACGATCTTGTCCATTGCTATATCCGATCAGGCGTGCTTTTCGAGCCAGGCCGAAATCACGCCTTCCAGCGCCTCGACCAGGGCCTCGTCTTCCAGTTCCTCGACGATTTCGGCGACGAAGGCGTTGACGAGCATCGCCCGCGCCTTGTTCTCCGGAATGCCGCGCGCCATCATGTAATAGAGATGGTTGGCGTCGATATCGGTCACCGTGGCGCCATGGCCGCACTGGACGTCGTCGGCGAAGATTTCGAGTTCGGGCTTGACCGAGAATTCGGCATCGTCGGACATCAGCAACGTGTTGCAGGCCATCTTGGCATCGGTCTTCTGCGCATCGGGCGCGACCCGGATCATGCCCTGGAACACACCTTTGGCGCGGTCGAAGACGACGTTGCGGATCACTTCGGTCGAGCCGGTATTCGGCACGTCGTGGCCGAGCACCATCGTCACGTCAGTATGCGTGTCGCCGCCGAGCAGATTGATGCCGCGCAGCGTCAGGTCTGCGCCCTCGCCCGTCACCTTGATGTTGAGCTCCTGGCGCACCAGCCTGCCGCCGGCATTGATGACGAAAAGCCGAAGCTTGGCATCAGCGCCGAGATCGATGCGGATCTGGCCGAGATGCGTATCGTCGGCTCCCTGCTGCTGCAATATGATCCAGGTCAGCTCCGTGCCCTCGCCGACAACGATGTCACTGACGTGAGACACAAAGGCTGCGTCGCCAGTCACCGCAAGGTGACGCTCGATGACGGTCGCCTTGACGTTGGCGCCGAAGGAAACAGGAAGACGCGTGTGCGTCTGCCCACCGGCATGGATGAACTGGATTTCGAGCGGGTTTTCAAGCTCGGTATCGGCAGGCACGTCGACGACATAGCCGTCGCGCACGAAGCTGCCATTGATGCGGCCGACCGCGTCGTCGCTGCCGAGCGCATCCAGGCCGTCCGCGGCGGAGCCGTCGAGCAGACGTTCGGAATAGGGCGAAACGCCAAGACCGTCAGCGGCAGCCTTCTGGTTGGAATGGCCCTGAATCACCGCCAGCACCGTGGCATCAGCAACGAGCGGCTCCAAAGCGTCCGAGCCGGCATCACCCGCCTGCGACGGGACAGTGCGCAAAAGATTCTTGAGGTCGGTATAGTGCCAAGCCTCGATTCGGCGCGTCGGCAGGCCGGCCTTCTTCAGATCGTCGAGAAGCCGGTCCCGCAGTGCTGTTACCGCGCCATTGCCCGGCAGCTCGCCGATCTGCTGGTTAAAGGCCTCGATCAGCGCCGCCTCGGCCGCGGTCAGGCGGCTTGTCGTCTGCATGTTCATGGACGTCGTCCTTTCCGCCCGAAACTCAGGCTGCCGCGCCGATGATGTCGGCATAGCCGTTGGCTTCCAGCTCATGCGCCAGCGTCTTGTCGCCCGACTTGATCACCTGGCCCTTGTAGAGCACATGGACGGTATCCGGCACGATATAGTCGAGCAGGCGCTGGTAATGGGTGATGACCACAACGGCGCGGTCCGGCGAACGCAGCGCGTTGACGCCGTCGGCGACGATCTTCAGCGCGTCGATATCGAGGCCGGAATCGGTTTCGTCGAGCACGCAGAGCTTCGGTTCGAGCAGCGCCATCTGCAGGATTTCGGCCCGCTTCTTCTCGCCGCCGGAGAAGCCGACATTCAGCGGCCGCTTCAGCATCTCGGTATTGATCTGCAGCTTGCCGGCGGCATCCTTGACGCGGCGCATGAAATCCGGCGTCGTCAGCTCGTCCTCGCCGCGCGCCTTGCGCTGCTCGTTCATTGCCACCTTGAGGAACTGCATGGTGGCGACACCCGGAATTTCAACCGGATACTGAAAGGCGAGGAAGATGCCCTTGGCGGCGCGTTCGGAGGGATCGAACTCGAGAATGCTCTCGCCATTGTAGAGAATGTCGCCCTCGGTGACTTCGTAATCGCTGCGGCCGGACAGCACATAGGAGAGCGTCGACTTGCCGGAGCCGTTCGGCCCCATGATCGCGGCAACTTCGCCGGCCTTCACCGTCAGATTCAGGCCACGGATGATCTCGGTGCCGTCTTCGGCGATGCGGGCATGAAGGTTTCTGATTTCAAGCATCTTTGGTTCTTCCTGCGTTTTCTCTGCGCAGCTCATCGGAGCCTCGCGTAATTTGTAAGGACATCATCATGTTGGGCTCGGTGCTATCGCCCAAAAAAACGGATGACACGGAAAACCGCGACCGTTACGAGCCAAAGCCATTCGAGAAATTCCGGGATCCCCTGAACGATCTTTCCCGGCTTTTCCATGCGCTGCTGGAGAAACACATAGGGCTGCTCCGGCGGTTTCTCGGGTTCATATGCCTGCTGGCGGGGGCGAATTTTCGCCAATATCTCCCCGCGCATGTTCTCCAGACGTTCAAGAATGCGTTTCTTGTCCGTCTCGTTCATGTCAGCCCACGCTGCCTTCCAACGAAATGCTGATCAGCTTCTGCGCCTCGACGGCGAATTCCATCGGCAGTTCCTGCAGGACTTCCTTGACGAAGCCGTTGACGATCAGGGCGATCGCCGCTTCGGTCGGGATGCCGCGCTGCAGGCAGTAGAACAGCTGGTCCTCGGAGATCTTCGAGGTCGTCGCCTCATGCTCGAACTGCGCCGTCGAATTCTTCGCCTCGATGTAGGGCACGGTATGGGCGCCGCACTTGTCGCCGATCAGCAGCGAATCGCACTGGGTGAAGTTGCGCGCATTCGACGCCTTGCGGTGGGCCGAGACCTGGCCGCGATAGGTGTTGTTGGACACACCAGCGGCGATGCCCTTGGAGACGATGCGGCTCGACGTGTTCTTGCCGAGATGGATCATCTTGGTGCCGCTGTCGATCTGTTGGTGGCCGTTGGACACGGCGATCGAGTAGAACTCGCCGCGGCTGTCGTCGCCGCGCAGGATGCAGGACGGATATTTCCAGGTGATCGCCGAGCCGGTTTCGACCTGCGTCCAGGAGATCTTCGAGCGGTCGCCGCGGCAATCGCCGCGCTTGGTGACGAAGTTGTAAATGCCGCCCTTGCCGTTCTTGTCACCGGGATACCAGTTCTGCACCGTCGAATATTTGATCTCGGCATCGTCGAGCGCAACCAGCTCGACCACGGCGGCATGCAACTGGTTTTCGTCGCGCTGCGGCGCCGTGCAGCCCTCGAGATAGGAGACGTAGGCGCCCTCTTCCGCGATGATCAGCGTGCGCTCGAACTGGCCGGTGCCCTTCTCATTAATGCGGAAGTAGGTCGACAGCTCCATCGGGCAGCGAACGCCCTTCGGCACAAAGACGAAGGAACCGTCGGTAAAGACTGCCGAATTCAGCGTCGCATAGTAGTTGTCGCTGGTCGGAACGACGGAACCGAGGTATTTCTTCACCAGTTCCGGATACTCGCGGATGGCTTCCGAGATCGACATGAAGATCACGCCGGCCTTCTTCAGCTCTGCCTTGAACGTGGTAACGACCGAGACGCTGTCGAAGACGGCGTCGACGGCGATCTTCGGTTTCTCGACGCCGGCAAGGATCTCCTGCTCACGCAGCGGGATGCCGAGCTTTTCATAGACCTTCAGCAGCTCCGGATCGACGTCGTCGAGCGACTTTGGACCCGGCGTGCTTTTCGGCGCGGCGTAATAATAGATGTCGTTGAAATCGATCTTCGGATAGTCGACGCGCGCCCAGGTCGGTTCTTCCAGCGTCAGCCAGCGACGATAGGCCTCGAGACGCCATTCCAGCATCCACTCCGGCTCCTGCTTCTTCGCCGAAATGAAGCGGATGATATCTTCGGACAGGCCTTTCGGCGCCTTGTCCATCTCGATGACGGTCTCGAAACCGTATTTATACTGGTCCACATCGATCAGGCGCACCCGGTCGATTGTTTCCTGCACCGCAGCCATCTCATTCTCCAATCTCGCCGGATACAAGGTCCGGCAGCTTGTAGCGTTTGGGCAATTGTCTTGCCCTTTATGTAAGAGGCCAAAAGGGACTTTTCAGCCCGATTGGCAAGTAGAAATTTGCGTTTCCGCAAGTTTTGACAGCGGGCACGCCGCCTCCCCAACCGACCTGCGCCGGTTGGCGATCTTTGTGAAAGCCGCGATCGCCCTGTCGATATCCTCTTCCGTCGTCGAAAAGCCGAGCGAGATGCGCAGAGCTCCGAGCTTGGCGTCACGGCCCATCGCCGTCAGCACATGGCTTTCGCCAAGCCGACCCGATGAGCAGGCCGAACCTGCGGAAAGTGCGACGCCTTCGAGATCGAAGGCGATCTGTCCGGTCTCGGCTTTCAGCCCCGGCAGGGTGAAGAAGATCGTATTGGTGACACGCTCGCCACCCTCGCCGTGGATCATCACATCGGTTGCTACCTCGCGCATGCCGGCTTCCAGCCGCTCGCGCAACGAGCCGATTGCCGCATTGCGCGCATCGAGTTCGTCGATGGCCGCTTCAGCTGCCGCGCCGAAGCCGATCAGCGCCAGCGAATTCTGTGTCCCTGAGCGGTGACCCCGCTCCTGCCCGCCGCCCTGGATCAGCGGCCTGGGCATCAGCGCTTCGCCCTGCGCAATGAGCGCGCCGGCACCCTTCGGCCCGCCGATCTTGTGCGAGGAAACTATCATGAAATCGGCGCCGATCTTGCCGATATCGAGCGCGATGCGGCCGGCCGCCTGCACGGCGTCGACGACGAAGAGCCCGCCATGGGCGTGGACGATCTTTGCGGCCGCCTCGACCGGTTGAACGATGCCCGTCTCGTTATTGACGAGCATGATAGCGACCATCGGCAGGCCGGCGGCCTTGTCATGCGCATCGAGCAGGAGGCCCAGTGCATCGAGATCGACGATGCCGGCTTCCGTCACCGGGATCTCCGTCATCTTCTCTCTGGCGAAGCGGCCGCCTTCGCGCACCGCCGGATGCTCGATCGCCGAAAAATAAAGATGGCCAAGGCGAAGCGGCGTGCGGCCCATGCGGAAATCCGGCGTCAGCACCAGATTGGCGGCTTCGGTCGCGCCGCTGGTAAAGACCACATTGCCGGCATCGGTACCGGCAAGTGCTGCCACCTTGCGTCGTGCGCCTTCGATGGCGGCGCGCGCGGCGCGGCCCTCTCCATGCACGCTGTTCGGATTGCCAAATACGTCGATGGCGCGCATGATCGCCGCGCGTGCTGCGGGGTGCAGCGGCGCTGTGGCATTCCAGTCGAGATAAAGGCGTGGCGGCGCCATGATCTTCAGTCCTGCGCTTGACGAGCTTGCTTCAGCGGCCGCGGTTCATTTTTCTTGAAATTTCCGCCGGGCTTGCCTTATGACACGTTCCACGATGCGTGGATCGCCATGCAAGTTTCGAATTGTTCTAAACTGCGTTTTAGAAAAGCTGACAACACGAGTCAAGTCATGTTGTCATCCAACGCAGCGCGAACGCGAAATAAAACCCGGAGTACCAATGCCCGAAGTTATTTTCAACGGCCCAGCCGGCCGTCTTGAAGGCCGCTACCAGCCCTCCAAGGAAAAAAGCGCGCCCATCGCCCTGATTCTGCATCCGCATCCGCAGTTCGGCGGCACGATGAACAATCAGATCGTCTATCAGCTCTTCTACATGTTCCAGAAGCGCGGGTTCACGACGCTGCGCTTCAATTTCCGGGGAATCGGCCGCAGCCAGGGCGAATTCGACCACGGCGCCGGCGAGCTCTCGGATGCCGCCTCGGCGCTCGACTGGGTGCAGAGCCTGCATCCTGATTCCAAGACCTGTTGGGTCGCCGGTTATTCCTTCGGCTCCTGGATCGGCATGCAGCTCCTGATGCGCCGGCCGGAGATCGAAGGCTTCATGTCGATCTCGCCGCAGCCGAATACCTACGACTTTTCCTTCCTGGCGCCCTGCCCGTCTTCCGGCCTGATCATCAACGGCGAGGCCGACAAGGTCGCGCCGGAAAAGGATGTCAACGGCCTGGTCGAGAAGCTGAAGACCCAGAAGGGCATCCTCATCACGCACCGCACCGTTGCCAATGCCAACCACTTCTTCAATGGCCAGGTGGAAACGCTGATGGGCGAATGCGAGGATTATCTCGACCGTCGCCTCAACGGCGAACTGGTGCCGGAACCGGCCGCCAAGCGGATTCGCTGACACCAAAAATCTCAGCCTCATCAATGCCATGACGGTCCGGAACACAACCGGAGCCGGCTGTGCCGGAACAGATCACCTATCGTGTTGCAATCCATGTTGCAGTGCGGTAGGGTCCTCGCGATCCTAACAAAAGCGAGGTCCGCAATGACCAAGTCGTTCGGGGAAGTCCTGGATAAATATAGGGGAATTGGTCCGGGGTTCGATTTCCTTCGAATAGGGCTCGCCTTTTCCATCGTATTGACCCATTCCTTTTTGTTAACCGACAATAATGACTTCATCAGGGGGTCAGTATTCTGGTTCACTGAATACGCTCTTGTTCCGATGTTCTTCGCGTTGAGCGGATTTCTGATCGCCGGCAGCGCCCAGCGCCTGAGCCTCCGGAATTTTCTGATCAACCGAGGCTTGCGCATCGTCCCGGCCCTTGCCGTCGATATCGTCGTTTGTTCGCTGATCATCGGGCCGATCATTACGGTCGTTTATCATTCCGAATATTTTACCGATCAGCGGTTTTTCAAATACTTCCTGAATATCGTCGGCTGGATCCATTACGAGCTGCCTGGCGTTTTCCAGGATAATCCGAGCCAGCGTGTCAACGGCGCTCTGTGGACGGTTCCCTGGGAAATCTTCTGCTACATCATCATGTCGTTCCTGATGATCACCGCCATTGTGAAGACGCGCTACAAGCTGCTCGCGGTGACGATCGCCTACATCGTCATCGGCCTTATCGTGCAGAAGATGCCTTATCTGTTGCCCGGCTCGATCAAGCCGGTCGCTCGCTTCCTGTTCATGAGCCGAGGCTCGCAGCTGATCACGGCCTTCATGATGGGCATCGTCGTCTTTCAGTTCAGAGCAGTCATTCCGCATTCCCGCTGGCTGTTCGCCGCCGCCTGCCTGGTTTGCATCGTTGCTATCCTCACCCTGGACAGCCGGGCGACGGAGTCGGTGATGAACCGGCCCCTGGTCATCACCTCTCTCGTTTACATCACCGTCTTCGTCGGCCTGTCCGAGGTGCCCATCCCGGCCTTTTTCAGGAAGGGCGACTATTCCTACGGCGTCTATCTCTATCACGACCCGTTTTTGCAGATCTGGATCAGCTCGTTCCCGTCGGTTTTCCTCTATCCGAAATATGGTGCGCTGGCTCTCTATCTCGTCGGCCTGCCATCGGCTCTCGCCGTTGCAGTGCTGTCCTGGCATTTCATCGAGAAGCCGATCCTCGGCCTTCGCAAGAAATTCTCGTTCATCGCCCAGGTCAGGGGAGTCGAGGATGGCCATCAGGCTGGGCGCGAATCCCATGTCCGGCCGGTCGCCGTAAAGAGTTAGAGCTTTGCCGGTCGCATCTCGGCGGTGAGTTCGAAGGCCGTGTCCAGCACTCCATCGACCAGAATCGGCGTGCGTTCGCGCATGCCGATCTTTCTAAGGACACGCTGCGAGGCGATGTTTTCGGGATGCGTGAAGGCGATGAAGCCGGATGCAAACTGCCGTTCGAAGAACCAGTCGGCCAACGCGCTCGCCGCTTCGGTCGCCAGGCCCTTGCCCCAAGCCTCCTCGCGCAGGGAATAACCGAGTTCGAATTGCTCGTTCCTGAACTTTGAAATCCCCGCACGGCCGACAAATCGACCGTCTTCGGCAAGGAGCTTGTATTTGGTCGTGCCGTCGCGCGCCTGTTCCTCGAACCAGCCGTGCAGCCGTTCCTCAGCCTTTTGGAGGCTCCACGGCACGTTGCCGGACAGGTATCGGGTCGTCGCCATCGTCGAATGCAGCTGTTGCACCAGGATCGCATCGCCTTCGTCCCACATGACGAAGGTAAGCCGTGGCGTCTTCAATAAGACCCTTTGCTCTGTCATGGTGTTGCCAGTACCCCGCCGGTGACGGGAGCCGCGACCCCTGTCGTGCCGGGGAATGTCAGCGGCAGCCCGTCCAACGATCGGACGGCGAGATAGGCCCAGGCCTCGGCTTCCATCGCATCGCCGTCGAAGCCCGCCTCCTCCGCCGTCAACACCCCCGAGCCCAGCCTTTCGGCCATGACTGAGAACTCTGCCATGAGAGTGACGTTCAGCCGCCCGCCACCGCAGACGATATAGAGCGCTGGGGTCTCCGGCAGGAAACCGGCGGATTTGATGATCGAGGCGGCGGCGACATGCGCCAGCGTCCGGGCGCCGTCTTCAAGGCTCGCTTCCTCGGGCCGAAGCGGCGCAAAATCGCCGCGGTCCAGCGAACGGCGAACATTGCCGTGGAAGAACGGGCTTTGCAGATATCGTTCCGCCAAGCTGGCCACGACCTTGCCGCGCCCACCGATCTCGCCGCCGGGGTCATAGGTTTTGCCGGTCTGCATCTCCACCCACTGGTCGATCAGCGTATTGCCCGGACCGCTGTCGAACGCCGATATCCGTCCGTCCGTGCCGATAAAGGTCAGATTGGAGATGCCGCCGATATTGACGAAGCACACCGCCTGTCCCGCCTGCTGGAATTTTCCCGCAAGTGCTGCGTGATAGGCCGGCACCAGCGGCGCGCCCTGCCCGCCATGAACCATATCGTTGGCGCGCATGTCGTAGACCACCGATATGCCGGTTCTCTTGGCCAGTTCCCCGCCGTCGCCGATCTGGATCGTCAATCCCTCATCAGGGCGATGAAGCACTGTCTGACCATGGAAGCCGAGAACATGGACGGTATCGGCCGCGATATCGAAACGCCCCATGAATGCCGTAACGGCAATTGCATGCCGCAACGTCAGTTCAAGCTCGATATCGCGAAGCTCAGCCGGTCGCTGGCTTCTCTCACTGAGTGGACGCGACAGTTCCAGCGCCCGTTTGAGCTGCCCGCGAAAATCCGCGTCATAGGGCACGCCCATGAACGGCCCGCGCTCGATAAAGCCGCGGCCGTCAGTCCTGATCAACGCGACGTCGATTCCGTCCATCGACGTGCCGCTCATCAGCCCAATCGCGGTCCTGATGACATCCATGAGGCTTGCCTCCCATGCGATTCCCGGATGCACTTTTATAAAAACAGTGCTAAACGCGCCGCGACAGATCAACAACAACGAACTTGCTTCAAGCCCGCATGGGGTGCGAAGCAGACACCAAGAGACGAAACCTATGTCCGAGTTCAAGTCCGATTTCCTCCGTACGCTGAAAGAGCGCGGCTTCATTCATCAGGTCTCCGATGAAAGCGGCCTCGACGACCTGTTCGCCAAGGAAACCGTGACGGCCTATATCGGCTTCGATCCGACCGCGCCCAGCCTGCATGCCGGTTCGCTGATCCAAATCATGATGCTGCACTGGATGCAGAAGACCGGCCATCGCGCCATCTCGCTGATGGGCGGCGGCACCGGCATGGTCGGCGATCCCTCCTTCAAGGAAGAGGCGCGCCAGCTCATGACCGTCGATACGATCGAAGGCAACATCGCCTCGATCAAGCGCGTCTTCTCCAATTACCTAAACTACGGCGACGGTCCGAAGGACGCGCTGATGATCAACAATGCCGAATGGCTGCGCTCGCTGAACTACCTCGAATTCCTGCGCGACGTCGGCAAGCACTTCTCGGTCAACCGTATGCTGTCCTTCGACAGCGTCAAGACGCGTCTCGACCGCGAACAATCCCTGTCCTTCCTGGAATTCAACTACATGATCCTCCAGGCCTACGACTTCGTCGAGCTTGCCAAGCGCTACGATTGCCGCCTGCAGATGGGCGGTTCGGACCAGTGGGGCAATATCGTCAACGGCATCGATCTCGGTCACCGTATGGGGACACCGCAGCTCTATGCACTGACATCGCCACTGCTGACGACCTCGTCGGGCGCCAAGATGGGCAAGTCGGCGACGGGCGCTATCTGGCTGAACGCCGACATGCTCTCGGCCTATGATTTCTGGCAGTACTGGCGCAACACCGAGGATGCCGACGTCTCGCGCTTCCTGAAGCTCTACACGACGCTGCCGATGGATGAAATCGCCCGGCTCTCGGCACTCGGCGGTTCGGAGATCAACGAGGTCAAGAAGATCCTTGCAACCGAGGTAACGGCGATCCTGCACGGCCGCGAGGCCGCTGAACAAGCCGCCGAAACCGCACGCAAGACCTTCGAGGAAGGCGGCCTTTCGGAAAATCTGCCATCGGTCGATGTGCCCGCCTCCGAGCTCGACGCCGGCATCGGCCTGCTGTCGCTGATCGTTCGTGCCGGCCTTGCCTCATCGAACGGCGAAGCCCGCCGTCACGTTCAGGGCGGCGCAGTCCGCATCAACGACGAGGCGGTCAGCGACGAACGCAAGATGATCGGCAGCGGCGAGATCACCGCCGACGGCATCATCAAGCTCTCCCTCGGCAAGAAGAAACACATCCTGATCCGCCGCGCGGCGTAAGCGGCTTCAATTCGAATCGATATAAAAGCCGGCGTCCGCGCCGGCTTTTCTTTGCCTGACTATTCGGGTCGGCGGGCACGATCATTCAGCTCCCGGTCGGTATTGCGCGTCATCTCCTCTGGTCTCTTAAGAAGATACCCCGGCGGATCGACGCTGGAAGCGGGCTTTACCCGCGACCACCAGCTGATCGAGAAGATCGGCGGCGTCATCATCGCGTCCAGAGGAACCGTCAGGACGTGGTCGGAACGGATGACCGCCTCTTGCGAGTTCAACCGCGCGCTCTTTTCCGCAGAAAGCGACACGTCGGCAATCGTAACCGCCATCACGGCGGCCGATGAAAGAGAAACTGCCCGCGCGCACTGCATCGCATCCTCCGACATTGCACCGGCCGTTGCTTGCTGCCGGGACACTATAGTACATCAGATTTCACTAAAATAGGCAAAGCATCGCTGCCGGATTTGTCAGCCTGGCTGAAAGCGGTTTGTCGAGGATGAGCCCGCGCAGTGTTTACCGCGAAGCTTAGCGACCCACATAGCGAATGCTTTATCGGAACCTTTTCCGCCCGCCGGGATTTGCGACCAGATTGGATTGGAGCCCCGGCATGATCAACGACCTCTGGTATAAGAACGCTGTCATCTACTGCCTGTCCGTCGAAACATTCATGGATGCGAACGGTGACGGCGTCGGTGATTTTCAGGGCCTGATGCGGCGCCTCGATTATCTTTCCGGCCTCGGCGTGACCGCGATCTGGCTCATGCCGTTCCAGGCGTCGCCCGGTCGCGACGACGGTTACGACGTTTCCGATTATTACAATGTCGACCCGCGCTATGGCTCGCTCGGCGATTTCGTCGAGTTCACCCACGGCGCCAAGCAACGCGGTATCCGGGTGCTGATCGACCTGGTGATCAATCATACATCCAGGGACCATCCCTGGTTCCAGGACGCAAGGAGCGATCCACGCTCGCGCTATCGCGACTGGTACGTCTGGTCGGATAAAAAACCTGATAATGCCGATCAGGGCATGGTCTTCCCGGGCGTCCAGAAGACGACCTGGACCTATGACGACAAGGCAAAGGCTTATTATTTTCACCGCTTCTACGATCATCAGCCCGATCTCAATACATCGAACCCCGAGGTGCAGGCGGAAATCCTCAAGATCATGGGCTTCTGGATCCAGCTCGGTGTCTCCGGCTTCAGGATGGATGCCGCCCCTTTCATCATCGCGACAAAAGGCGCCGACGTTACCAAGCCTGTCGAACAATTCGATATGCTGAGGAAATTTCGCGAATTCCTGCAGTGGCGCCTGGGCGATTCCATCATTTTGGCGGAGGCCAATATCTTGCCGAAGGACAATTTCGAATATTTCGGCGATGATGGCGACCGCATGCAGATGATGTTCAATTTCCAGGTCAATCAGGCGCTGTTTTACGCTTTCGCCAGCGCCGACACGCGGCCGCTCAAGAAGGCCATGGAGGCGACGAAACCGCGCCCGGCGACCGCACAATGGGGCCTCTTCCTCCGCAACCATGATGAACTGGACCTCGGCCGGCTGACGGAAAAGCAGCGCAATGCGGTATTTGCCGCTTTCGGGGCCGACAAGAACATGCAGCTTTACGACAGGGGCATTCGTCGTCGCCTGGCGCCGATGCTCGGCGGCGACCACCGCAGGATCGAAATGGCCTACAGCCTGCTGTTTTCGCTGCCCGGAACGCCTGTCATACGCTACGGCGACGAAATCGGCATGGGCGACGATCTAGGCATGCCCGAGCGCAATTGCGCCCGCACGCCGATGCAATGGTCGACGGAACCGGAAGGCGGGTTCACCAAAAGTAAAAAACCCATCTCCCCTGTCATCAAGGACGGCCCCTACGGCTTCCAGCATATCAATGTTGCCGAACAGCGGCGCGATCCCAATTCTTTGCTGAACTGGACCGAGCGGATGATCCGGATGCGTAAGGAAGCTCCTGAGATCGGCTGGGGCGACTTCTCCGTGATTGACACCGGCGACGACGGCGTGCTGGCGCTTCGTTATGACTGGCGCGGCAATTCCGTGTTGATCCTGCACAATCTGCATGCACAGCCGGCGGAAGTGACTTTCGATCCTGACATCGGTGAAGACGGACGACAATTGATCGATATCGCCGATGGTGCGAGCAGCAAGGCGGACGAAAAAGGACTTCATACCGTCATGCTCGATGCATACGGCTATCGCTGGTATCGCGTCGGCGGCCTCGACTATCTCCTCAAGCGGACGGAGATTTAGGTAGGTCTCGCCACGACCTCTGCCGTGACCGCTTCCCGCCTCACTGGAACTCGAAGATCTGCCGGAAAACACCAGGCGCGATGATCGACAGCGGATTGATCTGCAGGTTTGGCTGGTCGAACTTGCCTGTCAGCTTGAAGGTGATGCCGATCAGGCCGCGGTCGCTGCCGTTTCCGAGGATCACGCCGATCAGCGGCAGTTCGGCGAACAGGCGGTTGAGCCCGTAGGCCGGCATGAAGGTGCCGGTCATGTCCATGTTGCCCTTGCGGTCGCGCACGATGCCCTGGAAGGTTGCGCCGATCTGGTCGCCGCGCAGCACGCCGTTCTCAATGCCGACCATGCCGTTGCGCGAGACGACGCGGGCAAAGCCGCGCTGGAAGCGCTGCGACGAAGTATCGATGTCGCGCTTGACCGCCTCGTTGAGGCTGCGCTGCTCATTTCCGACAGGCGTCGAGACGATCGAGCGCAGGCGTTGTTCGTTGACGATCGCGAAGCGGCGCACGTCGAGCGAGCCGTCCCAGCCGCCCTCCGCCCCTAGCCGGATCGCCAGATTGAGCAACCCGCCCTGCATGTGCTGGTAGAGATCGGCGAAACGCGATACCGCGCCGGCATCGCCGCTGGTGATGTTGATGACGCCGCCGTCCTTCATCTGGCTGACCACCGCCTCACCGCTGTCGGTAACGGCGGAAAAATTGAGCGCCTGCAGCTTGTCGCCGCGCAGTGATATTTGCGCCTGGAAATTGCCGACCTTCTCGTCGTTGAAGCCGATGACGTTTTTCAGCCTGGCGCGCACCGATACGCCGGTGTCGCCGGCATCCCCATCACCATCGCCGTCGGAGCCCGATTTCAACCGCTGGATGACCGGCCGCGCATCGGCGCTGTCGCCGGAGACCGAGACGTCGAAATTGCCCTTGCTGCGCTTCACCGACAGGGCGAAATCGTCGAGCGAGGAGAGCTTGACGCTGTCGAAATCGGCCGAGATCAGCCCACCCTTGCCGAAGTTCAACGATCCATTGGCGCCGAAACCGTCGCCCTTCAGCCGGAAGTTCTTGATCTGGGTATTGTCGGCCGGGCCTGATGTTTCGAATTCGGCCGTGGCGGCAATGCCGCTGCCCTTCGTCCAGCCGATCCAGGGCAGTTCGAGCAGCGACTTGGTGAGGTCGAGCTGGACGTCCTGCCGGTCGTCGTCGATGCGGGTCAGCACCATCTTCACGCTGCCGCCGACGATGCCGGAAAGGCCGGGTATCAGCTTGTTGCGCTGGTCCTCGGAAAGGGTCGCAGTGATCACCCGTTGTTTGGCCGCTGTGTCGGATGGCTCGACCGGTTCGGTAAGATCGATATCGGCCGGGACGCCGTCGATCTGGGCCTTTGCGTCAAGCGTGATCCGTTTCGGGTTGCCGTTCAGCGTGCCGTCGAGATTGCTGATCATCCGGCCGGAAAACGGCTTGGCAAGATCGATATCGGTGAGCTTCATTGCCGCCGTCCATTCGGCCGGCGGCGGGTTTTGCGAAGAGAGCAGGCCGAAATGGGCCTTCACATTCGCCTCGATCCGGCCCTTGAGATCGTCGGGCGTAAAGCCGGCGCGCTGCAGCACCCGGATCGGCCGGTAGGTCAGAAGCTCGCCGACGGCGTCAGCCGCCCCGGAGACCGCGAGATCGATATCGGCCATCAGCGGTTTATCGTAGGTGGCGGGCAAGACGAACGTCCCCTGCCCGAGGCCGACCGACCGGCCGGAGGGGAAATAGGACGTACCGTTCTTGATCGCGATCGTCGCAACCGGGCCGGTCAGGTCGAAATGTGCTGACGTGTCGCGGATCGGCGGAATGTCGCCGGCGACGTTCATCCGCGCCTCCGCAATGTCGAAGCCGATGCGGATCTGGTTGGCGTCGAGCTTCAGGCCCCTGCCGCCGGCTGCCTCGTCCAACCTGCCGAAAGGAATGAAGACGGATATGGTGGCGTTGGTGACGGTGCCGCCGAAGAGATTTCCGTGCACCCAGGTGCGCACCTTGGGCGCCATCCAGAACGGCCAGAGCTGCTTGATCGCTGTCGTCTGCAGCTGCGCCGACTGGCCGGCGAAGCTGATCTCCGGCGATTTGTCGCCGAGCTTGACGTGGAGCGATCCGTAGAGCGCGCCGAGCGGGCTGGAAGCGGTTATGTTGGGAAACTGGAATTCGCGGCCGGCGACCATGTAGCGCCCGGTCGCCTGGATGTCGAAGGAGAGCGGCTGCTCGCCGGAGCCGGCGGGGGCTGCCGTCCCGCCGCTGACGAGCAGGTCGATGCCGAAGCCTTTGCCCGCCTGCGGGTCGAGTTTGTCGAGATCGATCAGCGCGCCATTGATGGGAAGCGTGGTCGCGCCGAACCGGGCGTTCGATCGGGCGATCTCGATCGTCTGCTTGGCGAAATCGTAGACGAGATTGATTTGCCCGCCCGACAGCTGCTGCGGATCGCCATCCGCATAGATCTGGCCGGGATCGATATCGATTGTCGCCGCAAGCGCCGGCTGCACGCCATCGCGCCCTCTGGTGGCCGACACGGTGAGGTCGGCAAAGGCGCTGAGCCCTTGCCGTATTGCGCCCTGATCGTTGCGTTTCAGCCCGAAGGGCGTGAGGTCGGCATGCTTCAGCGTCGCCACGACCTTGGACACGTGGCCGTCTTCCTTCTCGGCCAGCACGTCGAGCTCCGCCACTTCGCCGTTAAGCGCGACTTCGCCGGTTAATTGCAGTGAGGACGGGCCGGCATGAGCAAAGACGAGATTGTCGATGACGAGCGACAGCGGACCGTTGGCGGTATCGGCAAGCTTGATGTCGAGGCCGGAGATGCGCACCGAATTGGTCGAGCCGCGCGTCACGATGTTATCGAACATGTCGAACTGCGAGAAGATCTTCTCCATCGCCGCGGGCATGGCGTCGATGCGCAGATCGTCGAGCTTGACGGCATTGCCGGAGGGCAGAAGCGCGGTATCGAGCGCGATATCCTCCGCTTCGATGTCCGCGACGGCGATGCGGCCGCGGAAAAGCTGCAGCGGATCGAGCCCCAGGCGCACCGAACCCGTCGTCGACAGGTGCTGGCCGCTCTCCTGGTCGATCATGTTGACGTTGCGCGCTTCCAGCGCCAGCCGGAAATCAGAGGTGAAGCGGATGACGGTGGAACCAACCTCGGCGCGGTAGCGCGGTCCGGCCACGCCATTCAGCGCCGCCTGCGCCTGCTGCGACAGCGGCTTGTCGAACATGCCGCTCTCGACGGTGAAAACGATGGCAGCGAGAATAACGAGGATCAGTCCCAGAAATCCTGAGGTCAGCTTCGCCGTGCGGCGCATCGACGAACGCGGCGGCGGGCAATGAACGATGATCGGATCCTCGGCCTGGGCGGACGGCAAGCGGTCCAGCGCAACGATATCCTTCTTGCGAAACGTGACCTTTTCGCCGCGGATGGCTGACATGCGCCCTTGGGCTCTCCCTTTAAGTGAAGAATTGAACCCGGCCATGCTGGACGGGTATCCGTCCACTATATAATTCGGGGAGAGAAAGTGTCATCCACAAACCCGGCAAAAGAAAGGTTTTCCCAATGGCGGTTCCCGGCATCGGCGTCTCGGCCCCTGATTTCAACCTTCCCCGCGACGGCGGCGGCCGCGTTTCGCTGGCCGAATTCCACGGCAAGCCGCTCGTATTGTTCTTCTATCCCAAGGACGACACCACGGGCTGCACCGCCGAATCACTGGCTTTCACGGCGTTAGCAGCCGAGTTCGAAGCGGCGGGTGCTGCCGTCATCGGCATGTCGCCCGATTCGGCCGCCTGCCATGACAAGTTCATCAAGAAGCACCGTCTTTCGGTGGCGCTCGCCTCGGACGAGGAAAAAACGACGCTGCAGGCCTATGGCGTCTGGAAGGAAAAGAGCATGTACGGCCGCAACTTCATGGGTGTCGAGCGTACCACCTTCCTGATCCGCCAGGACGGCACGATCGCCACCATCTGGCAGAAGGTGAAGGTGCAGGGCCATGCCGAAACCGTGCTCGAGGCCGTGAGGAACCTGGCGGCGTGACCGGGGATCTCACGATAACCTCGCTGCGCGGCGGCGCCATCGATGCGATCTCCTCCGCCGATCTTGACCGCAAGACGGCGCTTGCGCAGGAAAGCGCCACCCGCTGGTTCGCCCGCCGGGTGTCGCTGCGCACGCCGCTCGATGCAGCCCTGCCCGACAGGCCCGGCCGTCCTGACAAACCGGTGCTGACGCCGCCGACCCAGGTGGAGAAGCGCTCGCTGCATACGCTCAAAGGCCGGATCGCGCTGCTGCACGCCATCGCCCATATCGAGCTCAACGCCGTCGATCTGGCGCTCGATATCGTCGCGCGATTCGCGACCGAGCAGGTGCCGAATTCCTTTTTCGACGGCTGGATGCAGGTCGCCTTCGAGGAGGCGAAGCATTTCCGCATGGTGCGCGCCAGGCTCAAGGATCTCGGCGCCGATTACGGCGATCTGCCCGCCCATGACGGTCTCTGGCAGGCCGCCCATGCGACGCGCAACGATCTGACGGCAAGGCTCGCCGTCGTGCCGCTGATTCTGGAAGCCCGCGGCCTCGACGTCACGCCGTCGCTGCAGGCGAAGATGCGCCAGACCGGCGATCTCGAAAGTGCAGCGGTGCTCGACGTCATCTACAATGACGAGAAAGGCCATGTCGCCGTCGGCGCCAAATGGTTCCGCTTTCTCTGCGCCCGCGAGAAGCGCGATCCGGCAAAGGCCTTCCAGGAGCTGGTGCGTGCCAATTTCCGCGGACCGCTGAAGCCGCCCTTCAACGACCTTGCCCGCGCCGAGGCCGGGCTGACGCCGTCCTTCTACCGCGCGCTTGCATCGATCAGCCACGCTTGAAGTCACTGAATTTATGACACGACGGCAGCAATGAAAGTATTCATTAACCATAACGGTGTCTAATTTCAGAAAGAGGCGTAGAGCATCAATCGGGAGAGCCTGCGTGAACAGCGGACATCAGCACCGGGTATTCGGCAGGCGGGCGCAGGAACATATCCTCATCCTCGCAAGCGGCGATAAAGTCCGCCATATGACGGTCCGGCCCTGGATGGCAGCACTTGCCTTCTGCTTCGTCGGCGTCTTCTCGATCGGCTACCTCCTGGCCACGTCCTATCTCGTGCTGCGCGACGACCTGATCGGCGCCACCATGGCCCGCCAGGCCCGCATGCAGCACGATTATGAAGACCGCATCGCCGCCCTCCGCGCCCAGGTCGACCGCATCACCTCCCGCCAGCTTCTCGATCAGCAGGTGGTGGAAGACAAGGTCGACAAGCTGATGGAGCAGCAGATGGCGCTGACCTCGCGCCATGGCAAACTCGACAATCTGCTCGACCGGGCCGAAAGCTCCGGCCTGACGGAAAAGGACGGCGCCCCGCCTGCGCCGTCTTCGCCCGTTCAGTCCTATGCACCCGATGTCAAGGACAAGCGCGCTTCGCTCTCCGGGACCGGCATCGAGGCGATCGAGAAACAGCTGGCGAGCGGTGCGCCCGCCGATGCGACGCCCGACAATTCGACGCTTGCCTATGTGCCGGCCACCGACACGGTCGGCGACCGTGCCGACCGTGTCTTTTCCAAGGTGACGCTGTCGCTGAAAGATGTCGAACAGGATCAGCGCAGCCGTGTCGAACAGTTGACGAGCGATGCCGGCAATGCCGCCAATGCCATCGAGACCGTGCTGACCCGCTTCAAGATTCCGATGCCCGAGACCGCTGCCAGTAAAGACGACGACGATGCCGTCGGCGGTCCTTATATCGAGCCTGAAAGCAACGACGACTTCAACAATTCGCTCGCAGCGCTCGACGGCGCACTGACGCGGCTCGAAGCGGTGCGCAGCACGGCCGAATCCCTGCCCTTCCGCAATCCCGCCATCGGCAAGGACGTGACCAGCCCTTTCGGCAATCGCCGTGATCCTTTTCTTGGCCGCCTCGCGCTCCATTCCGGCATCGACTTCCGTTTTTCGCCGGGCGAAAGGATCCGCCCGACGGCACCCGGCAAAGTGATCTCAGCCGGCTGGACCGGCGGCTACGGCAACTTGGTCGAGGTCGACCACGGCAACGGCATCTCAACGCGCTACGGGCATATGTCGGAGGTTCTGGTCAAGGTCGGCGACACGGTCGACCGCAACGACGTCATCGGCCTTGCCGGCAGCACCGGCCGCTCAACCGGCACGCACCTGCATTATGAAGTGCGCCAGGACGGCCATGCCGTCGATCCAGTATATTTCATGAATGCCGGCCTTAAACTCGCCACCTATATCAAGTAACTCCTGCCTGGTAACCAACGCTTCACTCTGCAATGGGTGCGGCGTCTCTATTTCTTGACTTGCCGGCCATTCGGGGCTATGTCGCGCTGCATTGCGGCATGCAATCCCGCCGACTCGTTCAGAGCGGCCGAACGGAACGGAAACAGTTTTCCCTTTGACGACATTTGCTGACCTTGGCTTGAGCCAAAAAGTGCTATCCGCTGTTACGGATGCGGGCTACACGATCCCCACGCCCATTCAGGCGGGCGCCATCCCGTTTGCGCTCGAGCGCCGCGATATTTGCGGCATCGCGCAGACCGGCACTGGCAAGACGGCATCCTTCGTGCTGCCGATGCTGTCGCTTCTCGAAAAGGGTCGTGCGCGTGCGCGCATGCCCCGCACGCTGATTCTCGAACCGACGCGCGAACTCGCTGCCCAGGTCGCCGAGAATTTCGAGAAATACGGCAAGAACCATCGCCTCAACGTTGCCCTTCTGATCGGCGGCGTTTCCTTCGAGGACCAGGACCGCAAGCTCGAGCGCGGCGCCGATGTGCTGATCTGCACCCCCGGCCGCCTGCTCGACCATTTCGAGCGCGGCAAGCTCCTGATGAGCGGCGTCGAGATCCTCGTCATCGACGAGGCCGACCGCATGCTCGACATGGGTTTCATCCCCGATATCGAACGCATCGCCAAGATGATCCCGTTCACCCGCCAGACGCTGTTCTTCTCGGCAACCATGCCGTCGGAGATCCAGAAGCTCGCCGACCGCTTCCTGCAGAATCCCGAACGTATCGAGGTCGCAAAGCCGGCTTCCGCCGCAGCAACCGTGACGCAGCGTTTCGTCGCCTCGCACGGCAAGGATTACGAAAAGCGCGCCGTCCTGCGCGAACTCGTCCGCGCCCAGACCGAGCTCAAGAACGCCATCGTCTTCTGCAACCGCAAGAAGGACGTCGCCGATCTCTTCCGCTCGCTCGAGCGTCACGGCTTCTCGGTCGGCGCTTTGCATGGCGACATGGATCAGCGTTCCCGCACGATGACGCTGCAGAGCTTCCGTGACGGCAATCTCCAGCTTCTGGTCGCCTCCGACGTCGCCGCCCGCGGCCTCGATATCCCTGATGTCAGCCACGTCTTCAATTTCGACGTACCGATCCATTCCGAGGATTACGTCCACCGCATCGGCCGCACCGGCCGTGCCGGCCGCTCGGGTGCCGCCTTCACTCTCGTCACCAAGCGCGACACTAAATTCATCGATGCCATCGAGAAGCTAATCGGGGAAAAGGTCGAATGGCTGAGCGGTGACCTGACGTCGCTGCCGCCGCCGGCAGAAGACAGCCGGGAGAGCGAACGCCCGCGCCGCAACAGCCGCGAGCGTGGCGCCAGAGATGGCGCAACCCGAGATCGCGCGCCGAGAGAAAATGGCGACAGGGATCGTAGCCGCGGACGCGGCAGTCGCAGCGCTGCGAGTCATAAATCTGACAACGACATACAGGATAATGGCGTAGACGTGATTGAAGCAGCACCAGTAAAGGCCGACATCGTGAAGAACGAGCGCAAAGCAGAGCAGAAGCCGCAGAACAATGCGCGCAACAGTCGGCCTTACCCGGCAAACGACGACAGCCGCGACCGCCGCCGTCATCGCGACCACGACGACGGCCCAACCCCGGTCGGCTTCGGCGACGATATCCCGGCCTTCATGCTGATCGCCGGCAGCGCCAAGGTCTGATTTCCAATGGGCAGGCCCGGCATTGATTTTCCGGGCCTCGGCGTCGGCCTGGTGATTCTGCGCGACGCCAGGATCCTTCTCTACAAACGCATGCGATCACCGGAAGCCGGCTATTGGAATATCGTCGGCGGCAAGGTCGATCACATGGAGCCGGCAGAGACTGCCGCGCGCCGCGAGGCCGAGGAGGAAACCGGCCTGACGATCGGCCGCATCGAACGCCTCTGCATCAGCGAGCAGATCATAGATGCCGATCGCCAACACTGGATCTCTCTGCTCTATCTCGCTCACGACGTCGAGGGCGAGCCTCAACTGACCGAACCGGACAAGCTCTCGGATTTCGGCTGGTTTCCGCTGACGGATCTGCCCGAGCCGCTGTCGGCCTTCACCAAGGCGGCGATCGCAGCCTTGCCGACTGCTGAACGCGGCTAACTATTCGGCGCGAAGCGACGCCTCATAGGCAAGCCGCACCCATTTCGCCATCAGATCGGGATCGTCGTAGGCCTCGTCGGGGATCGACCAATAGGGCATTTTTACCGGCTTGCCCTTCTTGCCCTCATAGGTCCATTGCGTGGCGCCGGCAGCGGCAAATTCCGGGGCGCTCGTCTCGTCGGCCTTCAGCAGCATCTCGTCGCGCACTTCAAGCGCAATGATCCGTCCGAGATGATAGATGCCTTTGCCGCCGAACATGCGCTTGATCGTGACGGGGCCGAGCCCCTGAAACATTTCCTCGATCCCGGCATTGTCCATTCTCTATTCCCTCGAAATCTCGATCGCTGCGGAAATCACAACGCGTGATAATCCCGATTCATATAGATGAGCGCCGGGTGTTTTTCGCTGAAGCGGACAGCCGCAACCTCGCCGAAGATGACATTGTGCGTCGGCATTTCCTTGATGTCGATCACCCGGCAATCGAAGGCGGCGAGCGCATCGGCCAACACCGGCGCGCCGGTCACGAGCATCTCGAAACGGGCGCTGTCGAAACGGTCGTCATTGGCAAGCGACGTGCGCCCGGAAAAGGCGTCGGCGACGCTCTGATGATGAGCGCCGAGCGTGTTCAGCGCGAAGATGCCGCTGCGGAAGAAGATCTCGTTCTTCGGATTGGTGTTGTTGAGGCAGATCAGCACCGAGGCTGGATTGTCCGAGACCGAGCAGGCGGCGGTGATGGTGACGCCGCGGCGCAGTTCGCCCATCGCCGTCGTCACGAGTTGCACATGGCCGGCATACCGGCTCATGGCATCGCGATAAAGGCCGGGGTCGATATGCTGCCTGTTCAACACCTGCTTCTCCCGTATGCGTTTTATCCGGTTGGTCTTTGCTATCGCGCCAATATGGCGAGCATCGGTTACCTTTTCTACAATAGCACCGGTGAAAAGCGCTGCGTTGCGCTTGTTTTTCTTTGACGATCGCGGCCTTGCGGATAAAAGGGCATGGACGATGGCTAGGGATCTCCGCCTTTCATGATCAACCTGCGTGGCATAGCAGCTTTTCTGGCGCTGCTGGGAGCGGCGGCTGAAAGCCATGCGGCCGGCGTGATGATCGGTGTCGTCGCCCCTCAGAACGGACCGCTCGACCTCCTCGGCGCCCAGATTGCCGCCGGCGCCGGTTTCGAGATCCAGCAGTCCGGAAATACCCTCGTCGCCATCAACGAGACCTGCGAGGAGAATAGTGGTGCCGCGGTCGCCGATGCGCTTGTCAATGCCAAGGTGCAGGTGGCGGTCGGCTTTCTCTGCAGCGAGACGCTGGAAGGCGCGCTGCCGAAGCTGAAGGACGCCAATATTCCGGCGATCACCGTCTCCGTGCGCTCCCGCATCCTGATGGAGGATGCGCTGAAGAACGGCTGGCCGCTCTTCCGGGCGGCGCCCGCCGACGGCGCCGAGGCGGCAAAGGTCATCGAGGTGATCCTGAAAGACTGGGCCGCCGATCCGATCGCCCTGATCGAGGACGGCACCATCCATGGCCGCGAATTGACGGAAGCGGTCCGCAATGCGCTGGAGCAGAACGGCCTTAAGCCGGTCTTTACCGACACCTACCGGCCGGGACAGGAGCAGCAGATTGCCCTCGTCCGCCGCCTGAAACGTGCCGGCGCCACCAGGGTCTTCATCGGCGGCGACCGCAACGACGTCGCCGTCATCTCCCGCGACGCCAAGGCCGAGAACATCCCGCTGTCCATCCTCGGCGGCGATGCCATGCGCGCCGCCAATCAGCCGCTGCCGCTCGCAGATGGCGTGCGCGCCGTCGCCCTGCCCGAATACGCCCTACTGCCGGAAAGCGCAGCGACAGCCGATGCGCTGCGCGCCAAAGGCGTCGAGCCGGAAGGTTATGTCCTGCCGTCGCTGGCCGCAGCCCTCATTGCCGGCCAGGCGGGGCAAGCCGCCGCCGCGGCGGGCAAGCCCCTCCAGGAGATGCTTCTCGGCACGACATTCCAGACGCCGGTCGGCACTATTGCCTTCACCGGTGCGCATGAACTTTCGCAAAACCCCTACCGTCTGCTCGAATGGCGGGGCAACGGCTTTTTTCCACCTGCCGCGCCGACGCAATGAACGGCGCGCCAGCCTTGAATTCAGGCCCCGCGCTCTGGCGGCCCATACGGAGTAAGATTTGATGACGCTGCCCATTCGCATTGCCCCCTCGATCCTCGCAGCGGATTTTGCCAGGCTCGGCGAGGAGGTGCGCGACGTGACGGCCGCCGGCGCCGACTGGATCCATCTCGACGTAATGGACGGCCATTTCGTGCCGAACATCTCCTTCGGCCCGGATGTCATCAAGTCGCTGCGCTCCTATACATCAGCCACCTTCGACTGCCACCTGATGATCTCGCCGGTCGACGACTATCTCGAAGCCTTCGCCAAGGCCGGCTGCGACCGTATCACCGTCCATGCCGAAGCCGGACCGCATCTGCACCGCTCGCTGCAGACCGTCCGTAATCTCGGCAAGAAGGTCGGCGTGACGATCAATCCGGCGACGCCGCTTACCGCCATCGAGAACGTGCTCGACGATGTCGATCTCATTCTGATCATGTCGGTCAATCCCGGCTTTGGCGGGCAGAAGTTCATTCCGGCCATGGCGAAGAAGATCGCGGCGGCGAAGTCACTGATCGGCGACCGGCCGATCGAGCTCGAGGTCGACGGCGGCGTCACGGTGGAAACGGCGCCTGATATCGCGCGGGCGGGCGGCAACGTCCTCGTCGCCGGCTCGGCAATTTTCAAGGGCGATACGGTCGAGGATTACCGCCGGACAGTCGCCGATCTGCGTCAGGCAGCCGAAGGGGCACGAACATGAACAAACGTCTGATTATTGGTGGCATGCTTGCCGTCGCATTTGCCGGCCTGCCCGGCCTGTCACTTGCCGGCGATATCGCCAATATCCAGCCGATCGGTTTTTCCGCCGACGGCAAGGTTTTCGGATTTCAGGAGTTCGGCATCGAGGAGAGCGGCAACCTTCCCTACTCCAACACCTATTTCATCGATACCGAAGACGGCCACTATCTCGAGGGCACGCCCTTTCATACCGAGCTGACCGACAAGGACGCCAATCTTTCCAAGGCGCGGCGGCAGAACCTGACGGCGGCGCGCAGCCAGATGGACAAATACGATCTGCTGACCAATCCCGGCCTGATCGCCGCCTTCAATCCGCCGACCGAACTCGGCTCGCCCTCGAAGACGCTTCGCTACACGACGCTTGCAACCGACGGTCCGCCGAAAGCGCCTTATACGCTCTCGCTCGGCGAGATGCCGGTGCCGACGCCGAAGGATTGCGCTGCGGTCGACAAGCGGGTCATCGGCTTCAGCCTGCAGATGATCGAGAAGGAAGGCGCTCCGAACCGGCAGGCGGCGCGCCAGGCGACCGCGGTTCCCGCCGAGCGCGTGTGTTCCGTCGAATACCGGATCGGCGGCGCCGTGGTCTATCAGCCGGAAGGCGGAAACCAGGTTCACATCGCCCTCGTTCTGGCCTTCGATGCGGACAGGAACGGACGCTGGATTGCCGTTCCGGTTCATCCCTGAGCATGGATCGCCCGAGGACGGATCACCCGAGGACGGATCGCCCCAGGATGGATCGTCTAAGAGCTGCACGGCCGCCCTACCCCGACCTGATCGCCGGCGCATTGCTTTGGGGAATGCAGATGCTTGCCGCTGCCATGCTCGGCCTTTACCTGCGCAACGGCCTGCAGACGAGCCGCCTTGCCGAGATCGCCGCACTTTATTTCGCCGGCGGCCTGTTCGCCTGGCCGTTCGCCCTGCCGGTTGCCCGCTTCCTCGCCTTTGACAGACCGCTGGAAACACGTTTTGCTGCTTTTTTCGTGACGCTGACAGCGGCCACGATCCTGATGACCGCCTTCCTCTTCGCCATGGAATACCGGATGTTCTATTCGCGCTGGCATGCGCCCTTCGGCAGTATCGTCTGGGCGTTCCAGTTCGTCTTCACCAGCATCAGCGCCGTCTATCAGTTCCTGGTGATCGGCCTGCGCCTCTTCCTGCCGCTCGGCCTCGTCTGTCTTGTCGCAAGCAGCTATCATCTTGCCAAACGCATGCGTTGAGATTGCCGCCCTTCTTTGCTACAGGGGCGCTAACCTCGATAAAGCAAACCTCTTGAAGTGAAGGCAGCCGCCCATGATCCCGCGTTATTCCCGGCCCGAAATGGTCGCCATCTGGTCTCCCGAAACCAAGTTCCGCATCTGGTTCGAGATCGAGGCGCATGCCTGCGACGCGCTGGCCGAACTCGGCGTCATCCCGAAATCGGCGGCAAAGACGATCTGGGAGAAAGGCGGCGCCGCCACCTTCGACGTCGACCGCATCGATGAGATCGAGGCCGTCACCAAGCATGACGTCATCGCCTTCCTCACCCATCTCGCCGAGATCGTCGGCCCGGATGCGCGCTTCGTCCACCAGGGCATGACCTCGTCCGACGTGCTCGACACCTGCTTCAACGTACAGCTGGTCCGCGCCACCGACATCCTGCTTGCCGATATCGACCGCCTGCTCGCAGCGCTGAAAACCCGCGCCTTTGAACACAAGGACACCGTCACCATCGGCCGTTCGCACGGCATCCATGCCGAGCCCACCACCTTCGGCGTCAAGCTGGCGCTCGCCTATGCCGAATTCGAGCGCTGCCGCCAACGCCTCGTCGCCGCCCGCGAGGAAGTCGCGACGTGCGCCATATCGGGGGCCGTCGGCACCTTCGCCAATATCGATCCGCGCGTCGAGGAACATGTCGCCGAGGCGCTTGGCCTGAAGGCCGAGCCGGTGTCGACGCAGGTCATCCCGCGCGACCGCCACGCCATGTATTTCGCCACCCTCGGCGTCGTCGCCTCGTCGATCGAGCGCCTGGCAACCGAGATCCGCCACCTGCAGCGCACCGAGGTACTGGAAGCCGAGGAATATTTCTCGCCCGGCCAGAAGGGCTCCTCGGCCATGCCGCACAAGCGCAACCCGGTTCTGACCGAAAACCTGACTGGCCTTGCCCGCATGGTCCGCTCCTACGCCATGCCGGCGATGGAAAACGTCGCCCTCTGGCATGAACGCGATATTTCGCATTCCTCGGTCGAGCGCATGATCGGCCCCGATGCCACCGTGACGCTCGATTTCGCCCTGTCGCGGCTTGCCGGCGTCATCGAAAAGCTGCTGGTCTATCCCGAGAACATGGAAAAGAACCTCAACAAATTCCGCGGCCTCGTCCATTCGCAGCGTGTCCTGCTGGCGTTGACCCAGGCGGGCACCTCTCGCGAGGACGCCTACCGCCTCGTCCAGCGCAACGCTATGAAGGTCTGGGAACAGGGCAAAGATTTTCTCGAAGAGCTGCTTGCAGACGCCGAAGTCCGTGCTGCGCTTTCCGAAGAGGATATTCGGGAGAAGTTCGACCTTGGCTATCATACCAAGCATGTCGATACGATCTTCCGGCGGGTGTTTGGCGAGGCCTGAGCGGACCTGCAATCGACGATATAGCGGCGCCCTTGCAGGCGCCGTTTTTCCGCCGGCATACTTCCCCGTCGAGAATCTATCGGACGGCTTCTTTCCTTAGTCGCAGCCTGATCATAACTGGGAAGTAGATGCATGAGACAAGGATAGAAGGCAGAGAAATGATTAGGAAAAAAGCTAACAAGGTCAGCCTATGAATACTTCCGCCTGACAACAATAAGAAAGCCGCAGCAATCAGCAACAAAGTTACTGTAAAAATGTTAGACGACCAAAGAAATGGCCGCGAATTAATTTCGCTGTATTTCACACAATAAAAAATGAATAATATAAAAATGATTGGTAGCGAAACAATAAACTTTGGAATAAACGCGATAAAGCCGATATCGTCGAAGAAAAATGGCAAATGGCCTACCGTCATTCCTATGAAATAAGCCTGAAAGAACAGCTCGACCTGCGGCTCTCTAAGAAAGGAGTCGTTCATTTTCCCCTGCCGAGTTGGATTTAATGAACTGAATATAAGTGCCGATTGTATTTCATAGTTTAGCTTTTCTCAAGCGGCCGTTATTTCTGCTTCGGCGCTTTGGCGGCAACAGAGCGTTTCCGCGCCTCCGCCTTTTTCGACGGCGCCGCATTTGCCGCTTCGGTTGACTCCGATACTCTGCAAGCCTCCGTCTCACCCCTGCCTTTGGCGGCCTTGGCGACCAGCTGGTTGAGGTGCTTCAGCTCTTCCTCGTCGAGATTTTCGATGCCGATGAAGCGGTTTTCGGCATGGCTGGTCAGGATGATTTCATTGAGCTTCGCCTGGATCGCCCGCGTGTCGCGCGTCTGGGCGTTCTGCAGCACGAAGACCATCAGGAAGGTGATGATCGTCGTGCCCGTATTGATGATCAGCTGCCATGTTTCCGAATAGTCGAAGAAGGGGCCGAGCGAGGCCCAGATGACGACAACCGTCAGCGCCAGGATGAAAGCAACGGGTTTGCCCGCCCATTCCGATGTCTTGGTTGCGAAGCGGGCAAACAGATGCTTCATCGTCACCTCTGAAAACCTCCCTCGAAGTCTCTGGAGCATGATGTCGGCGACGTCATGCTCCGCGCTAAACAAACTCCGAGGCAGGTTCGAGGTTCCCGGGGTATCTCAGATTCCCCCAGGGATCCCAGATTCCCCCGGGGCCGGGATTCCCCGCAGAAAGGGCTGTGGTTACGCTGTGGCTTCCCGCGCAATCAGCTTGCGATAGAGATGCCAGGTCGCATGGCCGAGGATCGGGATGACGAGTGCAAGCCCGGCAAAGATCGGGATCGTGCCGATCACGAGCATCGCGGCGACAATCAGGCCCCAGAGCAGCACCGGCACCGGATTGAGAATCGTCGCGCGGATCGACGCCGTGACGGCGGCCACCGCCCCGACATCGCGGTCGAGCAGTAGCGGAAAGGTGATGACGGTTATCGCCAGCACGACGAGCGCAAAGACGAAGCCGATGAGGTTGCCCCAGATGATCAGCTGCATGCCCTCCGACGTGCCGAAGACCTGGCGGAAGAAATCCCCCATGCTGCGCGGAAAGACCTCGCCGAGCAGATTGCTGTAGAGCGTCTGCGCCGTCACCAGCCAGACGATGAAGAGGCCGCAGAGCATCAAGCCGACCGCGACGATCGACGGCAGCGCCGGCGAATGGCGCACGTCGAGCGCATGCGTCCAGGACGCGTCGAGGCCAGCCTCGCGCCGGCGGCTGATCTCATAGAGGCCAATCGCTGCGATCGGGCCGATCAGCACGAAACCCGCCATCAGCGGGAAGACCATCGGCAAAAGGTTGGCGCCCGAGGTCCACAGCGTCAGGAAGACGCCGGCGATCGGGTACATCAGGCACAGGAACACATAGTGGGACGGTTTCTCCATGAAATCGTCGTATCCGCGCTTCAGCGCGTCGAAGACGTCGGCGATACCGATGCGATTGACGACGGGCCGCGCTATGCTTTCGCTTGCACCCGTCATGACGTGAAATGCCGCCATGGCTTTCTCCTCCTCAGCCGAGACCTGATCGGCGGCGGACAGCATCGGCGGGCAAGCCGATACGAAATCCGCAACCGGCACTGGAGGAATATAGCAACTTTCAAGGCCCGTGTCGCTCCCTCCCTTGACATCCCCCTCTTGACATCTTGGACCAGCTTTCTCACATCGGCGGCATCATGAAAGCCTCAGACGCAGATATCCTCATCATCCCCGGCTACACCAATTCCGGCCCGAGCCACTGGCAGAGCCGCTGGGAGGCAAAGCTCAGCACGGCGCGGCGCGTCGAACAGGCCGAATGGACGAAGCCGGTCCGCGAGGACTGGATCGCCCGCATCGCCGAGGAGGTGAACGCCTCGACCCGCCCGGTCGTTCTCATCGCCCATTCGCTGGGCGTCCCCTCGGTGATCCATGCCATCCCGCATTTCCGCAATCGGGTGGCGGGCGCTTTCCTCGTCGCCCCGCCCGATGTCGCCAATCCCGACATCCGACCGAAGCACCTGATGACCTTCGGCCCCTATCCACGCGATCCGCTGCCCTTCCCTTCGATCACCGTCGCCAGCCGCAACGATCCGTTCGGCAGCTACGAACATGCCGATGATGTTGCCAGCAGCTGGGGCTCCTTCCTCGTCGATGCCGGCGAGGCCGGCCACATCAATGCCGATTCCGGTCATGGCCCCTGGCCCGAAGGCACCATGGTCTTTGCCCAGTTCCTCGGTCGGCTCTCCGCTGATTGAGGAAAACCCGCATTCTCGCTTGTTGAGCATGTGCTTTCTAAGTCTTTCTTAATGGAATGACAGCAGACTGCGCCGAGGTGAGATAAGCGAGAATGCCCGTGAAGAAAGCCCATCCAGAGGCCGGCAATGCGCATGGCGATGCAGCAGCGGCCGAGACAGGCATCAGCAATGGGGCAGCAACCGACGATTCCGACCTGGCCGAGCGCGAAAGCCGCTGGAATTATGCGCTGGTCGGCTCTGGCCTCGGCGTATGGGATCACAATTACCGTCTCGACCGAAAATATTATTCGCCGACGTGGAAGACCATCCGCGGCATGGCGCCCGAGGAGGAAGCCGACGGCGATTACCAGGCCTGGCTGCAGCTTGTTCACCCAGACGATCGCGATTTCGTTGTCCATGCGATCGACCGGCAGAATGCCGGCGATCCCGATTACCGGATCTTCGAATATCGCGAGCGCCATAAGGACGGCCATTGGGTCTGGATCGAGTGCCGCGGCGCCTGCGTGGAATGGGACGAGAACGACGTGCCGACGCGCATCGTCGGCACGGACACGGATATTACTGCCCGGAAGCAGGCCGAAGAGACGCTGTCGCGTTTGTCGCGCCGCCTGGATCTGGCGTTAGAGA
Source organism: Rhizobium sp. 25PS6 (assembly GCF_032464655.1). Lineage (NCBI taxonomy): Bacteria > Pseudomonadati > Pseudomonadota > Alphaproteobacteria > Hyphomicrobiales > Rhizobiaceae > Rhizobium > Rhizobium sp. 25PS6. The sequence continues at coordinate 143,102 of NZ_JAWDIV010000018.1, forward strand.
TCTCCCGCATCGGCGTATTTGAAGCCGATATCGAGCACGATACCGTCGAATGGGACGACCGCCTCATCGCCATTTACGGGCTGCAGGGCGCCTCGCGCCAGATCGCCGGCGACGCCTGGGCGAAAAGTCTGCATCCCGATGACCGCGAGCGTGTGCTCGGCCTGGCCGACCGCAGCGTCGAAAGCGGCCGCGATTTCCAGCAGGAATATCGCATCATCCGCGGCGACGGCGCCGAACGCGTGATCCGCGCCCGCTCGGCCTTCTTCGTCGACGGCAACGGCCACCGCAAACTGATCGGCGCCAACTGGGACGTCACCGAAGAAGTCGCGCTCCGCAACGAACTGCAGCGCGCCAAGGATCTGGCCGAGGCGCGCAACCGCGAGCTCGAAGCCACCAAGGAGAGCATCGAGCACCTGGCACTGCACGATTACCTCACAGGGCTGCCGAACCGCCGCTATCTCGACAAGATGCTGGATGAACGCTCGGCCGAATGCCGGGCCAAGGGCCTGGCGCTAGCGATCCTGCACATCGATCTCGACCGCTTCAAGCAGATCAACGACACGCTCGGCCACCGGGCCGGCGACGCCATGCTGCAGCATGCCGCAAGCGTGCTGAGAACGTCCGTCCGCGCCGTCGATTTCGTCGCCCGCATCGGCGGCGACGAATTCGTCATCCTCTGCATTGTCGATCCCGCATCGAAGAAGATCGCCGGCCTTGCCGAGCGTGTCATCCGCGAATTGCGCAAACCCGTCAGATATGAGGGACACGACTGCCGTTTCGGCGCCAGCATCGGCATCGCCATCGACAGCGGACCGAAGCTCGACGCCAAGCAGATGCTGCTCGACGCCGATATCGCCCTTTATCGTGCCAAGGGTCTGGGCCGCAACCGCTTCGAATTCTTCTCGGCCGCTGCTCGCCGCGACATCGTCTCCGCCAAGCACCTTGCCGACGAGATCCTGATCGGCCTCGAACGCAATGAATTCGTGCCCTTCTATCAGCTGCAGTTTGATGCCCGCACGCTCGATATTGCAGGCGTCGAAACACTGGCCCGCTGGCAGCATCCGGTGCACGGGCTGCTGACGCCCGACCGCTTCCTCGACATCGCCGAGGATCTCGACGTCGTCTCGACCATCGACGCCCTCATCCTGGAGCGCGCCATTGCCGACCGGAAGGTGTGGCTGAAGGACGGGCTGCCGATCCCGAAGATATCGGTCAACGTCTCCGCCCGACGGCTCGCAGATCCAGATCTGGGCAAGAAGCTCCGCGCCTTGAAGATCGAGCCCGGCACCTTCTCCTTCGAGCTGCTGGAATCGATCTCGCTCGACGATTGCGACGAGGCGGTGGCCGCCAACCTGAAAAAGCTGCGCAAGCTCGGCATCGACATCCAGATCGACGATTTCGGCACCGGCCATGCCTCGATCGTCAGCCTGCTGCGCCTGAGCCCGAAGACGCTGAAGATCGACCGCGAGTTGATCCGCATGCTGCCGCAATCGGCCGAGCAGCGCAAATTGGTCGGCTCGATTATCGATATCGGCCGCTCGCTGAACATCCTCGTCATCGCCGAGGGCGTCGAAACGGCGGAGCATATTCGCATTCTCGAAGAACTCGACTGTGACACGCTGCAGGGCTACGCGCTCGCCCGGCCGATGCCGGCCATGCAGATCCCCTCCTTCATCCGCTCCGGAAGCTGGCGCCATGGGCAAATCGCCGCTCGCGCCTTGCAGGCGCAGCTTCGCCGCGCGCTGCCAAGCAGAGCCGCCAAATAAAAACCTGCATAAACGGCTCGCCATTTCGCCTTCATTCCACCGTAGAGGAAAAGGCGCTAAACTCCTCTTGCGAATTCATTCGATTCTCTTGGCAGTATTCCGTAAAATTGGAAACCAAGGTCGCGAAATCCGGAAACCGGGGCCATAGAATTTTGAAACGGGAGAAGGAGCGACAGGCGGATTGTGAAACCCTCTCTTTTCCTTTAAGGGGACGCCACGAGATCGATCCACTCGCGCTATCCCAAGAGCGCCAACAATAGAGAATGACCACGATGAACCGTCGCCGCCGTATCTACGAGGGCAAGGCAAAGATTCTGTATGAGGGCCCGGAACCGGGCACTTTGATCCAGTTCTTCAAGGACGATGCCACTGCCTTCAACAAGAAGAAACACGAAGTCATCGATGGCAAGGGCGTCCTCAACAACCGCATCTGCGAATATATCTTCAGCCATCTGAACAAGATCGGCATCCCCACTCATTTCATCCGCCGGCTCAACATGCGCGAGCAGTTGATCAAGGAAGTGGAGATGATCCCGCTGGAGATCGTCGTGCGCAATGTCGCCGCCGGTTCTCTTGCCAAGCGCCTCGGCATCGACGAAGGCGTCGTGCTGCCGCGCTCGATCATCGAATTCTATTACAAGTCCGACGCGCTCGACGATCCGATGGTCTCCGAAGAGCACATCACCGCCTTCGGCTGGGCAAACCCCGCCGAACTCGATGACATCATGGCGCTTGCCATTCGCGTCAACGACTTCATGACCGGCCTCTTCCTCGGCGTCGGCATTCAGCTCGTCGATTTCAAGATCGAATGCGGCCGTCTCTTCGAAGGCGATATGATGCGCATCATCCTCGCCGACGAAATCTCGCCGGACAGCTGCCGGCTCTGGGATATCGAAACCCACGAGAAGATGGACAAGGACCGCTTCCGCCGCGATCTCGGCGGATTGCTCGAAGCCTATTCCGAAGTCGCGCGCCGTCTCGGCATCATCAATGAAAACGAGCCTGTGCGCGGCACCGGCCCGGTTCTCGTCAAGTAAGGCAGGAAAGACAAAGTGATCAAGGCTCGTGTCACCGTCACGCTGAAAAACGGCGTTCTCGATCCGCAGGGCAAGGCCATCGAGGGTGCGCTCAGTGCCCTCGGCTTTTCGGGCGTCGGCCATGTAAGACAAGGCAAGGTCTTCGACCTGGAGCTGGAAGGCGCCGACAAGGGCAAGGCTGAGGCCGACCTCAAGGCCATGTGCGAAAAACTGCTCGCCAATACGGTGATCGAGAACTACGCAATCGCGATCGACTGAACATTGCGAGATTGGCAATGCCCGAAGCACATCGAAACACTGTCGCCGCTTCGGGAACTGGCACAAACACAAGCAAGGTTTGAACAGCACCCATGAAATCAGCCGTCGTTCAACTTCCGGGCCTCAACCGCGACCGCGACATGATCGCCGCCTTGACCAAGATCTCCGGCCAGCCGCCGGTGACGATCTGGCAGACGGAAACCGAGATCCCCGATGTCGATCTGATCGTCATCCCCGGCGGCTTTTCTTATGGCGATTATCTGCGCTGCGGCGCGATCGCAGCCCGCATGCCGGTCATGCAGGCGATCATCGACAAGGCTGCAAAGGGCGTGAAAGTCCTCGGCGTCTGCAACGGCTTCCAGATCCTCGTCGAGGCCGGCCTGCTGCCAGGCGCGCTGATGCGCAATTCCTCGCTGAAATTCGTCTGCCGCGAGATCAAGCTCGAAGTCGTCAATGCCGAGACGGATTTCACCCGCGCCTATGCGCAGGGCCAGGTCATTCGCTGCCCGGTCGCCCATCATGACGGCAATTATTTCGCCGACGATGCGACGCTGGCTGCGATCGAAGGCAACGGCCAGGTGGTGTTCCGTTATGCCGAAGGCACCAACCCGAACGGCTCGATCAACGACATCGCCGCCGTCATGAACGAAAACGGTAATGTGCTCGGCATGATGCCGCATCCCGAGAACCTGATCGAGGCCGCCCATGGCGGTTCGGACGGCCGCGGCCTCTTCGCCTCGGCGCTCGACGTCATCGCCGCCTGAACCCGCACGTCGCCCAATCGCCCAAGCGCGCGCAGCGGTCTTGGGCAACGGGATGCACACAAAAATCCTTCTGTTCGGATCTGGAGCAATCGATGCGCCCTCGCCTCTCCGTCGCAAACGCCGCCCTGTTGACCGCTCTGGCAGCCATGGTGGCAGCCTGCCAGACGCCAGCGCCGACAGGCCCGAACCGCGCCGCACTGCCGACGATGGAGCGCGTGGCTCTCGGCGCCAATGCCTGCTGGTTCAAGTCGGGCGATCCGGCCTTTGCAGCCTACAAGCTCGCGCCGGAGCTCAATTCCTTCTCCGGCCGTCCGCGCATCCTGCTCGTCCATAAGGGCAGCCCGGAAAGCCGGCCGCTGCTCGTCGTGCAGGCTGAGGGAAGCCCGTCGCGCCTGCAGGCCTTCGGTCCGATGATGCAGGAACCGGTCGCCGGCCGCATCACCGCCGACGTCAATCGCTGGTCCGGCGGCAACAAGGCCTGCAGCTGATCCCGGCGATGACAGCGTCACGCGTCTTTTCAGACGCGCAAACAGCGCTGTAACTCTTTGAGTTATGCATAATCAGTCCCAGAAAAACGACTTGCCGACTTCGCGCGCGGCATCGGACTGCGACACTCCGATATCCTTGAGTTCGGTCGCTGTCAGCTCCCTCAGCGCGCGCCGGCCTTCCCGCTTTTGATGCCAGAGAAGAATGGCGGCCCAGATTCGCTTCAAACGCGTCGTCACCTCGGCGGGCGAGTCGGGGAGAATGATTTGTCTCCTATCCTCGTAAGAGACAATCGGTACAATCGGCATTTTGATCTCAGGCAAGGCAGACATTCCAGGAATCCTCTCGGTTTGCCATTGGAATTGACTCATACGCTTGACGGGTACAATGTGCCAATATATACAATTGTCACCATGACAAATTGGCTTCCCGATATTTCCCGCGGCTCCGGGCCGGTCTATCTCCGGCTTGCCGACAGCATCGAATCCGCCATATCAAGCGGCGCCCTGCCCGCCGGCAGCAAATTGCCGCCGCAGCGCAACCTTGCCTACGATATCGGCGTGACGATCGGCACGATCGGCCGCGCCTATGCGCTGGTGCATGAGCGCGGCCTGGTCGCCGGCGAAGTGGGGCGCGGCACCTATGTGCTGAACCGCTCCGAAACGCCGCCCGGCGAACAGATCGATCCGCTGACCGTCTCGCTCAGTGGCACCCGCATCCAGGATGCGCCTGCCAACAAGATCCGCTTCGACACGACAGCCGCGCCCGATCTCGGCCAGGGCAAGATCATCGCAGGCATCCTCGCCGAGATCGGCGAGCAGCATCTTGCCGAAATCTCCTCCTATTCCCGGAGCTTCCCGCGCAACTGGTTCGAGGCCGGCCGGTTGTGGCTTGCCCGCAGCGGCTGGACGCCGGAGGTCGAAAACATCGTGCCGACGCTCGGCGCCCATGCGGCGGCTATATCAGTCATCGCCGCCGTCTCGGCGCCGGGGGACAAGATCGTCTTCGAGGATCTCACCTATACCCAGGTCAGCCGCAGCGCCCGCCTGCTCGGCCGCCGCACGCTGACGGTCGATTCCGATAAACTGGGCGTAATTCCAGGAGATTTCGAGCGGCTCTGTCAGCAGCAGCATCCGAAGATCGCCTTCCTGATGCCGACCGTCCACAATCCGACGTTGGCGATCATGCCCTATGAGCGGCGCGCGGCCATCGCCGCAATCGCCAGGAAACACGGCGTCTGGCTGATCGAGGACGACCTCTACGGCGGCATGGCCGACGACGATACGCCACTGCTGGCCTCGATTGCGCCCGACCGCACCTTCCTCGTCAACGGCCTGTCGAAATCGGTCGCCGCCGGCGTGCGCGGCGGCTGGGTCGCCTGCCCGCCGCATTTTGCCCAGCGCATCAAGGTGACGCACAGGATGATCACCGGCGGTCTGCCCTTTATCCTGGCAGAGACCTGTGCGCGCCTCGTCGAAAGCGGCATGGCGCACGAGATTCGCAAGGCAAGTGTCGAGGAACTCTCCCGGCGCGTCCGGCTCGCCCGCGAACAGTTGCAGGGCTTCGATTTCGAATCACACATACACGCGCCCTTCCTCTGGCTGAAACTGCCGGAACCCTGGATGTCGGGCACCTTCAAGAATGCCGCCTTCCGCGACGGCGTGCTCGTCGACGACGAGGACGAGTTCAAGTCGGCGCGCGGAGAGCGACCCTATCATCGCGTTCGCATCGGTTTTTCCTCGCCGAAGACGGGGCAGGAACTGATCTCGGGCCTGATGATCCTGCGCCGGCTGCTGGAAAATGGCGGATCCGCCTATGATGGCGAAATATGACCTGTTGCAAATACACGTCATAATTCGGAAAAAACGCCGGAGCGTATTCCGAGCGCTTCACCGACTCAACCTCCATGTTACCTCTTTGTTGTTCCCGTCAGACGCGAATCAGAGGACAGCAAATGAGGGTCGACTTCGGAAAGATCGCGTTGCGTTTTTTGGGTATGGCATCGTTGGCAGCGGCAGCCGCTATCCCGGTTGCGGGCTCGGCAAGTGCTGGCGAGCAGATATTTGATGAATTGCGCTTCGGCGCTTCGGCCTCGGTGCAATCGGGCCATTCCGGGGAAAACGGCATCTTTCCCGAAATTACCGCTCTCTTCGATCCTTTCGGTTACGACATGGCGGTCGGCTGGCAGCAGCAATTGCTGCATCCCCGCGTCCATCTCGGCACCTCGATCGGGACGTCGGGCGAAGCCACCCAGTTCTTCACCGGTTTCACCTGGACGGTCGATTTCAACGAGAAGCTCTTTGCCGAAGCCGGCTTCGGCGGCGTCATCCATACCGGCGATCTCGAAGGCGAAGACGACGGCCCGGAACTCGGCTGTCGCGTCCTCTTCCACGAATATCTGGGCGCCGGCTACCGTTTCAACGCGCACTGGAATGTCATGGCCCAAATCGCCCATTCCTCGAACGCCAATCTCTGCGATGGGCCGAACGACGGCATGACACGCGCCGGCTTGCAGATCGGCTACAAATTCTAGCAGCGACCACTTTTCATCATCAGGAAGAAGTTGCCGGCCCGCTGTTGACGGCGGGCATTTTCCTGTCGCGCGTCGCCGCTACATAAGCTAAAGACAGCGCAAAACGCGCCAGGGATTTTCCGCTCATGACCTTTCCAAACACCATCCCGATCACGCCCGAACTCATTGCAAGGCACGGCCTGAAGCCGGACGAGTATCAGCGTATTCTGGATCTGATCGGCCGCGAACCGACGTTTACCGAGCTCGGCATCTTCTCGGCCATGTGGAACGAGCACTGCTCCTACAAATCCTCGAAGAAGTGGCTGCGCACGCTGCCGACCAAAGGCCCGCGCGTCATCCAGGGCCCGGGCGAAAATGCTGGCGTGGTCGATATCGATGACGGCGATTGCGTCGTCTTCAAGATGGAGAGCCACAACCACCCCTCTTATATCGAGCCTTATCAGGGCGCCGCGACCGGCGTCGGTGGCATCCTGCGCGACGTTTTCACCATGGGCGCGCGCCCGATCGCCGCGATGAACGCGCTGCGCTTCGGCGAGCCGGATCACCCCAAGACCCGCCACCTCGTCTCCGGCGTCGTTTCCGGCGTCGGCGGCTACGGCAATTCCTTCGGCGTGCCGACGGTCGGCGGTGAGGTCGAGTTCGACGCCCGCTACAACGGCAACATCCTGGTTAACGCCTTTGCCGCCGGTATTGCGAAGTCGAACGCCATCTTCCTGTCCGAAGCCAAGGGCGTCGGTCTTCCGGTCGTCTATCTCGGCGCCAAGACCGGCCGTGACGGCGTCGGCGGCGCGACGATGGCATCGGCCGAATTCGACGAATCGATCGAAGAGAAGCGTCCGACCGTTCAGGTCGGCGACCCCTTCACCGAAAAGTGCCTGCTGGAAGCCTGCCTCGAGCTGATGCAGACCGGCGCAGTCATCGCCATCCAGGACATGGGTGCGGCCGGCCTCACCTGCTCTGCCGTCGAGATGGGCGCCAAGGGCGATCTCGGCATCCTGCTCGAGCTCGACAAGGTGCCGGTGCGCGAAGAGAGGATGACGGCCTACGAGATGATGCTGTCGGAAAGCCAGGAGCGCATGCTCATGGTGCTGCAGCCGGAGAAGGAAGAGGAAGCCAAGGCGATCTTCGTCAAGTGGGGCCTCGACTTTGCCATCGTCGGCTGGACGACCGACGATCTGCGCTTCCGCGTCATGCACCAGGGTGAGGAAGTCGCCAACCTGCCGATCAAGGATCTCGGCGACCAGGCGCCGGAATATGATCGCCCCTGGCGCGAGCCCGGCAAGCACGCTCCCCTGCCCGCCAATCTCGTCGCCGCTCCTCAGGATTACGGCCTGGCGCTGCTGCAACTCGTCGGCTCCGCCAACCAGTCGAGCCGCCGCTGGGTCTATGAGCAATATGATACGCTGATCCAGGGCAATTCGCTGCAGCTTCCGGGCGGCGATGCCGGCGTCGTACGTGTCGACGGCCATCCCTCCAAGGCGCTTGCCTTCTCCTCCGACGTCACTCCGCGTTATGTCGAGGCGGATCCCTTCGAAGGCGGCAAGCAGGCGGTCGCCGAATGCTGGCGCAACATCACCGCGACAGGCGCCGAACCGCTCGCCGCCACCGACAATCTGAACTTCGGCAATCCCGAAAAGCCAGAAATCATGGGCCAGTTCGTTCAGGCGGTGAAAGGCATTGGCGAGGCCTGCCGGGCGCTGGATTTCCCGATCGTGTCAGGCAACGTTTCGCTCTACAACGAGACCAACGGCGTCGCCATCCTGCCGACCCCGACGATCGCAGGCGTCGGCCTGTTGCCGGACTGGCGCAAGATGGTCCGTATCGGCAGCGCCAACGATGGCGATAAGGTGATCATGATCGGCGTCGACGGCAGCCATCTCGGCCAGTCCGTCTATCTCCGCGACGTGCTTTCCAGCAGCGAAGGTCCGGCACCGGAGGTGGATCTGTTCGCCGAAAGACGCAATGGCGATTTCGTCCGCTCCGTCATCCGCAACGGCCAGGCGACCGCCTGCCACGACATCTCCTCTGGTGGCCTTGCAGTTGCGCTCGCCGAAATGGCGATGGCCTCGGGCAAAGGCCTGACGATCGATCTGCGCGAAGGCAAGGGTGCACCGCATGCGCTGCTCTTCGGTGAGGATCAGGCGCGTTACGTCTTGACGTTGCCCGCCGATGTCGCCGATTTCGTCTGCGTCAATGCGGAAGGTGGCGGCGTTCCCTTCCGCCGTCTCGGCACGGTCGGAGGAACGGCGCTTGTCGTCGGCGATCTGATCTCGCTGCCGATTCAGCAATTGCGCGATGCCCATGAATCGTGGTTCCCTAATTTCATGGAAGGCCGCGGCGAACTTGCTGCGGAATGATGCGCAAGGAGTAACGATCATGGCCATGAAACCCGGCGATATCGAAGACATGATCAAGGCTGGGATTCCCGGTGCCAAGGTGACGATCCGCGATCTGGCGGGCGACGGCGATCACTACGCCGCCGAAGTCGTCGCCGAAGCCTTCCGCGGCAAGAGCCGTGTGCAGCAGCACCAGATGGTCTACGAGGCGCTGAAGGGCAATATGGGCGGCATACTGCACGCGCTGGCGCTGCAGACCTCCGCGCCGGAATAGAGCCCGACGTAATCCCGATGACGATGCCCGGCCCTCAGCCGGGCATTCTCTTTTTGTCGGGATCGGCAAAGACCGAGGCCGGCATCGGCCCGGATGTCAAAAGCGTGAAATCGAAGGGCGCCTGCAGATCAGGCCCAAGCACATATTGCCGGTGGACGCGCAGCTGGTCCTTGCGGATCTTGCGGTAGTGCTCGCGCGTCAGCATCTGCTTGACGCGGATCAGCATCATCTTTGCCTGAGGCGCATCCGCATGGCCGGAGACGGCGACGACCGGCACCTTGTAGAAATTGATCGAATCCGTCAGGCACTGCACGTCGAGCCAGGATATCTCGGGACAGCGGGCGATCAGCCCGACGCGGGCGCGAAGCAGTGTTGCCGATGACATAAGCGCACATTGCAGGATGGCGCTGCCGAGTGTGGCAAACACCACGCGCTTGCCCCTGAAGATCTCCGGCTCCCTCTCCAGCAATATGCCGATGACATGGGCGGCGACGCTCGATCCCATGCTGTGCGAGGAGATCACATATTCGTCCGCCTCTTGTTCAAGCGCCTTGCGCACGGCAGTGGCCCGGTCTTCCAGCCAGTCGTTGAAATCTGTCCGGTCCATGCGGCCGAGCGCCACGGCCATTTCCCAATCGGCAAAGAGATGCAGCGTGTGGAAGCGTTCGGAAAACGGCAGGAAGGCGAAGATGAAGAAACAGAGCGCCAGCGGCTCGCTCCAGAGCATGTGCCACGGCGAAAAGCCGAGACCATAGGGCACGATGGCAATCTGCGCCGTCAGCACGATCGCCAGCGCCGTCAGCAGGAACGGAAACAGAAAGAACAGGCCGAAGCGCCAGGCATGGCGGAAATATCCCCGCATCCCGCCTTCGAACATGATCTCGGCGCAGCTTCGGAAGCCCGCAATGATCTGGCTCAGCGTGTTGCCGGCACGTAGCTTGCGCACCAGTATGTCGTGATCGACCATATGGATGCGGCTCTTCGTCTGCCAGCCGGGGGAACCGGTCCCCGCCTCGGGTGCCGCCACCCTCTCAGTCGTCGTGACCTCGAAGCTGACCGGATCGCTCCCCGCATCCACTGGCCCCGTCTCAATCGAATAACTCCAGACGGCGGCACTCTGCCTGGCCGAACGCTCGTAGCGTGCCCTGTGGGCAACGCCGTCAAGCGGCTCGAAGCCCGGGAAATGCAGGACGACCCGCTTCTCGATCAGTTTCATTCCACTCTTCCGGCCGGGCGAATGGCCGGCATGTTGCTGCGATCCGGATGCTGCGCCGCTGATATGGGCAAAAAGCACCTATGGTCTCGAAGCCGTCTTGCTAACCGAACTCTTCCGGAATTCAATAGCAGCCATGTCGTTTCCATCACGAACGGAGGGGTTTTGTGGCCGACCTAGTCAAAGAATTGATATCAGGCGTCGTCGACAGCGTGCTGAAGGAGATCCTGAAGAAGACCACCGGCCGCATCACGACGAAGCGCAGGAGGCGTAAGACACGCCCCGCCACGACGACGAAGGTTGCGCGCAAGGCGACCTCGGCCAAGCCCAAGCCCGCCCGCAAACAGGTCAGCAAGCGCCGCACCGCCGCCGGCCGCAGCCGTCAGCGACGCAGCTAAGACACGATGAAAATATGAGCGGCTTTCGGATGAATTCCGCTCCGCTGCAGCGCCGCGCGTCTTTTAAGACGTGCAAAGGACGCTGTCGCACTTTGATGTGCAGTAGCGCGACGGCAACAGCCCCGGCAACGGCCTGCCCGAATTGGTATTTTTTTGGTTCGGGCAGCTGGAATTCCTGCTGTCGCATGCTATCTAAAGGCAACGATTGAAACGGTGGGCCTTTAACCCGCCTGTTGAAAGGATTAGGTCCATGAGCGGCATTCACGAATTCATCGGCAACGAAATCAAGAGCAACGACGTCGTCCTTTTCATGAAGGGCACGCCTCAGTTTCCGCAGTGCGGTTTCTCCGGCCAGGTCGTGCAGATTCTCGATTACATCGGCGTCGATTACAAGAGCGTCAACGTGCTCGCCGATTCGGAAATCCGCCAGGGCATCAAGGAATATTCCAACTGGCCGACGATCCCGCAGCTCTACGTAAAGGGCGAGTTCGTCGGCGGCTGCGACATCGTCCGGGAAATGTTCCAGGCTGGTGAACTGCAGCAGCATCTCCAGGAAAATGGCATCGCGGTGCGCGCCGCCTCCTGACCGGTCACCGGACGTCCGCCCGGTTTCCAAATCTGTTTCTTGAGTTCGAGGCGCTGCGGCTAGCAGCGCCTTGACCTGTTTATGGGAATTTCATTGTGACAGATTCTTCACAAGCCGTGTCCGCGGGCCGCCTGCCCATGGGCAAGCGAGAATTCATCGCGCTCGCAGCCTTCCTGATGGCCATCAACTCGCTGGCGATCGACATCATGCTCCCGGCCTTGCAGCAGATCGGCGCGAGCCTCGGCGTCGAGAGCGAGAACCACCGGCAATTCGTCGTCTCCTCCTATCTGCTCGGCTTCGGCTGCGCCCAGCTGTTCTACGGACCGCTTTCCGATCGCTTCGGCCGCCGTACGCCGCTGTTGTTCGGCCTCGTCGTCTATATCGTTTCGGCCATCGGCATCGTCTTCGTTCCCTCCTTCGCCGGCCTGCTGGTGCTGCGCTTCGTCCAGGGCATCGGCTCGGCGGCCACCCGCGTCATCACCATCTCCATCGTCCGCGATATCTATGGCGGACGACAGATGGCCGAAGTCATGTCGCTGATCATGATGGTCTTCATGATCGTGCCGGTGATTGCGCCCGGCGCGGGTCAGATCGTCATGTTCTTCGGCAATTGGCACCTGATCTTCTTGTTTATCGCCGCCATGGCGACTGGCATCGCCGTCTGGGCCTATCTACGCCTGCCGGAGACCCTGCATCCCGCCAATGTCAGACCCTTCACCGCCCGCTCGATCTTCGGCGCCTTCAAGCTGGTGCTGACCAATCGCGTCGCGCTCTGCTACACCATCGCCAGCACCTTCATCTTCGGCGCGCTGTTCGGCTTCATCAATTCGGCCCAGCAGGTCTATGTCGGCATTTACGATCTCGGCGTCTATTTCCCCTTCGCCTTTGCCGGCGTGGCGATCTTCATGTCGCTGTCGTCCTTCTTCAATTCGCGCTTCGTCGGCAAGCTCGGCATGCGCCGCCTGTCGCACGGCTCGCTCATCGGCTTCATCGCCATCAACACCATCTGGCTGATCGTCCAGATGGCCAGCGCCGAGCCGATGCCCTTCGCTCTGTTCATCTCCTTCTTCGGCCTTTCCATGTTCCAGTTCGGCTGGATCGGCTCGAATTTCAATTCGCTCGCCATGGAGCCGCTCGGCCACGTCGCCGGCACCGCCTCCTCCGTCCTCGGCTTCATGAGCACGGTCGGCGGCGCCATCATCGGCGCCGGCATCGGCCAGGCCTTCGACGGCACTGCGCTGCCGATGGTCGCCGGTTATTTCGTCGTCTCGATTATCGGGCTCGTCTTCGTGCTCATCGCCGAGAAGGGCCGCCTCTTCCAATCGCAAAACCCGGCCGTCTGAACGGCCAACCTCATTCGCATCCGGGATTTCACCACATGACGCCGCCGCATAAACCGCACCAGGAAAACCAGGGCTCCCGCCGCATCGGCATGGGTTTTGGCGAATTCGTCATTACCATCGCCATCATGACCGCCAGCGTTGCTATGGCGATCGACAGCATGCTGCCGGCATTGCCCAATATCGGCCATTCCCTCGGCGTCACCAATACCAACGACGCCCAGTTGATCATCGGCGTGTTCTTCTTAGGATTCGGCGTCTCGCAGATCTTCTTCGGCAGCCTTTCGGATACGTTCGGCCGCCGCAACATCCTGCTCGGCGGCTTGGCCTGCTATATTGTCGGAATGTTTGCCGCCGCAGCGACCGGCAGCTTCGAAATGCTGCTCGTTATGCGTTTTGTCCAGGGTATTGGCGGTGCGGCCGTGCGCATTACCACCATGGCCATGGTGCGCGACTGCTTCGGTGGCCGCGAAATGGCCCGTGTCATGTCCTATGTGATGATCGTCTTCATGATCGTGCCGATCGTTGCCCCATCCGTCGGCCAGCTCATCATCCTTTATGCCAACTGGCACTGGATCTTCATCCTGCTCGGCATCATCGCCACCGTCCTGTTCGTCTGGGCTCTCCTGCGGCTGAAGGAATCGCTGCCGCCGGAAGAGCGGCTGCCGCTGTCGGTCGCCTCTGTCGTGGATGGCTTCAAGACCGTGCTCACCAACCGCATCACCTGCGGCTACATGATCGGCCTCACCATGTTCACCGGCGTCATCAGTGCCTATGTGATCTCGGTTCAGCAGGTCTTCGGCGAGGTCTATGGCCTTGGCGACTGGTTGCCGATCGCCTTTGCGGCTACCGCCGGCGGCATCGCCGTCGCCAATTTCGCCAATGGATTCTTCGTGCGCAAATTCGGCATGCGCCGCATCTCGCATGCCGCCTTGCTGATCTTCACGGCGCTGTCGGCTGTCGGCTTTTTTTATTCGCTGGCCGGCAAGCCGGATTTCGCCATCGCCTATGGCATCTTCACCATCGTGCTGATGATGTTTGCCCTGATCGCCACCAATTTCACCGCCATCAGCCTCGAGCCGATGGGTAATCTCGCCGGCACGGCGACCGCCATCACCGGCTTCGTCTCGACGACGGCCGGCGCCATCCTCGGCGGCCTGGTCGGCCAGATGTTCAACGGCACGGTGCAGCCGCTCTTCGGCGGCTTCGCCCTCTTCGGCGCGGTGACGATTGCAGCCACCCTTTGGGCCGAAAACGGCAAGCTCTTCACCCACCCCGGCGACAGTCCGCAGCTCGATCCGGGAGCTGCGCATTTTTGAAGTGGGAAATCTGCCGGAACGGTTGATCCCCGGCGGCATTGAATTAGATGGCAAACTCGGCACGTTCCTAAATCTGGATGCCCCTGGAAGAAGGATCCTGGTTTTTGGATGCAGGATTTCAACGTCTCCCCCCGCCATTGCAGGGCGAGATATTTCAAGTCAAACCGGATGCCAGCACCGGCGTGATGGTGCTCAGCGGCTCCAGTGGCCGAGTCGATGTGGCCCGCGCCAGGTTGTTTGCGAGCCAGGGGGCAACGGTCATAGCGCTTCGCTGGTTCGGCGGCGAAGGCCAGGTGCCAGGTATTTGCGAGGTGCCGCTGGAAACGTTTTTCTCTGCCACGGACTTCCTGGTGGGACTCGGCTGTAAACGCATCGTCCTAGTGGGAACCTCGAAAGGCGCCGAAGCTGCACTGCTCACGGCCGTTTACGATCCGCGCATCAATGCGGTCGTGGCGATAAGCCCTTCTTCAGTCGTCTGGGGGAATATTGGTCCAGGGTTTGATGGCATCAGTTGGCCCGAGCGCTCGTCGTGGACATTGCGCGGTACACCGCTTCCTTTTGTTTCGTCGGACCCAGAATGGGTGCGAGAATACAGAGACGGGCTGGTCGCCTATCGGGGTTTGTTCGAAAGATGCCTCGATATGCACGAGTCTGAGATCGACGCAGCGGCTATCGCTTTGGAGAGATCGAATGCCGAAATTCTACTCGTAGCGGGATGCGATGACGCACTCTGGCCATCAGACGAATTTGCCGCATCAATTGTTCGGCGGCGCGCAGGTTTTGGTTTGTCCACCCAGCTTGTCTTGGGAGAACACGCGGGCCATCGCATTCTGTTGCCGGGCGAAACGACCCCCCGATCAACGCTGCACGCGCACGGTGGCAGTGACGAAGCCGACACAGAGTTGGGACGACTGGCGTGGGAACACATCCTCACTGTCCTATAGCATGAGGGCAGCAGTAAAGGCTCTACGCTTTAAGGCGAGTGTTCAGACCGTGAAAACCTCACGCCGCAGCACGTCCCACGAGGCCTTGTCGGGCGCAATCAGCAGCCCGCCGTCGAGATGATGCGGCAGGTAGGGTGAGCCGTCGAAGCGCGCCGCATAGGCGCCCGCCTCCTGCGAGATCAGGGTGCCGGCAAGGTGATCCCAGGGCATCAGCTTGTTGTACATGAGGTAATGCACATGGCCGCCGGCAAAGGTGCGGTACTCGTGGGCGGCGCAGCGGTAATTGGTGAGGAAGCGCACCTTGGCGAGATTGCCGAGTACTTCGGCGCGCTTCTCCTTCGGCAGGTAGCCGGTCGAGGCCATGCCGACCATATGCTCAAGTCCCACGGGCGCTGCGACCGAGAGCCGCTCGGCGCCGCCATCCGGCCGCCGCAGCCAGGCGCCACCGCCCTTTTCGGCCATCACCCAGTCGTCGCCCATCGGATCGTAGATGATGCCGGCAACCGTCTCGCCGCCGGAGATGACGGATGCCATGACGCCGAAGGCCGGAATGCCGGAGGCGAAATTGAAGGTGCCATCAACCGGATCGACGACGAGCGCGAGATCGGCATGTTCGAGGCTGCCGAGCAAATCGGGATCGGCCGCGACCGATTCTTCGCCGAGAAACAGCGCGTTCGGCCAGAGCCGCTGAGCTTCCGCCTTGATCATCCGTTCGGCCTGCTCATCGGCCTCGGTGACGAGATCGGTCGCCTCGCCTTTGGAGCGCACGTCGTTCTGGCCGAGTCGGCGAAAGCGCGGCAGGATCTCCGCCTTTGCCGCGCGACGCAGCAGATCGGCAAGAACGGTCACGTCGACAGTCGCAATCATGTCAGATCCTTTAATTAAGCCTCACAGGGCCTTGAATCAGATGCCGACGATCTCACGCCGGATCAGCTGCCAGCTCTCCCGGTCGGGCGCGGAGATGATGCCGCCCGTCGTTTCGCCGGGGCGATAGGGTGTGCCGTCGAATTTCGCCGTATGGCCGCCGGCCTCCTGATGCGCGAGCACACCGGCCAGGTGGTCCCAGGGCATCAGCTTCGCATGGCCGATGAAATGCATCTTGCCGGCGGCGACCATCCAATATTCGTAGGCCGAGCAATTGAAGGCGAAGGTCATCCGGGCCTTCGCCATGTTGGCGCAGATACGCGAGCGGTCGGGCTCATCCATATGACCCCACGACAGGCCGCCGACCATCTGGCTCAGGCTAGCAGGCTCGGCGACCTTCAGCTTGGTCGACTGCCCGTCCTGGCGGGTCAGAAAGGCGCCTGCCCCTTTGAGCGCCGTCACCGTATCGCCGAGAACGGGATCGTGAATGATGCCGGCGACCGTCTCGCCTCTCACCGTCACTGCCAGTATTGTCCCGAAAACCGGAAGCCCCGCGGCAAAATTAAAAGTGCCGTCGACGGGATCGATGACGAAGGCAAGCTCGGCCTCGGCAAGGGCCGGCACGACTGACCGGTCGGCATCATAGGCCTCCTCGCCGACGATGAGTGCCGTGGGAAAACGCTCTCTTAGCGCCGCGGTGATATGGGCTTCGGCAAGCACATCCGCCTGCGTTACCAAATCGATCGCCGAGGTCTTTTCCGAAACATCGCCCGCGCCGAGACTGCGAAAACGCGGCATGATCTCCGCTTGCGCCGCTTGCCTCACGCAATCGCCGAGAAAGAGAATATCCTGATCTGAAATGGTCATGCGAAATCCCGTCCTTCATGCATGAGCAGCCTGCTTAGCCGGCCCTTCATGAAGGGTCTGTGACACCAAGAGTGGAAAAGTCGAAAAGTTTCGGATCGAGCAGATGCGACGGGTTCACGTGCGAAAGTGCCCGTAGCATCGTATCCTTCCGTCCCGGCATGCGCTGCTCGATATCGGCGAGCATATCCTTCATTGCATTGCGCTGCAGCCCGTCCTGCGAGCCGCAGAGATCGCAGGGGATGATCGGAAACTGCATAGCGGCCGCGAACTTCGCGAGGTCGTCCTCGGCAGCATAGGCGAGCGGCCGCAGCACCATCAGATCGCCCTCGTCGTTCAGAAGCTTCGCCGGCATCGAGGCGAGCCGGCCGCCATGGAAGAAATTCATGAAGAAGGTTTCGAGAATGTCCTCGCGGTGGTGGCCGAGCACCAGCGCATCGCAACCCTCTTCCCGCGCGACGCGGTAGAGATTGCCGCGCCGCAGCCGCGAACAGAGCGAACAATAGGTAGCGCCTTCAGGCACCTTCTCCTTCACGATCGAATAGGTGTCGCGATATTCGATCCGGTGGCGGACGCCGATCTTGGTGAGATAGTCCGGCAGCACGTGCTTCGGAAAATTCGGCTGTCCCTGATCGAGATTGCAGGCGATGAGTTCGACCGGCAGCAGGCCGCGCCATTTGAGATCGAGCAGCAGCGCCAGCAGCCCGTAAGAATCCTTGCCACCGGAAAGGGCGACCAGCCAGCGCTTCTGGCCCTTCAGCATGTCGAAATCGTCGAAGGCCTGGCGCACCTGCCGGAGCAGGCGTTTGCGCAGCTTGTTGAAGGAGACCGAGCGCGGTGCATCGGCAAACAGCGCATGGCCGCTGGTGTCGGCTTCGCCGGTTTCCAAATCATCGGCGATCTTGGCTGCGATATTCATTGCTTCGTCCTACAGAAATTCCACATTTGCTCTAGCAGAAACCCGCCTGGTAACACAGCGTCAATCGCCGAAAACCGACCAGCCGGTGCGCGCCGCAAGCATCTCCAATGCCGCAGCGCCGAGCTGTGAATTGCCGACCTTGTTCAGCCCCGGCGACCACACCGCGATGGAGGCTATGCCCGGCGCCACCGCGAAGATGCCGCCGCCGACGCCGCTCTTGCCGGGCAGGCCGACATGATAGGCGAAGTCACCCGAGCCATCGTAATGGCCGCAGGTCAGCATCAGCGCATTGATGCGACGCGCCCGCTTCGGCGAGACCACCGAATGGCCGGTCGTTGGATTACTGCCGCGCGCCGCCAGGAACAGCCCGGCGCGGGCGAGCTGCTCGCAGCTCATCGACAGCGCGCATTGATGGAAATAGACGCCGAGCACATGGTCGACCGGATGGTCGAGATTGCGGTAGGCGCGCATGAAGTTGGCAAGCGCGAAATTGCGGTATCCCGTCTGCGTTTCCGAGCGCGCCACCTTGTCGTCGATGGTGATCGACTCGTCATCGGCGAGATAACGCACGAAGCGCAGCAGCTCGCCGATTGCCTCGCGCGGCGCATGGCCGGCCATGACGACGTCGCTGACGGCGATCGCGCCGGCATTGATGAAGGGGTTGCGGGGGATGCCGCTCTCATGCTCCAACTGGACGATCGAGTTGAAAGCCGATCCCGAGGGTTCGCGCCCGACCCGCTTCCACAGCCCCTCGCCGACCTTGCCGAGCGCCAGCGTCAGCATGAAGACCTTCGATATGCTCTGAATCGAGAAGGCGGTATCGGCATTGCCGACGCGATAGACTTTGCCGTCGACGGTGACGATCGCCATGCCGAACTGCTTCGGGTCGACCTTGGCGAGCTCCGGAATATAGTCCGCCACCTTGCCCTCGCCGATCCGCGGCTGGATATCGGCGTAGATGCTATCGAGGGTCGCCTGCAAATCTGCCATTGCTTCTCTCCAGATCGCAAAAAAGCCGCTCGAAAGAGCGGCTTTCCGTATATCGACGCATGCTGTTGTCTCGCAATCGGTTTCGACTGCGAGACGAATGCATTAACGCGAGTAGAATTCGACGACCAGATGCGGTTCCATGACGACCGGGAACGGAACGTCGCTGAGCGTCGGAACGCGGCCGAAGGTTGCGACCATCTTGTTGTGATCGACTTCGATGTAATCAGGAACGTCGCGCTCTGCGAGGCTGACGGCTTCCAGAACGATCACCAGCTGCTTCGACTTTTCGCGAACTTCGATGACGTCGCCGGCCTTGCAACGGTAGGAACCGATGTTGACGCGCACGCCGTTGACCGAGACGTGGCCATGGTTGACGAACTGACGGGCAGCAAAGACCGTCGGAACGAACTTGGCGCGATAGACGATTGCGTCGAGGCGCGACTCCAGCAGGCCGATCAGGTTTTCGGAGGTGTCGCCCTTGCGGCGGTCGGCTTCGGCGAAGATCGCGCGGAACTGCTTTTCGCGCAGGTCACCGTAGTAGCCCTTGAGCTTCTGCTTGGCGCGCAGCTGCACACCGAAGTCCGAAAGCTTACCCTTGCGGCGCTGGCCGTGCTGGCCCGGGCCGTATTCGCGGCGGTTCACCGGGGACTTCGGACGGCCCCAGATGTTTTCGCCCATACGGCGGTCAATTTTGTACTTGGACGATTCGCGCTTGCTCATCGTATTTCCTTTCAAAGTTTATGACGGTTTGTTGCCAAACCGCACGAAGGAAACACGCCCTCCTCTGGTCTCTTCCAAGACCTGACAGGATGTTCCGGTTAGCGAACAGGAACGATCCACGGGACATGTCAAATGAAACACCGGACATTGCTGCCCGGTGCTTGCGGCGGTCTTTAGAGGGCCGTCATGAAAATGTCAACAGCGGCAGACCCCGAAAGCGCCACTATTCCGCCGCCAGCGGCTGGTAGCCGGTATCTGGTGCGTTGGCGTCGCCCGGCGCCGTCTGGCAGTCCATATCAGGGAAAGCGACGATACGCTTGCCGGAAAAATCGGCGTGCACGACGATGATGCCCTGCTCCTCGAAATAGCCAAGCAGGCGGCGAGCGCGACGGGCGGAATGGGTACCGTAGGCGCGGGCGATGCGGGCGTCCGAAGGGCAAGGCTCGCCGCAGACGGCGGCCTTGGCGAGCATCAGGAAGACTCCCTGCAGGTCGTCGGTGACACCTGAAGACAGTGACAGCGCCGTCGCCCAGGCATTGGTCGCAGCTGTCGTCACATCGACGCCGGAGCGCGAGATCGCCACCCGCCGGCGGAATTCTGGCAGCGCGATCGGCGGTCCCGGCACCCGGCGCATGCGCAGCCGGACGAGAAAGTCCTGATAGAGCACCGAATCGGTGCGAAAGGCGGAGGTCGGATCGTCGAGGATTTCGGCAAGCACGCCGGCAAGGCGCTCCTCCCGCTCTTCGGCGGAGACTTCCACCTGGCTCGCCCTCGCCTCGGCAGGCACGGCCGATGCCGCTGGCGTCGAGCGCGAGAGTTCGGCCAGAATATCGGTCGTCGGCCGCGGCGCCGGCGGGGCGCGGCGCACCAGCGGGCGCTGGAATTCCTCCGGATCGGGCGTAAAGATCAGGTCTTCCACATCCTGAGGCGCATCCGGCAGCGGCATCAGCTTCGGGCTGGAAGAGCGCGCCGAGGTCTCCACCGCACCGATCTGGATCGGCAGCGGCCGGCGCGACAGCGCCGGTCCGAGGGCGACGAAATTGCCGCGCTTCAGATCGCGGAACATCTCGGCCTGGCGCCGGTCCATGCCGAGCAGGTCGGCAGCGCGCGCCATGTCGATATCGAGGAAGGTTCGGCCCATCAGGAAGTTCGAGGCCTCGGCCGCGACGTTCTTGGCAAGCTTGGCAAGCCGCTGCGTCGCGATCACGCCGGCAAGACCGCGTTTACGCCCGCGGCACATCAGATTGGTCATCGCGCCGAGCGACATCTTGCGCGCATCTTCCGAGACATCGCCACCGACCGACGGCGCAAACATCTGCGCCTCGTCGACCACGACGAGAACCGGATACCAGTATTCGCGATCGGCATCGAACATGCCGTTGAGGAAGGCGGCGGCGGCGCGCATCTGGTCTTCGAGATCGAGGCCTTCGAGCGTCAGCACGCAGGAAACGCGATGCTGGCGAATGCGGTTGGCGATGCCGGCAAGCTCCGCCTCGGTCCGCTCACCGTCGACCACGACATGGCCGAACCTGTCGCTGAGGGTGACGAAATCACCCTCGGGATCGATGATGACCTGCTGCACCCATTGCGCCGATTGCTCTAGCAGGCGGCGCAGCAGATGTGACTTGCCCGATCCGGAATTGCCCTGCACGAGCAGACGTGTCGCCAGCAGCTCCTCGATATCGAGCGTCGCCGGAGCGCCGGACGCCAGTCCCATATCGATGCCAACCTGCACGTCCAATTCCCCTTAAAGATTCCCGGCCCGTCTCTAGCAGATTCGCAGGCACTGTTATCGTCAAACCTTTAAGAACCCACAGGAAAGCCAGCCCTGGGAAATAAGTTTCACACCGCCTCGCGCTCGACGAGGTCGCCCGCCATGTCCTTCTGCGTCGGAATCAGCAAACGTGCGCAGAGCAGGCTGACGAAAAGTGGTACCAACAAGACCGCAAGTCCCGCGCGCAAGCCCAGGAGTTCGCCGAGAAAGCCGATGATCGGCGGCCCGATGAGAAAACCGGTCAGGGCTGCGAAGGAGAGCGTCGCAACGCTTGAAGCGGGCGGGCGGTCAGTCAGCGAAGCGACGGCCGTCACCGCAAGCGGAAACCCGACCGAGACGCCGATACCGACTGCGGCAAAGCCGAGTAGCGCAAGCGGCGTCGCCGGTGCAAGGAGAACGACGAGCATGCCGGCAAGCGAGGCGATGCCGCAGCCACGGGCAATGGCAACCGCGCCGAAACGGCCTTTCATGTAATCACCGCTGAAGCGCCCCGCCGCGACCATGAAAGCGAAAACCGAATAACCGAGGCCGGTTTGCGCGCCTTCTGCATTCATGACATCGCGGAGATAGACCGCCGACCAATCGGCGATCGCACCTTCGGTCATCGTCACGCCGAAGACGAAGGCGCAGATCCCGAGCAGAGCAAGACTGGGCAGCTTGAAGCCGGTCATTACCTGCGAATTCTCCGCATGGTGACTTTCCGGCAATTTCGGCAGGCGCAGGCTGGCAATCAGCGCAGCCGGCAGGATGATGATCGCCGTGATCAGGATCGACCAGTGTGGCGAAAGCCCGATGGCTATGGCACCAACGCCGATCAGGCTGCCGGCCATAATGCCGAAGCTCCAGAAGCCGTGGCAGCGGCTCATGATGACCAGCCCCGTCGCCTTCTCCGTCACATCGGCCTCGACATTCATGCCGAGTTCCACCGTCGAAAGCGCGACCCCAACGACAATCAAGGCGAAGAATAGAAGCACGGCGCTGGGCGCGAAGGCTGGAAGCGAAACCACGGCAAGAAAGAAGATGAAACCATAGATGATCACCATGCGCCCGCCGATGCGCGAGACGAGGCGGCCGGCAAACGGCAGGGTGATCAGCGTGCCGATCGGCAATCCCAGAAGTGCGACGGCGAGATCGGCGGTGCCGAGTTCAAGCTTCGCCTGGACATCAGGAATACGCGGCAACCAGGCGCCAAAGGCTATCGGCTGCAGAAAGAAGATCAGCATGACAAGTCTTTGCAGCGGCACGGCGCATCCCTTTATGTCTTGAGCGGCAAACACGCGCCCGCGATTCCCCGCGGAGATCTTGCGCGATGGCATCGGTGAAATAAAGCGCGCAGTGCCTTATCGCGTGCTGAGACCGAACCCCTGCATCAGTCGGCGCGTCGCAAAATCGGGATTGCCGGATGTAAAGACGGCAAAGTCGAAATTATCGGGGTGAACGGCATCGGCGATCTGCGGAACGAGCGTGCGCGCCCGCCGGGCAATGGCTTCTGCCGGATCCAGCCAGTCCACCGGCCAAGGCGCAAGCCGGCGGAAAAGATTGGCCATGAAGGGATAATGCGTGCAGGCGAGCACGACGATATCGGTCCTCTGACTGTTCTTCTCGACGAAACATTGGTCGATTTCGGCAAGCACGGCGTCGTCGGAGACGGCATCACCGCGAATATAGGCCTCTGCCATGCGCGCAAGGTTCTCCGAGCCGACGAGGCGGACATGGCATTGCTGCGCGAAGGACTGGATGAGATCGCGCGTATAGGCGCGCTTGACTGTGCCCGGCGTCGCGAGCACCGAGACGAGGCCGGAGCGCGTACGCTCCGCCGCCGGTTTGATCGCCGGCACAGTGCCGACGAAGGTCATCTGGGGAAAAGCGGCGCGCAGATCGGCGCCAACCAGCGTGAAGGCGGTGTTGCAGGCAATGATGCAGACTTCGGGATCGTGCTCCTCGAGCAGCCGGCCGAAGAGACCGATCACCCGCTCTTTCAGCGCCTGCTCCTCCCAGCCGCCATAGGGAAAGCCGGCATCGTCGGCCACATAGATGAAGCCGCGTTCCGGCATCAGCACACGCGCCTCGCGCAAGACGGTCAGCCCGCCGATGCCGGAATCGAAGACGAGGACGGGCTTCAGCTCATGCGTCGGCGCTGTCATCGGGCGGTGTTTCCTTGGCCGCTGTCGGGAACCGGCCGCCGCGCGGGCTCTTGCGCGAGAAGCGGTCGAGGGAGGAGATAACGCCGCGCAACACGCTGATTTCCTGCTCCGTGAAAGCCCGGCGGGATAGAACGGCACGCAGATTGTCGACCATTTTCGGCTTTTTCCCGGCGGGATGGAAATAACCGCGCGCATCGAGCGCCTCTTCCAACTGGTCGAACAAGCCGAACAGCTGTTCCTTGGTCGAAGGCGTCTGCCCCATCGCCTGGAAGGGCACGGCGCCGAGATCCTCCATGCCGGACTTCATCCATTCATAGGACATCAGCAGCACCGCCTGAGCGATGTTCAGCGAGGCGAAGGCAGGATTGACGGGAAAGGTGACGATCTCGTCGGCAAGCGCCACCTCCTCGTTGGTCAGCCCCCATCGCTCGCGCCCGAAGAGAATGCCTGTGCCCTCGCCGGCGCGAAACCTCGCCCGAAGCGTCTCTGCGGCGATGACCGGCGAGCGGACCGGCTTATAGCCATCACGCTCGCGCGCCGTCGTCGCATAGACGAAATTGAGATCGGCGACCGCCTGTTCCAGCGTGTCGTAGACCTTGGTCGCCTCGATGACGTGATCGGCCTTGGAGGCGGTCGCCAGGGCTTTCTCGTTCGGCCAACCGTCGCGCGGATTGACGAGGCGGAGTTCAGCAAGGCCGAAATTCGCCATGGCACGCGCGACCATGCCGATATTCTCGCCCATCTGTGGCTCGACCAGAATGATGGCCGGCCCTTCGGCCAGAAGTTGACGCTCGCTGTTCGTGCCTGCCATGGTTCTATCCCTGTTTCGAGCGCGCAATAACCTCGCCCGGCGCAAACGGCAAGACATCAGCCTGCGGATAGAGCCTTTCCAGTGCCGAACCGATCATTTCGAGCCCGAGTCTGGCGCCCTCGCGCGACAGCGGCAGGTGCCGCCCTGTCGTCCGCGACGCCTTGCGCTCGATGAAGAAACAGGTCGAGCCGCGCGGGGCCGCATCCTTCATCAGCGCCAGATCCGACGCGATCAGCCTTTTCAGCTCATCGGCCTCGGCCGGCGCTGTGGAACTCTTCGCCAGGATGCGCGCCCAATAGGTGCAGGAGAGGAAGATCGCCAGCGTCTGGCCGATCCGGCCCGGCCGCGTCACCACCGACCAGGACGAGCCGAGCGGCTTTGCTGCCACCGTCACGTCGCGGTAACAGGCATCGATCTTCTGCGACAGCGCAATCAGCGCAAAACCGCTCTTGCCATCGCCGATCGCGCTCAACAACTCGTCCAGCGCCTGAAACCAGCGGGCGAGTGCCGCATCAAGCGCGCCGCGCGTGCGTGCCGGAAAGACTAGGAAGGCGACCGCCGTTCCGGCCACCGCGCCGATCAAGGTCTCCCCGATGCGCAGTTGCAGGAGATCGAGCGTCAGCACCCCGGTCATACCATAGACCAGGCAGAGCACGATCGAGATGAAGAAGGTCATCGTCGCGTAGGAGACCTGCAGGAAATAGAAAGCGAGGAAGATGCAGATGCCGGCGACCGGAATCGCGATGACAGGCTCACCCGAAATCAGCGTCGCCAGCAGAAGGCCGATGGCGATCCCGAACACCGTGCCGAGCGAGCGCGACAGCGCTTTCATTGCCGTGTCGCCACGCGAATTGGTGTTGGTGAAGACGAGGAAGGCGGCAAGCACCGCCCAGAACCAGCGGTCGCGCGACAGAAGCAGGCCGAAGCCCATGGCGAGCGCCGAGGCGAGCGTGATCTGCAGCGCCGAGCGCAACAGCGGATTGGCGAATGAAAAGTCGATCTTCTCGGGCTGTGCCGTGTCCTTGACGGCATCGATGCCGGCAAAGCCGGAAGCCTGCCCCTCGCCGATCGCCTGCGTCAATTGCTGCCGCGCCTCGCCGAGCCAGAGCAGCGCCCGCACGGTTTCGCCTTGCGGTTCCTCTTTGATGGCTTCCGCCATCCCCTCATAGGTGGCGAGCTCCGCCTTGTCGGCCTCGATCACGGCATGGATGAGCGCAAAGGGCGGCAGGCTCTGGAAGCTCACCACGATCGCGCTTTCGGCAGCGAGATGCGCATCGAAGAGCCGAATCGCCAATTCCGCGGCGGGATCGGAAGCACCGTCGAAGACGCCGGCCGGCGGGCGTGGAATGAAGGTCTCAGCCATCAGCACCACTTCCTTCAGCCGGTCTTCCAGCTGGCGCAGCTCCTGCCGGTCAGCCTCGCCGATATGACCGCTGCCGGCAAGGGTGGCGAGCTTGAAGAGGATCTGGTTGATCCGGCCGCGCACGCTTTCGAGCGAGCGCAGCAGGTCGCGCCGCCAATCATCCGGCAACAGCACTGCTCTCACCAGATGGCCGACGAGTACCGAGACGACGGGGCCGATCGCCACATCAGGCAGCTCGGCAAGGGAAGGCCGGAAATAAGACCCCATGAAATAAGAGGTGAAGGCGAACATGCCGATCGCAAAGCCACGCGGCCCGAACACCCGCCCGGCCGATGCGAGCGCGATCACCACCAGGAAGACGAGATCGGAGAGAAAACGGCGATCCTCGAGCCCCGCCGCAATGCCGACGACGGCAAGGCTCGCGACACAGCCGAAAAGCCGCGTCACCAGCTGGCGCGAATTGCCCTTGTCGCGCACCGCCACCCCGCCCTCGATCGACAGTACGATGCCGAGACCGAAGGCCGCCGTCGGCAGCGGCACGATCAACTTCTGGATGGCGAACAGGATGGCGAAGGAGAGAACGATCGTCAGCGTCACCCGCGAAGCCATGCGCAGGCGCGAAAGCGCCGGATCGTTGGCAAGCAGCCAGTCGCGGAACTGAAAACCGGAAAACAAGTGCAAGAGCCCCTCATGCCGCTCAGAGATAGAATCTCGATGCTCTTGAATGTCGCGCGCCTATTGGCCCTTGGCAATCAGCGCCATCGTTGTCTTCAGGGAATCGCGCGCCTGCGTTTCGATATTCTCGGTGACGATATCGTCGATGACGGGCTTGCCGCCTTCCTCGACCACCTCGAAATGAACGGTCGTATAGTCCTTGGCATCGGGCGCATCCGAGCAGGCGGATTTCTTGAAGCGCACGGTCACCTCGGCCACGCCGTCGACCACAGGCGCTGCCACCATCGTCAGATCCTCCAGCGGGCAGGCATCCTGGCCGTTGACGATGACGTCGTAGTCGAAGGGCGATATGCCGTCGTCGTCGACGGCGGGAAACTGCGCCGCCGCCTGGTATTTCGCGACGAAATCGCGGCTGTAGAGATGGTCAAGCCGGCTCGCGTCGAAGATGTCGATCCAGTCGCTGCTATTGTCGGCCCAGTTGCTCCTGGTCGCGTCCATGATCTCCTTCACCGGAGCGATGATTTCGGCGGCGTGGCTGATGCCTGAAAAGGCGATAAGGCTTGCGATAACAACGGCGATTGTCTTCATGGTCGAATGTCCGGCGTCGGCAGTTGAGGCGGACACTAGCCAAATTCCAGTACTTGGCAATGGCGGCAAAAACGCATTGTCGAACCCCTTGCAGCTTTGCGTTCCCTGATCACAATGCTAT
>NZ_JAWDIV010000019.1:0-149726 GCF_032464655.1 Rhizobium sp. 25PS6
GACGGCGCTGCCGCCAGCACTTGCCGCCGGCGCCGTCGCCTCGATCCAGCATCTGAAGGTCAGCCAGTTCGAGCGCGCCCGCCATCAGGACCGTGTCCGCAAGCTGAGAGCACTGCTCGACCAGCGCGGCATTCCGCATATGCCCAATCCGAGCCATATCGTGCCGGTGCTGGTCGGCGATGCGGCCAAGTGCAAGTGGATCTCCGACCTGCTGCTCGACAATTGCGGCGTCTATGTCCAGCCGATCAACTATCCGACAGTGCCGAAGAAGACCGAGCGCCTGCGCATTACGCCGACGCCGCTGCATTCCGACGCCGATATCGCCCATCTGGTCGAGGCGCTGCATTCGCTCTGGTCGCGCTGCGCGCTGGCAAGGCACGTCGCCTGATTTTTCGATGATCGCTCCTCTGCATCCCAACAATCGGGCTCAACGTCTCTACCTATCGACCTGAGATAGCGGAGATCTCGGCCGTGAGATGCCGACGCGAACCGACAAGGTGACCCCTTGGCGATACGCCGATACATGCGGCGATTGAACGGGCCGCTCGCAAGACGGCCCCGGAACCGGCGGTATTCGGCGAGGCGCTTTCCGCCGGATCGATGAAGAGCGGTGATGCTGACAGACGATTTCCCAAAGCGGATCCGGCGTGTTTCTCGGCATATATCATCGCTGCCACAGTGCGGGTCGACGCAGGAAGTCCAGTAGATCAAGATCGCTCCGTTGTTGATCGCGATCAAAGACTGACCACTGAATTGGGGTGAAAAGACCAGTCGATGCAAACCAGGAGTTCACGGCATTGATGATTGCCAAGCACGACCGCCTCGCCGATACGCCTGCATGTTGCACGGAGGCTACGGACCTCGGCGCAGCGAGAGAAGACCGCTCCCGCAGGTCGCTAGCGGGACTTGGAAAGCTGACGCCTCTTCTGCGCGCCCACCGGTGGCTGGCGGCCGGCGCCGTCGTCTCCCTTACGGCCGCCGCTCTCATCTCCCTCGCGCTGCCGACAGCGGTCCGGCGTCTGATAGATCGGGGTTTCGCCCGCACCGACGGCGCATTCGTCGACCACTACTTCCTCATGCTCGTCGTGCTGGCGATCGCTCTCGCCGTCGCAAGCGCCTGTAGATACTATTTCGTCGCCGCGCTTGGCGAGCGGCTGGTCTGCGATCTTCGTCTCCAGGTCTTTCAAAAGGTCGTTCGTCTTCCTGCAAGCTTCTTCGATGCGAACCGCTCCGGCGAAGTCTCGTCGCGGCTCACCGCCGATGCGGCGCAGATCAAGTCCGCCGTGAGCCTTGCTGCCTCCGTCGCGCTTCGGAACTCCATTCTCTGCGTCGGCGCCCTTGCCATGATGTTCGTGACAAGTCCCGGCCTGTCCTCAATCACGGTCGGAGCAATCCCGCTCATTGTCGTGCCCCTGGTGGTGTTCGGTCGGTCAGTCCGGCAAAAATCCAGGTCCGCACAGGACGCGCTCGCCGAGGCGTCGGCCTTTGCAAGCGAGATCGTCGCAGGAAGCCGGACTATACAAGCCTTCAACGGTGAGGAAGCCGCTCAACGCAAATACGTCCGCGAAATCGAGGCGTCATATGCCAGTTCGGTGAGCGCCGCGCGCTCGAGAGCCTTCCTCACGGCTTTCGCGATCGCCCTCGTTTTTGCGAGCGTCGTCGGCGTGCTTTGGATCGGAGCGCAGAACCTGCTGTCCGGCGCGATGACCGCAGGAGATCTCGGGCAATTCCTTCTTTACGCGGTGATCGCGGCAGGATCGCTCGGTTCGCTTTCGGAGGTCTGGGGCGAGCTCGCACAGGCGGCAGGTGCGGCCGGCAGGCTATTCGAACTGATGGACGAAGAGGACGGGCGGCCAGAAGCAGGTGCGACGCTGCCGCTGCGAACGCCCGTCGCGGGTCGGATCGAATTCGAGGACGTGCGCTTCGCCTATCCGGGTGCGCCAGATCGTGAAGTCTTGCGGGGACTGTCGATGCGGGTCTCTCCGGGCGAAACCGTGGCCGTGGTCGGAGCATCGGGCTCTGGTAAAAGCACGCTATTCTCCGTCCTTCTCGGCTTCTACGGCGTAGGCGATGGAAAGATCGCAATCGACGGTCGCGACGTCGCTACTCTCTCTCCGGAAGAAGTGCGGCAACAGATGGCCATCGTCCCTCAGGACATCACGATTTTCGCCTCCTCCATCAAGGAGAACATAGCGATCGGCCGGCCGGAGGCCATCCCGGAAGAAATAGAGGCCGCCGCCGCCAGGGCGCAGGCGCATGACTTTGTCTCCGCTCTTCCCAACGGATACGGCACGGTCGTAGGCGAGCGCGGTCTTACATTGTCTGGCGGGCAGCGCCAGAGAATCGCGATCGCAAGAGCTGTCCTGAAGGACGCTCCGATCCTTCTTCTCGACGAAGCCACGTCATCACTCGACGCCGAAAGCGAGATGCTGGTGCAGAAGGGACTCGACGAGCTTATGGAGAATCGCACGACGATCGTCATCGCACACCGGCTTGCCACCGTCCTCAAGGCTGATCGCATCCTCGTCATGGACGAAGGCCGAATAGTCGAAGAAGGGACGCATCCGTCGCTCGTTCGCCAGGGCGGCGCATACGCAAGGCTTGCGGAGCTGCAGTTCGATGCTCCGGCGTCGCTTCCAGTCGAAAGGAATGCGGCGTGATGAGCGCACGTCAAGGACTCAGCAAACCTTTCAGGATAGGCACCCGCGCAAGCCCGCCTACCATCGCCCAGGCATCGGAGGTGGCCGCGCGCCTATGCGCCTGCCATGGACTGCCCGCTGAATCCTTTGCATCGTGCCGCTGACGACGAAGAGCGACCGGCTGAGCGAGCAGCCGCTTCCGGACATCGGTTCTATCGTTACTCCATGCCGAGAGCGTTCATGTAGGTCTGCAGGATCGACTCCTCCTCCATGCGCTCGTTGGCGTCTTTTTTCCTTAGCCGGATAATCGTCTTCATCGCCTTTGTATCGTAACCCCGGCCCTTCGCCTCCCCGAACACGTCCTTGATGTCGTCGGCGATGGTCTGCTTCTCCTCCTCAAGGCGCTCGATGCGCTCGATGAATGCGCGCAACTCCGCGGCGGCGACGTTCTCGGTGCTGGTTTCGATCTCGCTCATTTGCTTTGAATTCCTCTTTGTCGGTCCGGCCGTCGAAGGCGCTTGCGCATATCGTCGCGGCCGTGTATTTTGCTTTCAAATCATTGATTCTACACGTATAAACGCCGATTCACGGGGGTTTAGCAGCCCATTCCCTTGGCCTCGCCATAGGCGTCCTTGATGTCGACGGCGATGGTCTTCTTTTCTTCTTCCAGCCGTTCAATGCGCTCGATGAAAGCGCGAAGCTGATCGCGGGCGACGCCATGAGCATCAGACATCGTGTTCTCCTGGTTTTTCGGTGATCAATTTTGGATGCCAGTGACTGCCGCGAAGCGGCGCCACGGTCAAGCCTGTTCGCGGCCAGCCAAGCTATTTGTGTGGATTGTTCAGTTCAAAAGCAGTCTTTTGCACTGGCGAGGCCTCGTTCTGGTGAAGATTCTTCCAGTCCTCATAGGGCATGCCATAGACCATCTCGCGCGATTCGTCCCTGGTAACCGGGACACCTTCGGCCTCGGCGGCTTCGCGATACCAGTTCGACAGGCAGTTGCGGCAGAAGCCGGCCAGATTCATCAGATCGATGTTCTGAACGTCGCTGCGTTCGCGAAGATGTGCGACGAGGCGGCGGAAGGCGGCAGCTTCGAATTCGGTCTGTTGTTCCTTGCTGAGCGCGGTCATCTCGCTTCCTTTCGTTAAAGTGAGGCCTTTCGTTAAATGGGGGCCTTCGTTCAATAGGGGCCGGAGCGCGACAGATGAACGTCGTATCCGTGCAAGGCGGGATCGGCATTCATCGCCGCAAAGATCGGCGCCAGGCGTTCGGCCCATGCTGATATGCCGGTCTCGTCTCCGATCAGGTCCTGGCGCACCTCGAGCAGCGCATGCGGAATGCCTGTGATCATGCAATGGCGGTACATGGTATCGCCCTTCAGCGCGCCGTCATAGGGTTCGTTGTCGCCAACGGCGAGATCGGGATCGGCGCGCAGCATCTCGAGCAGCGGGCCGACGGCGCGATGGTCGCTATCCCAGAGTACGGCGGCGTGCCAGGGACGGGGAATGCCTTTCCAGGCCGGCGTGAAGGAGTGCAGCGACAGCACCAGCGGCGCCCTGCCGGTGGCATTCGCCACGCTGTCGATCGTTGCGGCGACGGCATGGTGATAGGGGCGATGGAAGGTTTCGATGCGGTAGTCCCATTCCTGCGGCGTGATCGGATGATTGCCTGATACGACGGCGCCGTCGGAGATCTTCATGATTAGCGTCGGATCGTCTTCGCCGCGATTCGGATCGATCAGCAGGCGCGAAAAGCCGCCGAGCACGGCGGGAACGCCGAGTTTTTCCGAAAGCTGCCGCGTCAGGCCCTCGATGCCGATGTCATAGGCGATGTGGCGGGCGAAGGCCGCGTCGGGCAGTCCGAGCCGGCCATATCGCGCGGGAAGGCGGTTCATCGCGTGATCTGCGAGGATCACCATGCCTTTGTCATGTTTGCCGGATAGGATTTCGAAGGATTGGAAGTCGTCCATCAGGAATTGCCGTTCGTCATTTGCGCCGTCGGGCGCAGTGATCGCATGCGCCTGCGGCGGGTTCAAGCGCGGCACGAGGGAGAGGTTGAACCGGACCCTCGACGGATGGGTTATGAAAGGAAATATAATCGATTAGCATTGCGTTGACTTTCGCTTGACGGCGGCGCAAGAAGACACGGATACGAATAACCGTGGAGCTATTTGGGAGCCGTGTTGATCCAAGCCGCGCCAAGTTTCCTCACGCGGTCCGGACCGCTGGTCCGTCTCGCTCTGTTCGCTCTTGCAGCCGCCATGCCGTTTTTCATCGCAGATGCCGCACGCGCTGATTTTCGCGTCTGCAACGGAACGCAGAATCTCGTCGGCGTCGCGATCGGATACCGGGCCAAGGATGGCTGGGTGACGGAGGGTTGGTGGCAGGTGCCGGCAACGACCTGCGCCACGCTGATCGAGGGAGAATTGCAGTCGCGCTATTATTACCTCTACGCAGAGGACGCCGCCCGGGGTGGACGATGGACGGGTGACGTGCAGATGTGCGTTGCGGAAAACGAATTCAAGATCGCGGGTGTGCAGGATTGTTATGCCCGCGGTTACCAGAAAATGGGATTCAAGGAATATGATACGGGCCGCCAGGGTAGCTGGATGGTTCAACTCTCCGACACCCCAGGGACGCAAGAAAGCCAGAATTGATGAAGCGTAATCGCAAAGTTAAAATCCTCGCCACCCTCGGGCCAGCCTCCTCCGAGGAATCGATGATCGAGAAGCTGCACCAGGCCGGTGCGGATGTCTTCCGCATCAATATGAGCCATGCGAGCCACGACATGATGCGTACGCTCATCCAGCGCATCCGCTCGGTCGAAGCGCGCTCCGGCCGGCCGATCGGCATTCTCGCCGACCTGCAGGGACCGAAACTGCGTGTCGGCAAGTTCGTCGACGGCAAGGTGGACCTGAGGCCCGGCCAGACCTTCACCCTCGACAACAACGAAGCGCTCGGCGATCAGAACCGCGTCTATCTGCCGCATCCCGAAATCCTGGAATCGGTACAGCCCGGCCATCGTCTGCTGATCGACGACGGCAAGCTCGCGCTGCGCGCAGAAAAATGCGACGGCAAGAGCATCGTCACGACTGTTATTTCGGGCACGCGCATCTCCGACCGCAAGGGCGTCAGCCTTCCCGACACGCTGCTCGGCGTTGGCGCGCTGACGGACAAGGACCGCGCCGACCTCGACGCCGTGCTTGCCACCGACGATGTCGACTGGGTGGCGCTTTCCTTCGTCCAGCGTCCCGACGACCTTGCCGAAGTGCGCAAGATCGCCCGTGGCCGCGTCGGCCTGATGTCAAAGATCGAAAAGCCGCAGGCTCTCGAGCGCATCGAGGAAATCATCGAACTGTCAGACGCATTGATGGTCGCCCGTGGCGATCTCGGCGTCGAAATGCCGCTCGAATCGGTTCCCGGCATCCAGAAGCAGCTGATCCGTGCCTGCCGCCGTTCGGGCAAGCCGGTGGTCGTTGCCACGCAGATGCTGGAATCGATGATCTCTGCGCCGGTGCCGACACGCGCCGAAGTTTCCGACGTCGCGACCGCCGTCTTCGAAGGTGCGGATGCCGTCATGCTCTCGGCCGAATCGGCCTCGGGCGATTATCCCGTCGAAGCCGTCACGACGATGGCGTCGATTGCCACCGCCATCGAGCGTGAGCCGCATTATCCCGGCATCATCTATGCCCAGCGTGCCCAGCCGGAAGCGACCGGCGCCGATGCGATCTCGCTTGCCGCCCGTCAGATCGCCGAAACGCTGAAGCTGTCGGCGATCGTCTGTTACACCTCGTCGGGCACGACAGGCCTTCGTGCCTCGCGCGAGCGTCCGCAGGTGCCGATCCTGGCGCTGTCGCCGATCATCAAGACGGCGCGCCGTCTTGCCGTCGTCTGGGGCCTGCATTGCGTCGTCACCCATGACGCGACCGATCTCGACGACATGGTCAACCGCGCCTGCCGCATCGTCGCCGACGAAGGCTTCGGCAAGCCGGGCGACCGCATCATCATCTCAGCCGGTGTGCCGCTCGGCACGCCCGGCGCCACCAACATGATCCGCATCGCCTATATCGGCTCCGACGGCCAGAGCGGCGTCTGATCCAATCGCATGCCTTCGAAAGTCCGCTGCGTGAAGAGGCGGCGGGCTTTTTCGTTGACGGACTGGCATTGCCAAGCTTGGCGACGCATGCAAGTTTCGCTCCCTGGAGCTGGACATGCTCCGGGTTCGGAGGAGCATCATGGATATCGTCACGCTTCTGGCTTTTGCAGCCGTTTCTTTTGTCGGCATCGCGACGCCCGGGCCAACCGTGTTGTTGGCGCTGACCAACGGTTCTCGGCATGGCCTGCGCCGGGCAGTTGCCGGCATGATCGGCGCGGTGCTGTCCGATTTCGTGCTGATCGGCGCCGTCGCGATCGGGCTCGGTGCGCTGCTCGCTGCATCGGAATTCTGGTTCTCGATGCTGAAATGGGCGGGTGCCGCCTATCTCGCTTTTCTCGGCATCATGTTGCTGCGCTCGAAGGGCACGATCGATGCGGCGTTGAAGTCCGGAGCGCCTGCGGGCGCGACTTCGCCCTTCTCGATCGGGCTGAAGAGCTTCATGGTCGCGGCGACCAATCCGAAGGGCTACCTGTTCTTCTCAGCCTTCCTGCCGCAGTTCATCGACCCGACCCTGTCGCAGGTAACGCAATACACGTTGCTCGCGCTGGTCTTTGCCGCGCTCGATTTCCTCATCATGTTCGGCTACGCCTTCTTCGGTTCGCAGGCCGTGCGTTTCCTCAAAACCTCCGGCGCAATGTGGCTGGAGCGGGCCTGCGGTGGCGCGCTGCTGGCGCTTGCCGGCTCGCTGGCATTCTATCGCCGGGCAACCGTTTGAGCCTTGGGTCGAGGCAGGGACAGGTGGCCGACGCGATAAGCCTGCGTATGCGCGCCGATCTCGGGAACCTCGCGCCATAGCTTGAAGCGTATTCGCGTCCATGTCGTCGGTTCGAAGCCGGAGACGGAGGCGAGTGCGCCGCCTGTTGCCAGGTCGGCTTCGGCCGCCACGCTTTCGACACGGCGAATGTCGGCGAGCGGTGCGTAGGGTTCGGTTTGCAGGATATCGCGTGTGGCGAACCTGGCTGCGGCGATGCCGGATGAAACTTCCGACCGCCAGACGATCCAAGTCCTCACCCGCGGCCAGCCGAAGGCGTGCGTGAGAGCCTCGAAACCCGGACCACAGAGGAAGTCGCTTGACCCTTCCGGCTTCTGCCAGAGATAGAAGGGCGCATAGAGATTGTTGCGGCTGCCGAACTCCCCCTTGCGGGCGCTGAGATAGGCTTTGAAGCCGAGATTGGGAAAGCCGTCGAGCAACGGTCCCTTGTCGCGGATGCGGCGGCCGATGATCGACATGTCGTAATCGGCTGGCAGGGTGAAGCTGTACTGCATGGCAATCATTGCCGATCTCCGATTGCACGAAGCCGCCAGTCGGGGTCGGTCATCTGGGCAATGCCATTGCCGAAGGACCAGTCTTCCGGTGTACTGGTGCTGATGACGATCATCACGTCCTCGGGCCGGAGGCCCGGTGACTGCGCCAAGAGATCGGCGAGCCGCCGATAGAGCGCCGCCTTCGTCTCGACGGTGCGAGGCCTGCCGATCGTGATCGAGATATAGACGAAGTCGTCCGAGCGCGGGCCGGCGAGATAGCTGCGGTCGAAGATCAATTCGTTCCCGTCATGCTGATGAATGGCCTGGAAGCGGTCGTTTTCGGGCACGTCGAAGGTCTCGACCAGGGCGCGCTGGATGCTGTCGGCCAGTGCCATGAGGTAGTCCGGCGACTTGCCTTTGTGAAGGGAAATGCGAACGAAGGGCATCGGGATCTCCATGGTTCAGACCGCGGTCGGCCTTGACAGCAGAACCATCGCACGGCACGATGATGCTGAAAATCAGAATTTTATGGATAAACGGTCCTGAAAATCGGGATAATGCAATGCGACGGACGACCTTCGATCTCGACGTGCTTCGAACCTTTTCGACCGGCATGGAACTCGGCAATTTCGCCAAGGCGGCCGAGCGGCTCGGCCGTTCGACCTCTGCAGTCAGCGCGCAGCTGAAGAAGCTGGAGGAGCAGGCGGGTACGCCGATCTTCCGCAAGGCGGGGCGCGGGCTGGCGTTGACCGATGCCGGCGAGACGATGCTCGGTTATGCCAGGCGGCTGCTGGAACTCAACGACGAGGCGGCAGCAGCCGTCAACAGCGTCGAGCTGGAAGGCTGGGTGCGGCTCGGCCAGCAGGAGGATTTCGGTGAGAGCCTGCTGCCTGATGTGCTCGGCCGCTTTGCGCGCGCTCATCCGAAGGTCCGCATTGAAGCGCGGGTGGTGCGCAATGCCGAGCTGCTCGAGCGCGTCACTTCGGGCAAGCTTGATCTGGCGCTTGCCTGGAGCGATGGCACGCTGACGGCGCATTGCGAGCGGGTCGGCGAAGTGCCGATGCGCTGGATCGGACCTGCCGAGGGGCAGCCGTGCTGGCAAGCCGTAAGCGGCGAGCCGATGCCACTCGCTTCGCTGGAGGCGCCGTGCCTGCTGAGGAATGCAGCGACCAAGGCACTTGATGAGGCGGGCATTTCCTGGCGGCTCGCCTTCGTCAGTCCCAGTCTCGGCGGTCTCTGGGCCGCGACAGCGGCAGGCCTCGGCCTCACCATCCGCACGCCGATCGGCCTGCCGGCGAAGGTCCGGCCGCTGGCGCCGGAGACGATCGGCCTGCCGGATTTGCCGAAGGTCGGTCTGGTCCTGCATCGGGCGGAAGCCGAACCGCAGCCGGCTGCCGCCCGGCTTGCCGAGCTCGTGCTTCAGTCGGTGCATGGCGCGCTGCGCGAGGTGTCGGCTTGACATCTCCGGATTGACCCCTCGGGCGCAAGCCTGTAGCCTCGAACTGCTATGAAGATGTTCACCCTCAATATCGCTTCGGTCTTCTTCATGAGCCTCTAAGGGCTCTGCCTTCGGGCATCAGAAGATGCGGCCGCTGACAGCCTTCGTGGCTGTGCGTTGCCGTGAACTGTAACCACCCTGCATCTGGCCAAGGAAAGAGCCAGCAGGTTTGGCGATAGAGAGATGTTTCATGACAGCAGATGTCTACCCGCCGGCACTGAGTGCCGCGCAGATCGAGCGATTCATCGATGACGGTTTCGTCAGGATCGACGACGCTTTTCCCCGCGAATTGGCCATGGAAGCTCGTGCCATCATGTGGCGCGATATTCCTTTCGATGCGGATGATCCAAGGACGTGGACGCAGCCCGTCGTGCGGCTTGCCGGTTATGGCGGCGGGCCTTTCGAGAAAGCCGTCAACATGCAGGTATTGCATTCGGCCTTCGACCAGCTCGTCGGCAAAGGACGCTGGGTGCCGCGCAATGGGCTTGGCAGTTTCCCGGTGCGCTTTCCCCATCGCGATGATCCAGGCGATGCCGGTTGGCATGTCGACCTCAGCTATCCCGGCGAGGATTCCAATCCGGATGAGCAGCGGGACTTTTCCGCCTGGCGGGTGAACATCACCTCGCGCGGCCGGGCGCTGTTGATGCTCTTCCTGTTCTCAGATGTCGGGGAGGAGGACGCGCCGACCCGCATTCGCGTCGGTTCGCACAAGGATATCGCCCGCCTTCTGGAACCGGCGGGCGATGCAGGGATGGCCCACCTCTGGCTGGAGCATGTCGGGGAGGAGCGGCCGCTGGCGTTGGCGACAGGACGGGCTGGCACGGTCTATCTGTGCCATCCGTTCCTCATCCATGCAGCGCAGATGCACCGCGGCAAGCAGCCCCGTTTCATGGCGCAGCCGGGCCTTGCACCTTCCGAACCACTTCGGCTCGAACGGGAGGACGGCGCCTATTCGCCGGTCGAGACGGCGATCCGCCGGGCGCTTCAAGAGCGGTAACGAGAACAGGATGCGTCCTGCCGTCGCAGGCTGGATGTATCACATCTGCAGCTCCTGCAGGGCGGCGCGCCGAATTGCCTGCGGCGGCTGGCCGAAAGCGCGAAGAAAGGCGCGGCGCATGCGCTCGCGATCGGCAAAGCCTGTTTCGCGGGCAACGACATCGATCGGGTGGCGGCCCTGCTCCATCATCAGCCGGGCCGCTTCCAACCGCAGGTTCTCGACGGCCTTGGCCGGCGATTGGCCGGTTTCAGCGCGGAAGGCGCGGCTGAACTGGCGGGGGCTAAGATGGGCCGCTTCCGCCAACTCCTCGACTGAAAGCGCCGATTTCAGATTGCTACGGGCGTGGGCGAGCGCCTTCTGGATGCGGTCCGATTTGGGCTCCAGTTCCAGAAGGGCGGAAAATTGTGACTGGCCACCGGCGCGGCGGTGATAGACGACAAGCATGCGGGCAACGGCGCGCGCCACTTCAATACCGTGATCCTTCTCGACCATCGCCAAAGCCAGATCGAGACCGGCCGTCATGCCGGCGGACGTCCAGACGGAACCGTCGATGATGAAGATCCGGTCTTCCTCCATCTTTATTTTGGGATAGCGGCTTTGCAGTTCGCGCGAGACATACCAGTGCGTCGTTGCGCGGCGTCCGTCAAGGATGCCGGCTTCGGCAAGAAAGAAGGCGCCGGTGCAGATCGACGCCAGGCGACGTGTGGCGGGCAAGGCGGTGCGGACGAAGTCGGTTTCCGCCGCATTCGGCAGCCTGATGCCGGGCGCTCCCGCCACGATCAGCGTGTCGAGGGCTAGGTCCCCAAAGGCCTCCGTCTCCATCGCCATGCCAAGCGAGTTGGCAATTGGCCCGCCATGTTCGGAGAGATAGTGGACCTCGTAAACCTTTTCCTCGAGTTCGATATTGGCGAACTCGAAGGCCGAGACGGCAGCCAGGCTCATGATCTGGAAGCCGGGATAGAGAAGAAAGCCGACGTGCTGCATGACCATCGCGTCCTGAAATGATTATGTCCTGAAAGGTGGTATATATGACATTTGAGACATTCGCAATCGGACGTAAAACTCTCCTCAAGCGCAGGGCATCGGGCCGGCGTATTCATGGAGACGGATCATGACACAGGAACATAAGGGCACGGCTCTGGTAACCGGCGCATCCTCGGGCATCGGCGCGATCTATGCCCACAGGCTGGCGAAGCAGGGTTACGATCTCATCATCGTCGCCCGCAACGGCGAGCGGCTGCAGGCGCTGGCAAGTCGGTTGAGTGATGAGACCGGACGGACCGTCGAGACTGTCGTCGCCGATCTCGGCAACAGGGCCGGCCTAGCTCGCGTCGAACGCGTGCTGAAGGAAGATCGGAGCATCACGCTTCTCGTCAACAATGCCGGTTTCGGCGGGACGGCGCCGCTGCTTGCCGCCGATGTCGACAAGATGCAGGAAATGATCGAACTCAACGTCACGGCGCTGATGCGGCTGACCTATGCCGCTGTTCCTGGCTTCGTTGCGCGTGGCGGCGGTACGATCATTAACATTGCGTCTATTGTCGCGATCGCACCGGAACTCTTGAACGGCGTTTATGGCGGTACGAAAGCCTTCGTGCTCGCCTTCAGCCAATCGCTGAAGCATGAGCTGGCGGAGAAGAACATTCGCATCCAGGCAGTTCTGCCCGGTGCCACGGCAACGGAATTCTGGGGCATTGCCGGCACGCCAGTCGAACACCTGCCCAATGAGATCGTGATGTCGGCGGAGGATATGGTCGATGCGTCGCTCGCAGGCCTCGGGCAGGGCGAATTCGCGACCATTCCGTCGCTCGAGGATGCCGGTCTGCTTGCCGCCTATGAGCAGGCGCGCGAGGCGCTGATGCCGAACCTGTCTCGCAGCGTGCCGGCGAAACGCTACAAGATCGCCTGACCTTAAAAGATAGAAACCATCCGCTGCTACTGCTGCGGATGGTCAACGGCGTTCATTTGCAACGATATTTAGCCGAACCGTTCCAGAGCCATGGCGAAGATATCGGCATCGACATTGCCGCCCGAGGTGACGGCGACGATCGTGTCGCTTTCCAGGGCGTCGCCATGGAAGAGGGCGGCGGCAAGCGCCACGGCGCCGCCGGGCTCGACGACGATCTTCAGCCGTGTGAAGGCGAGCGCCATGGCGTGCAGTGCCTCCTCGTCGGTGACGACGATGCCGGCGCCGGCGAGACGCTTGAGGATCGGGAAAGTGATATTGCCGGGTTGCGGCGTGACGATTGCATCGCAGATCGAGCCTGATACCGACGTGTTGCGTTCGATCTTGCCGGAGGCGAGCGAGCGGGTGGTGTCGTCGAAATCCTTGGGCTCGCAGGGGCGGACGCGAAAGCCGGGGGCGCTCGCTTCGAGGGCGAGCGCAATGCCTGAGGTCAATCCGCCGCCGCCGCAGGGAACGAGAACTTCGGCTGATGTCACGCCTTCCTCTTCCGCCTGTTCGGAGATTTCGAGACCGGTCGTGCCCTGACCGGCGATGACCAGCGGTTCGTCGAAGGGCTTGATCAGCGTCAGGCCGCGCTCGGCCGAAAGCCTGGCGCCGATCTCGTCGCGATCCTCATTGACGCGGTCGTAGAGCACCACTTCGGCGCCGAAGGCGCGGGTGTTGGCAATCTTCAGCTTCGGCGCATCGCTCGGCATGATGATGACGGAGGGGATATTGTGCAGCTTGGCCGCAAGCGCAACGCCCTGGGCGTGGTTGCCGGAGGAGAAGGCGATGACGCCCTTCGAACGCACCGCAGCATCGAGGCCGGAGACGGCCGACCAGCCGCCGCGAAACTTGAACGAGCCGGAATGCTGCAGACATTCCGCTTTCACGAACAGACGCCGGCCGGCAATCTCATTCAAAAAAGGAGAGGAGAGAAGCGGCGTGCGCCTTGCATGACCGCGCAGACGGGCGCGGGCTGCGACAATCATTTCAATGCTGGCCATTCGGGAATCTTTCTGCTTGCGGGTTCGCCCATGCATAGGGCGCGGCAGGCCAATTGTGAACGGCGACTTTGTCACGGTAACATGAATGGTGCCACCGCTGCTTCTCGAGCCGCGTTGCGCTTCCGCCGACCGTTTGATCAGGCGATCCCGAAGCGTCAGTAGCCGCTTGCAGACCCTTCCGTTGCGCGGCTGTCCATGGCGCCGTTATACCGGGCGCCGCCGCCCTTAGCGATGGCGGCAAGGCTCTTGCCGCCGACGAGGATGCCGGCGGCCTGGCCCCATTGCGGCGTGTCATTGCCGCCATCCAAACTGTAGCCCATGGCGGCGAGTGTCTTTTCCGTATCCGGCGAAAGTGCATAAGGTTCGAGAAAGACCTTGTCGGGCTGCCATTGGTGGTGGAGACGCGGGGCGTTGACCGCCTGACTGATATCCATGCCGAAATCGACGACATTGAGGATTGCTTCCAGCGTTATCGTAATAATGCGCGAGCCGCCGGGGCTGCCGATGACCATGAAAGGCTTGCCGTCCCGGGTAACGATCGTCGGGCTCATCGAGGAGAGCGGCGTCTTCTTCGGGGCGATGGCATTGGCCTCGCCCTGCACCAGTCCGTAGAGGTTCGGCACGCCGGGCTTGGAGGTGAAATCGTCCATCTCGTTGTTGAGCAGCACACCGGTGCCGGGCGCTACGACCGCGGCACCGAAGGAGCCATTCAGTGTATAGGTGACGGCGACCGCATTGCCCTCGTCGTCGATGATCGAATAATGCGTGGTCTCGGTGCTTTCCTTGCCGCCGAGCGGCTTCAGGTTCGCCGAGGTGCCGGCCTTGTAAGGGTCGATCTTGGCGGCGATCTCCAAAGCATACTTCTTGTCGAGCAGCTTTGTGATCGGGTTCTCAACGAAATCGGGATCGCCGAGTGCAGCATTGCGGTCGACATAGGCATAGCGCATCGCCTCGACCATGATGTGCACGGTTTCGGCCGAGTTATAGCCGAGATAGGAAAGCGGATATCCTTCCAGAACGTTGAGGATCTCGCAGATGATGACGCCGCCGGAAGACGGCGGCGGCGAGGAGATGATGTCGTAGCCGCGGTAATTGCACTCGATCGGCTTCAGCTCGCGCACGGCATATTGCTCAAAATCCTCCTTGGCGAGGATGCCGCCCTTGGCCTGGCTCGCCTTGACGATCGCCTCGGCGGGTGCCGACTTGTAGAAGGCGTCGGGACCTTTTTCGGAAATGCCTGCAAGGACTGTGGCAAGATCCGGCTGCTGGAGTTTTTCGCCTGATGCATAAGGTTTGCCGTCCGCTTTCAGGAAGATCTTTGCCGCGGCTTCATCTTTGGCGAGGCGCTTGGCGTAGGCGGCGAAACTTGCGGCGTCGCCCTGTTCCAGCGTGAAGCCTTCCCTGGCGAAGCGGAGCGCCGGCGCGATCAGTTCTTCGCGCGACTTGCTGCCGTATTTCTCGCGCGCGGTCTCGAAGCCCATGACGGAGCCGGGTACGCCGACGGCAAGATAACCGTCGAGGCTGGCACGCGGCACGATATCGCCCTTGGCGTCGAGATACATGGTCTTGGTGGCGGCAAGCGGCGCGCGTTCGCGGAAATCGAGGAAGGTCTTAGTGCCATCCTTCAGGCGGATGGTCATGAAGCCGCCGCCGCCGAGATTGCCGGCCGAGGGATAGACGACCGCCAGCGCGTAACCGACGGCGAC
The DNA here is from genome assembly GCF_032464655.1 of Rhizobium sp. 25PS6. NCBI lineage: Bacteria > Pseudomonadati > Pseudomonadota > Alphaproteobacteria > Hyphomicrobiales > Rhizobiaceae > Rhizobium > Rhizobium sp. 25PS6. The sequence goes on from NZ_JAWDIV010000019.1 coordinate 15,193, forward strand.
CGCTGCATCGACAGCGTTGCCGCCACCTTTCAGCACCTCGACGCCGACATCGGTCGCCAGATGTTGGGCGGTGACGACCATGCCGTGTTCGGCTTCGACGGGCGCAGGCGAGGCGGCAAAAGCCGAGGTCAGGCTCAGCGACAATGCTGATATGACGGAGATCATCCCGATATGCAGACGGCCCATGATTTCCCCTCCTATGGACATGATGGAAAAACATATGGGACTGCCTGGGCCCGAGGCAATGCAAGGGGTTGGCTTTAAAGCATGTCATGCAAACTTATGCAGCGGTTTGCGACAACGACATCCGTCAAAACAAAACCCAAAGCGTCAGCAGTTCGGCGAGTTTCCGGTTGGTGTCGGCGTTATCGAGCGGCGTATCGACGATGAGCTTTATCTTCGCCGGCTGGGTTGGCGTCAGGCCGCCGGTCGAAGGACATGCGGCCCTGGGCCGCATAGTTATACAATTCAACGTGCTACAGGATCCTTTGTGCGTCGGAAAAGACACGCGGCGCTGCAGGCGCCAGCGACGGCGCGGTTGCGACCGTCCGATCGCGTGAGGTGGCGGCAAGCCTCTCTTCGGCCTTGCGCGCGATCGCCTGCAGGTCGCGCGGCTTACCTGATATCTTCTCCATGGCGGCGACGGCGACATCGGTTGCGAGGTAATCCGGCTTGTGGCCGACGCCGCTGACGGTAATGAGCTCGGAGCCTGATATATCGCGGGCAAGGCCGCGCGAATGCAGGTGTTCCCAAACGATCTCGTCGCGGTCACCCGTTATGATGACGGTCGGCGCGGTGATCTGCGAATAAAGCAGCGACTGCTCCTTCACATAGGCGAGCAGTCTTTTGAAATCGGCGGCATTGTTGTGGAAGGCGCTGGGACGCAGCACCAGCGACGGACCTGTTTTTTCGATGTAGTCGGCCGGGCGAGGATTGGGACGGAAGACATTCAGCGTGCCGCGCTCCAGCCGGCTGAGCCCAAGCGGCACGACGATCGCATGGTTGAAGAGCCAACCGACGATCGGCACGGTCGCCACATGATAGTACCAGTCGATGCCGCCCGGCCAGGGATGGGTGGCGGGCGCGAGGAAGAGCAGGCCGGCAGTCTTGTCAGGATGGCGCAGGCCAAAGGCGGCGGTGATCGCGCCGCCGAAGGAATGGCCGATGATGATCGCCTTCTCGATGCCGCGCTTCTCCATCAGTCTGGCGATCGCATCGGCCTGGCCGGAGGGGAAGGCGTTCTCAGGGCCGCCGCGTTCGGAATAGCCATGACCGGGGCGATCGACGAAGAGCATTTCCGCCCGGCCTTCGAGTGCGGCGCGGAAGGCAACGACCTGATCGAGCAGATTGCCGCTGGCGCCGTGAATGAAGACCAGCGCCGGCAGATCCGCATTTTCGGGACGCGCGACGTGGACGGCATTCATGCAGTAACCGCCGACATCCGTCAGTTCGCCAATATTCGGATAGGCGTGTTCGAATTGCCGCGCCTTATAAGTGGAATAACCGATGGCTGCGGCGAGCGGGGCGAGAAGAGCGGAAACTTCTGCAAGCATGATCTCAACGAGCGATAATTGCGGGACGTCCTGCGGCGGACAACCGCCACATCGTTCCCTCTCTATTCTAAAATTGTGCAGCGTGATCCGACGTCAAGATCGCTGACCGGGAATCAGATGCGGTTGCCGGCAAGTTTTTCCGCAAGCGTGTTGGCCTGTTCCTGGGCGGTGCGTTCGGCGGGATAGATATCGAGAAAACGCTCCCACGCCTTCAAGGTCAGCTGGTCGTTGCCGGAATTGCTGAGGATCGCCGCCATGCCGGAGAGAGCGCCGAAATGGCGCGGCTCGAGATCGAGCACACGTTCGATATCGGACATCGACTTGCGATAATTTCCCATGACGAAATTCAGCGTGGCGCGGCGGTTCCAGCTTTCGGCATAATCGGGCTTCAGCGCGATCGCCTCATCGAGGAAATCGAGGGCCGCGGGATTGCGCTTTTCCTCGATCGCCTTGTCGGCCCACTGCATCAGCAGATTGACGGTGGCGCTACCGGAATCGTTCCATTCCATGCGGATTTCATTGGCGATGCCGCTGGCCTTTTCGGGATCGCGTTCACGCTTCAATTGGCTGAAGAGCTGGTCGAGGTGCTGCTTCGGCGAATTGTTGGCATCCGTCTGCTCGACGATGACGTCCTTTTTCGCCGTGGCGGCCGGCTGCTCCGCGGCGGTAGCCGGAAAGGTGGAGGCGAACAGGATGAGAGCGAGCGGCAGCGCCGCTGATGTCAAAGCAAAAAAGCGCATGGCGGACATATTAGCCCGCCAGCGCCGAAGATCAAACAAATTTGACGTGATCACCGCAGCGACCCACCGGATATATATGCCCGCGCAAACTCATACGCAGGGCGATCCGACGCGCGAAATCAGCCCTGACGAGCCTTGAAGCGCGGGTTCAGCTTGTTGATGATGTACATGCGGCCCTTGCGGCGAACCAGACGGTTGTCACGGTGACGAGCCTTGAGCGACTTGAGCGAATTCTTGATCTTCATTTTTCTGATCCGCGATCTCTATGGGGGAATTCACATTCGCCCGTATCTTTAACAATCAAAAGCGCGCCATCGGGCGCGCTGTTTAGGTGGGGAGCAGATACCCCGTCACCTTTTCCGTGTCAACCACATGAAGGTGTTTTTCCCAAGGCGCAGGGGTGTTTTCTCAGGCCAAAACCGGCGATTTCGGCGTCAGGGTGGTGACATGGCCCATCTTGCGGCCGGGGCGCCACTCGGTCTTGCCATAGAGATGAACCAGCGTATCGGGGCGCCGCAGCCAGTCGGGAACGGCAAGGATATCATCGCCGATCAGGTTCTGCATGACGCAGTCGGAATGGCGCTCGGCATTGCCGAGCGGCAGGCCGGCAACGGCGCGGATATGCTGCTCGAACTGGCTGACGACGCAGGCGGCTTCCGTCCAGTGACCGGAGTTGTGGACACGCGGCGCCATCTCGTTGGCGATCAGTCCGCCATCGGCAAGTACGAAGAATTCGATGCCGATGACGCCGACATAGTTCAATGCAGCAAGGATTTTCTCGGCCGATTGCCGCGCGGCGTCCGCTGCCGGCGCCGAGATCGCAGCGGGAACCGTCGAGGTGTGGAGAATGCCGTTGCGGTGGACATTCTCGGCGGGATCGAAGCAGACGACCGTACCGTCGGGGGCGCGGGCGGCGATGATCGAGACCTCACGCTCGAAGGCCACGAAGCTTTCGAGGATGAGCGGCACGCCGCCAAGTGCTGCATAGGCGCCATCCGGACTGTCTGCGGCCGAGCGGAAAACCTTCTGGCCCTTGCCGTCATAACCGAGACGGCGGGTCTTCAGCACGCCCTGGCCGCCGAAATCATTCAGTGCCGTCTCGAGATCGGCCTGGCTGTCGATCGCATGGAAGCGGGCAGTGGTTATGCCGCACCCATTGAGAAAGCGTTTTTCGACGAGACGGTCCTGGGCGGCTTCCAGCGCCTTCGGCGGCGGATAGACGGACACGCTCGCCGAGAGCGTTTCGGCGGCTGCGACGGGCACGTTCTCGAACTCGTAGGTGACGACGTCGCAGATATCGGCGAGTTCGGCCAGTGCCAAGGGATCGTCATAGGCGGCGGTAATCTGCCGGTTGGCGAGCTGGGCGGCCGGACAGTCCGCCTGCGGCTCGAGGATGACCGTGCGAAAATTCAACCTGGCGGCGGCAATGGCCAGCATGCGGCCGAGCTGGCCGCCGCCGATAATGCCGATCGTTCTCGCCGTCATAGATCGTCCATCGGGTATTCGGCGACGGCAGCACTCTGGCGCTCGCGCCATTCGTCGAGCCGGTCGGCGATTTCTTCGTCGGAAAGGGCAAGCACGGCGGCGGCGAGAAGGGCGGCGTTGACTGCGCCGGCCTTGCCGATGGCGAGCGTGCCGACGGGAATACCGGCCGGCATCTGCACGATGGAAAGGAGGCTGTCCTGGCCGGACAGAGCTTTTGATTGGACCGGCACGCCGAAGACCGGCAGCGGCGTCATTGCGGCGGTCATGCCCGGCAGGTGGGCGGCGCCGCCGGCGCCGGCGATGATGACCTTGAAGCCCTCCGCACGTGCGCCCTTGGCGAAATTGACCAGCCGGTCGACTGTGCGGTGCGCCGAAATGATGCGCGCGTCATAGGGAATTTCCAGCGCCTCCAGCGTGTCGGCGGCGTTTTTCATGGTCTCCCAGTCGGACTGGCTGCCCATGATGATGGCGACGGGTGGTCTGTCTGTCATCGTTGCTGCTATTCCCTCTCAGGCGATGATGTCAGGGATGATCTGATCTTCCAGCTTGGAGAGCCTGTCCTTGATAACGAGCTTCTTCTTTTTCATGCGCTGGATTCGCAGAGCATCGCATCCGGTCTGAATCATGGCGTTGATCGCGGCGTCGAAATCCTCGTGCTCCTGGCGCAGGCGCGCCACTATGAGCCTGATTTCCGCCTGTTCCTGATCGGCCATATACATTCCCCGTTTATCGTCCTTGGACCTTGTCCGATCTGGCGATGATTTCCGCAAGCTCCTATCACCAAATACAGGTAACGGCTAGTTAGTCTTGATCATGAAATTGCCATGCAGTCTTCATCTTTTGGCCTTCGACAAGCCGTCAAAAATATGTCACAGTCCCGCCCGTTGACACCTTGATCCCCGACGATGTTGGCCGGGGAGGGTAAGAGGAAGGAAGGGTCATATGACTGTTCAAGCTCATCTTGAGTCACTCCAGAAAAAGCATGTCGCTCTCGAGGAGGAGTTGCACGCGCTCAGAACATCTCCCTCTATTTCCGATACGGAACTTGCCGAATGCAAGCGCCGCAAGCTGCGCATCAAGGACGAGATTCAGCGTCTTAAGTCATCCGTCCACTAATCTTCCCAAGGGTCGCCGGGCGATCATCTTGCGCAACAAGGTAAATCCATCCATTCCACCAAAAATTTGCAAGAACCGGTGATTTGACACCATATTTGCGCCAGTCCGATGCATCCGGCATCGTGGCTGGCGCTTTTGCGTCTGTCACGTCTCACATCGCATCCTTATGATTCGCATCGTATCCCCAGATCTTACGGGAACATGCATCAGGCCCAGAACTGATCCAGCCACAAATTGAGCTTGTCGAAGCCACGGTTATTGACTGCATAGATGCGTTTGGTGCCTTCCGAGGTCACGGAAACGAGATTGCTGTCGAGAAGCGCCTTCAGGTGCTGCGAAACAGCAGGACGGCTGATCGGCAGGCCTTCGGCGAGCTCGTTGACCGTCCGTGGCGCGCGACGCAATTCCTCCAGCAGAAACCGCCGGTTCGGATCGGCAATCGCAGAGAAAGGGTCCGTGTTCGACATGGCGAGAACGCTACGTCAAACCGGCGGCACCAGCAAGGAAATTGTGCATTGCAGCGTGTTGCCGCAAAATTCCTTAAATCGAGATCGATCTAAGGAATCATGCAGCAATTCAAAGTGCTGCAGCGTCCTTTGCGCGCCTGAAGAGACGCGCGGCGCTGTAGGACCTCTTACCAGCCAAGGCCCTCGCGCACGATCAGGAAGGCGGCGATCAGCGCCATTGCATACATGAAGGGATAGAAGATCTGTGGCTTCATGCGGCGCACGCACCAGGCGCCGGCGATGGTGGCGAGCGGGGCGAAGGGCAGAAGCGTTGCGGAGGTCGCAAGGTTCTGGGTGCCGAGCTGACCGAGCGCGAAATAGGGGATCAGCTTGATGGCGTTGAGGATTGCGAAGAAGCGCACGCTGGTGCCGGTATATTCACGTGGCTGTAATTTGAGCGGCAGGGCATAGATCTGGAAGGGCGCGCCGCCGGCATGGGCGACGAAGCTGCCGTAACCGGAAAATGTGCCCCAGAGGTTGGCGGCCACCGGCCGTTGGCTGCGCGGCGGCACCACCTTGCCGGCGCCCGGGCCGAAATTGCTCCAGAAATAGCGCAGGCAGAAGAGGATGGTCACCGCGCCGATGACGATACGCAGCATGTTGCCCGGAACCAGCGCCGAGGTCGCCCAGCCCAGCGCAATGCCGATGAAGGCGCCTGGCAGCATGATCTTCAGCGTCGCCCAGTCGCCATGCTTGCGCCAGATGACAAGCGAAATCATGTCCATGAAGACCAGGATCGGCAGCAGGATGGCGGCCGCCTCGACCGGCGAGACGACGAGGGCGAGAAAGGGCAAGCCGATCAGCGACAAAGCGTCGCCCATGCCGCCTTTTGCGAGGCCCACCAGCAGAACGGCGGGCACGGCGGCGTAGTAGAATGACAAATCCTGCGGCATGCTTTCGACGTCCTCCTCTTGCAAGCCTCGTCTAACGGAACTACTCACACAAAACGAGTGCGGATCCCTCATTTCGAAGGGGAATTCGCAGGAAACGGAAAGACCCCATGACCGAACCGGAAAACCGCTGCCGCCTTGTGCTCATCGTAGCCGATATCGCCGATGCCGATGAACAGGCAAAGATCGTCGCCGACGCGCTGAAGGGCGGCGATGTCGCTTCGGTGATCGTGCCGCAATATGGGCTTGACGACGGCACCTTCCAGAAACATGCCGAAAAGCTGGTGCCGCTGATCCAGGACGCTGGCGCCGCCGCGCTGATTGCGGGTGACAGCCGTGTCGCAGGCCGGGCGAAGGCCGACGGCCTGCACCTTTCCGGCAATGCTGAGGCCCTTTCGGAGGCGATCGACAAACATGCGCCGAAGCTGATCGTCGGCGGCGGCAACGCAGCTGACCGGCACCATGCGCTGGAGATCGGCGAAGTCAGGCCGGACTATATCTTCTTCGGCAAGCTCGACGGGGACATCAAGCCGGAGGCGCATCCGAAGAACCTGGCGCTCGGCGAATGGTGGGCCTCGATGATCGAGATCCCCTGCATCGTCATGGGCGGCACCGATCCAGCCTCGGCGCTCGCCGTCGCCGAGACCGGAGCGGAGTTCGTGGCGATGCGGCTGGCGGTTTTCGCCGAGCCCGCCCGGGCGCCGGCTATCGTTGCCGAGATCAATGCGTTGCTTGACGAAAAAGCGCCACGGTTTGAGGATTGAAATCGCGCTCATGCCGATCCCGCCCGCCCGTCTTTTGAAATATTTCCTCGCCGGTATGGCCGCCTTCCTTGCGGCCGGGCCGAATGTTGCCATGGCGCAGGTGCCGGACAGCGTCATCAGTCAGCCGGGTACGGGACCGGCTTCGACCTTCCGCACCGACCGGCCTTCCAGCCCGGGCGTGCAACCCTCCGATGGTGTCGGCGTATTCGACCGCATGGGCGCGAAGCTGCCGGACCTGCCGCCGGAGAAGGATTACAAGGGGCCGATCGACGAGGCTTACGGCGCCTTCCAGCGCGGTTATTACCTGACGGCAATGGACAAGGCGCTGCCGCGCGCCCAGCTCGGCGATCCGGCGGCGCAGACGCTGATCGGCGAAATCCTCTCGCAGGGCCTCGGCGTCAAGAAGGACGTGAAGAACGCTGCCTTTTGGTACGGCAAGGCGGCCGAAGGCGGCGACGCGGCGGCGATGTTCAAATATGCGCTGATCCTGATGGAAGGCGAGGGCGTGCCGCGTGACAAGGTCAAGGCCGACGACTACATGCACAAGGCGGCCGAGGCGGGCAATCCTTCGGCGGAATTCAACTGGGCACAGCTTCTCATCGCCGACAATCCCGGCGAAAAGGGACTGAAGCTGGCGCTGCCATTCTATGAGAAATCGGCCGAGCAGGGCATTGCCGATTCGCAATACGCCGTGGCGCAGATCTATGCGACGCTGAAGGACCTGCCGGAAGAAAAGAAGAAGCTCGCCCGCGAATGGATGGTACGCGCCGCGCGCGCCGGCTTCGACACGGCCCAGCTCGATCTCGGTATCTGGTTCGTCAACGGCGTCGGCGGGCCAAAGGATTACGTCAAGGGCTTCGAATGGCTGAAACTTGCCGCCAATGGCGGCAATGTCGCCGCGCAGAACAAGCTCGCCCATCTCTATATCAACGCGATCGGCACGGCGCCCAATCCGATCGAGGCGGCGAAGTGGTACGTGCTGTCGCGCCGGGCCGGGCTCGCCGATCCGGCGCTCGAGGATTTCTACCTCGGCATCGAGGACACCCAGCAGAAGGCGGCGATCGACGCCGCCAACAAGTTTCGGCGGCGATAGCGGCCGCTTGGCGACCCGGCCGACGAGGCGGACGGGCTCCTGCATAGTCCCTTAAATCTGAATCGATTTAGGCATCATGCGGCTACAGCATCCTTCGCGCGTCTGAAAAGACGTGCGGCACTGTAGCGGTCCAACCTAAAAAAGCGCATCGGCGAAGAGGTCTTCATCGTTTTCGGCTTTGGCGGTTTCGGCGGGAGCGGAGGTGCTGTCCTCGCTCGCCGGAATGATGCCGCGATGAATGCTGCGCTCCTGGACCATCGTATAGTGTTTGAAGATCTTGCGGTCGAGCGGTGCGATCGTCTCTGCGAGATCGGAGATATCGGCGACATCGGTGCCGACGACGCCTTCGAGCATCTCGGCGCAGCCGGCAAGGACTTCCCCCAGATTATGCTGGAAATCGAGCTTGCCGATCAGCAGGCTGATCTTGGTGGCGACCTCGCGACCATTCTCGGCGAGCACCTTCAGCTCGTTTTCCATCACGTTGGCTGCAGAGCGGATGTTGCCGACGGCCGACGTCAGGCTTTCTCCGAGGTTGCCGGCTCCGGCATCCGTGGCGGGGGCGACGCGCCCGGCCGCAGCTTCGAGCGCCGGCAGGCCGTTGACGATGGCGTCGGCGGAATCGTCGAGCTTGCCGGCGAAGATACGCAACTCGGCGGTGACGACGTTGATCGACCTGCCTTCCTCGCCGAGCCGGCTGCAGCGCAGGTTGGTATTCAACGCCATATAGTGAATGTCGGTCTTGACGGCGCGGATGTTGCCGATCGCTTCGGAGAGCTTGGCTGCCGTACCGATCGTCGACTGGCTCACCTGGTCGGCCTGGCGGCTTGCCGTATCGACCTGCTTGACGATTTCATGGGCGGCCGAAACGCTGGATTCCAGCGCGCGCATGAAGTTGCCGCCGGCCTCGCCACTCTGACCGCTCATCTGATCGCGCAGCTTGAGAATCTCCCGCATGTCGTGGTCGAAACTCGCGATAGTCTTGACGACGTTTTCAGACTCCCGCTGGAAATTTGCGCACATGTCGCTCATCTGCGCCGCTGTCAGATGGTGAATGACGTTCTGGAGGCGCTGGCGCGCGCCGGCGTCGAGTCTGGCGCCATCTTCGCCGGCAAAGAAATCTTCAAGCAGCGAAAAGGTAGCCTGCACATGCTCGATGCGCTGGCGGGTGATATCGCCGATCTGCAGGGCGGACAGCGTCGAGGCGACCTTGCCCTGGACGGCGCGAGCAATTGCGCCGACCTCGCGGGCGATGACGCCGAGATCCTTGCGGTGTCCGGCGATCTTGGCGGCATCATCGCGCAGGGCTCCGGCGACGGCCGGAACAGTATCGGCATAGCTCTTGGAAACACCGGCGCCAAAGGAGGCGGCGAGCTTGACCTCCTTGTCGAGACTGTCGAGGTGCGTGGCGAAACGATTGACCTCATCGGTGCCGGAATAGATGCGCTCCAGGATCTCCTGGGCGAAGCCGGCGAATTCGGCAAGGCCGGCACCGGTGATCTTCACGGTGACCGCGAAGGTTCTCAGATAACGCATCGTCTCCTGCATGTCGGCGACGTGCTTGCGCAGTTCCCTGCCGGTATGCGCCAGCGAGACCAGCGCCTCCTGCCGGTTTTCCTCGGTGACGGGCAGCGCCATCAGGCTCTCCACCGTGGCGCGGAGATCGGCGCTGGTGTCGCTCGCCTCCTTGTTATCGAGCGCCGTGGTGACACTCTCGAGCGAGTTCAACAGACGGTTGAGGACATCCATCACCGACAGCAACACGGTGCCGCCTTCGAGGAAACGTTCCTCGACCTCGCTACGAGCAGATTCCAGGGTCTGGCTGATGTCCCGCCCTGACGTGTAGGCTACAGCGTTCGATGGTGCCAGAGCGTATGCCAATTTTATACCTTTTCTCAAAATACAGGCAATTCGACTCTATTTTTACGAGCAGGATGGAAACGTCCGGTAAACGCGCCGGGACTCGCCAGCGTTGTGATTAACGAAAGATGTCGATGGGGTGCCGGTGAAAGGGTCACGGTGGCGCGGCGTAATTCAACATACTGTTTTTATTTTATTTATTTCTAAATTTTGAGGAAAAAATACAACTTATCTCGGATGAGAATTGGGAGTCGCGGAACGCGCTATACGGCAGTTTCCTACAACCGCTGTTTACTCTGCATTAACGCTGTCGTGAGAGTCCTTTTAGGGTCATCAAGTATTTTTCTGGCCCAGGAGGCTGCATTGGATACTCATAAACAATATTACGAATCTATAAATTTGCCAGATGTCCTCAGTATTCGTAACGTGTCCGAACTATATTCAAAGTTTACTGATGAATTTCGCAGCAATGAGACAATCATCATCAGCATTCCCGAAGGCGCGGAAGCGGATCTGAGTTTCGTTCAACTCATCGAATCCTCGCGCCGCCAAGCAAAGGCCAAGGGAAAGACGTTCAAGCTTTCTTCGCCGGCCAGCGGCTCGGTCCTGAAGGTACTTGAGCGCGCAGGTTTCATCGAATCCTTCGATCATGAAGATGCAAAATTCTGGTTGCATAAAGAGGTGACGTTATGAGTGCAAATATCCTGACTGTCGACGATTCCGCCAGCATCCGTCTGACCACCAAGGTCACGCTGACCAATGCCGGCTATAGCGTCACCGAGGCGGTCAACGGGGCAGAAGGCCTCGCGACGGCCAAGGGCAGCAGCTTCGATCTGATCGTGACCGATCTCAACATGCCTGTCATGGACGGGCTGACGATGATCGAGGAACTGCGCAAGCTGCCGGCGCAGGCCGGTGTTCCGATCATCTTCCTGACGACGGAATCGGACGCCGATCTCAAGGCGCGTGCCAAGGCCGCGGGTGCGACGGGCTGGCTGACCAAGCCGTTCGACCCGGAAAGCCTGGTGAAGATCGTGAAGAAGGTTCTCGGACGATGAGTACGCTCGATCCGGTTGCCGTATTCCGCACCGAAGCCGCCGAATGCCTCGAAGCGATCGAGGCCGGCCTTCTAGACCTAACCCACCAGCTCGACAACAAGGATCTCGTCGACGCCGTGTTCCGCGGGCTCCACACGCTCAAGGGCTCCGGCGCGATGTTCGGTTTCGAGGCGCTCGCCGCCTTCACCCATCATTGCGAAACGGCCTTCGACCGTGTCCGCAAGGGCGAGGTTGCGGCGACCAGCGAACTGGTCGCCGCCGTTCTCGCTGCCCAGGACCATATGCGTGCCCTCGTCGACCAGCCGGACGCCGATCACGGCGATACCGGGCATAAGCTTTTGGCGCAGCTGCAAGCTGCTGTCGGCGGCAAGGAAGCGGCGCCTGCCGCTGTTCCCGTACCCGCAGCCGTGCGCGACGCAGCGGCGAAGAAGAAGAAGAACAGCTGGCGCGTCCGCTTCAGCCTGCCCGCCAATTCGATGGCCAACGGCACCAATCCGCTCGGCCTGCTGGACGAGCTGCGTGATCTCGGCGAATGCACCGTGCGTGCCAATAGCTCGGCCATTCCGCCGCTCGACGAGCTCACTCCAACGGAACTCCACATTTCCTGGGACGTGACGCTGACCAGCGAGCAGGACCGCTCGGCGATCGACGACGTCTTCATCTTCGTACTCGACGACATGGAACTCAGCGTCGAGGAGATCAGCGGCGCGGCAGCGGCAACCGCCGCTCCGGTCGAGGAAAAGGCTGCACCTGCCCCTGTCGCCGCAGCATCGGCGGCCCCCGTTTCACCGACCACTGTCGCGGAGTTCCGTCCCGTCGAGGCGGTTCCGGTCAAGCGCGAAGTGCCCGCCGCCGTCAGCCAGGCGAAGGCGGCCGAGAATGTCCGCGTTCCGGCCGAACGTCTCGATGAGCTGATGGACCGCGTCGGAGAACTCGTCATCGCGCAATCGCGCCTCAGCCAGCTCGCCAGCGCCAGCACCGATATCGCACTGCGCTCCGTCTCGGAAGAGATCGAACGTCTCTCCGGTGAATTGCGCGACACGATGATGGTGCTGCGCATGGTGCCGGTCGCCACCCTCTTCTCCCGTTTCCGCCGCCTCGTTCACGATCTCGCTCGCGAAACCGGCAAGGTGATCGAGCTGGTGACGGAGGGCGAGAGCACCGAAGTCGACAAAACCGTCATCGAGCGTCTGGCCGATCCGCTGGTGCATCTGGTGCGCAACTCAATCGATCACGGCCTCGAAACGCCGGCTGACCGGCTTGCCTCCGGCAAGAGCGAAGCCGGTACGGTGACGCTTTCGGCCCGTCAAGCCGGCGGCGAGGTGATCATCTCGATCAAGGACGACGGCCGCGGCATCAATCGCGAACGCGTTCGCGCCAAGGCGGAATCCTCCGGCCTCATCCAGCCCGGCCAGCCGCTTTCCGACTCCGAGCTGCTGCAATTGATCTTTGCTCCCGGCTTCTCGACGGCGGCGGCGATCACCAATCTGTCCGGCCGCGGCGTCGGCATGGACGTGGTCAAGAAGACGGTCGAAGCGCTTCGCGGCGCGATCGACATCGTGAGCGTGCCGGGACAGGGTTCGGAAGTGTCGCTGCGCATCCCGCTGACGCTCGCCATCATCGATGGCCTGCTGGTGCGTGTCGGCGCCGGCCGCTACGTGATCCCGCTCTCGGCGGTCGAGGAATGCCTCGAGCTGTCGCTCGAGGAAGATCTGCGCTCGCGCGGCCGCAGCTTTATCTCGCTGCGCGACAGCCTGGTGCCGTTCCTGCGCCTGCGCGATCTCTTCCGCACCGGCACCAAGCCCGACGTGCATCAGAAGGTCGTCGTCATCTCGACCGGCACGGAGCGCGTCGGCCTCGTCGTCGACCAGATCATCGGCGACCACCAGACGGTCATCAAGTCGATGTCGAAGCTGCACAACAACGTCGCGACCTTCTCGGGCGCGACCATTCTCGGCGACGGCAGCGTCGCTCTCATTCTCGACGTCGGGCACCTGGTTGCCGCGGGTCAGCAACAGGAGGCGCAATTGCGTGTAGCAGGATGAGTGCAACAGCAGCAGCCGAACGATTTGACAACCACTGGAACTATGCCGAGGAAGTCGAGGTCCTGACCTTCGATCTCAACGGCGAAACCTTCGCGCTGGAAGCTGTCATCGTCCAGGAAATCCTGGATCTGCTTCCCGAGACCGCGGTGCCGGGCAGCCAGCCCTTCGTCGCCAGCGTCATCAACTTTCGCGGCAAGGTCATTCCGCTCGCCGATCTGCGTCTCGCCTTCGGGATGGAAGCAGCAGAGGCGACGATCGACAGCCGGTTCATCGTCATCGAGATCGATCTGCAGGGCGAGCCGACGCTCGTCGGCCTCAGGACCGATAAGGTGAACGAGGTGACGACGCTTGCAAAATCCGCCAGCGAAGCGCCACCGAGCGTCGGCATGCGCTGGCGCGCCGATTACATCAACTGCCTGGTGAAGAGGGGCGGAGAATTCATCATTCTCCCCAATCTGCAGGCGATCTTTTCATCGAGGCACGACGCGGCGGGAGCCGCCAGCTGATGTCGGCTGAGTTCAAACTGGGGTTAGACCGATGCGATTGACAATCAAGACAAAACTGGTGACGGCGTTCACTTTCATCATCCTCATGCTTATGGGCACCGCTGCCTACGGCATTTTCAGCCTAGGATCGCTGAACGACACGATTGGCAATCTTCTCGCCGGTCCCGCAGCCCGTCTCGACCTCGCCCAGCAAATCAACATTGCTCAGCTCGAGGCCATCCGCCAGCAGAAGAACCTGCTCGCTGCCCGCACTGCCGACGAAACCGCAGGTGCGATCGCCAAGGGCAATCAGGCCCGCAAGGACTTCACAGATGCCTTCGGCCAGGTACTGGCGCTGGCAACCGAAGAAGGCAAGGCGCGCTGGGCTCGTATTGCCGAACTTTCCAAGAGCTTCACGGCAGCCGACGATCAGATTCGTGACTACGTGAAGGCAGGCAACGCAGAAGGCGCAAATACCGTCTCCGTGACGGCGGCGCGGGCCGCTGTCAACGATATCGACTCGACGCTTAGCGAAATCCTGGCACTTGAAAAGCAGCGCATGAAGGCCGCCGACGATGATGCCGACGCGCAGTATGCGGCCACACGCACCATGATGATGGCGGTGGCAGCTGTTGCTCTGCTGGTTGCTGCGATTACCGCATTCTGGATCGCCAGCACGATCAGCAAGGGCCTTAGCCGTGCCAACGCCGTGGTTCGGGAAGTGTCCGAAGGCGATCTGACGAAGATGGCCGATATCACCAGCCGTGACGAAATCGGCGAACTTCTGGGCAACGTCAATACCATGATCGAACGTCTGCGCGGCGTCGTTGCCGACGCACTGTCGGCCGCCGACAATGTCTCTTCCGGCAGCCAGCAGCTTTCGGCGAGTTCGGAACAGGTATCGCAGGGTGCCACCGAGCAGGCGGCTTCCGCCGAAGAGGCTTCCGCCTCGATGGAGCAGATGGCCGCCAACATCAAACAGAACGCCGATAACGCCGCCCAGACCGAAAAGATCGCTCGCCAGTCGGCCAAGGATGCGGAGATGAGCGGGGAAGCGGTGACGCGTGCCGTGGACGCGATGCGCACCATCGCCCAGAAGATCGGCATCGTCCAGGAAATCGCCCGCCAGACCGATCTCTTGGCGCTCAACGCTGCCGTTGAAGCTGCTCGTGCCGGCGAACATGGCAAGGGTTTTGCGGTCGTCGCCTCGGAGGTGCGCAAGCTTGCGGAACGCAGCCAGTCGGCTGCCGCCGAAATCAGCGCGATGTCGACCGATACGGTCAAGGCTGCCGCCGATGCCGGCGACATGCTCGGCCGTCTGGTGCCCGACATCCGCAAGACGGCGGAACTCGTTTCCGAAATCAGTGCCGCCTGCCGCGAGCAGGATATCGGCGCCTCGCAGATCAATGAAGCGATCCAGCAGCTCGACAAGGTGACGCAGCAGAATGCCGGCGCTTCCGAGCAGATGTCGGCAACTTCCGAGGAACTCGCCTCCCAGGCCGAAGAGCTGCAGACGTCGATCGCCTTCTTCAAGGTCGATACGGCAGGCAGCGCACGGCCCGGTGCCTACAAGGCGCAGCCAAAAGCTTCGACCAAGGTGATCAAGGCCCCAGCCGCTGTCCGCAAGCCCGCGCAGCAGGCTATCGGCCAAGGCCGTGGCCAGACGGTTTCGGCTCAGCAGCAGCGTCTCAAGGGCTTTGCTCTCGATATGTCGATGGGCGGTCCAGACGCCGGCGACGACGACTTTAGGGAGAGCGCATAGGCGCTCCCCTGGGGAAAGTGCATAAGCGCTCCCCCTGGCAAAAGCACCCGAACGCTTTCGCCATAATCCCTCGGGCTGTTCCGGTGGCCCGAGGTGGGAATATCCCCCAACGCATGTAGGCGTTGGCGCTGCGATCGATAGATGTCCGGCTGCCGGGAAGTGAATGTAGTCGCTTTCCCCCTTTTCAGACACATCACTTTCAAGCTCGACGCCCCACCGATGGGACGTGTCTCTATCCATTCGTTTTGACCGTAAATAGGGGTATCACATGCGTTTCACCATCAAACTCAAGCTGGGTCTTGCCTTCGGCATCATGACGCTGCTGCTGATCGGCATCGCGGTTTATGGAAGCCTGAGCCTCGGCACCTTGAACGAGGCAAGCGGCAATATGATCGCCGGCCCGATGCGCCGCCTTGAACTTGCGCTGAACGCCAATGTTGCCGAAGTCAATGCCATCCGCGCCCAGAAGAACGCTCTGCTTTCCACGGATACCGACGTGGCTGCCGGTTTCTACAAGGAAGCTGATCAGAATCTACAGGCCATGTTCGACGCCGTCGATGGCGGCCTTGCGATCGCCTTGCCGGAAGGCAAGCCCCATTGGGAAAAGCTGCGGACGGTCGGCGAGAAATTCCGTGAAAAATCCGCCGAGCTGCAGCAACTTGATGTTAAGGGCGACAAATCAGGCGCGCTGGCGCTTTCACTCGGTGATCTCCGGGCGATGACCAACGACATGGGCGATGCGATCGCCGCCCTTACCGAGATCCAGCGCAAGGGCATGCAGGCGACCGATCACTCGAATACCGAACTTTATAACTCGACCAAGCTGATCCTCGCCACCGCTTCCGGCATCGCCGTGCTTGTCGCACTCGGCGCCGCCTTGTGGATCACGCTCGGCATCAACAACGGCCTGCGGAAGATTACGACTGTTGCAAACGCAGTCGCGATCGGGGACCTCAACCAGAAGGTCGATGTCAAGAGCAATGACGAGATCAAGGATCTCATCAATACGGTCAATGCCATGACTGCCAATCTGCGCGCCACGGCAGCACTCGCCGATCAGATTGCCATGGGCGACCTCAGCACCGATGCCAAGCCGCTTTCGGACAAGGATACGCTCGGCATCGCGATGCAGAGCATGATCTCCAACCTGCGGACCACCGCCGGCATCGCCGATCAGATCGCGAACGGCGACCTGACGGTGTCTCCAAAGCCGCTCTCCGACAAGGATGCACTCGGTATCGCGCTCGAACAGATGGTCGAACGCCTGCGCGGCGTCGTCGCCGATGCGATCTCGGCCGCCGAGAACGTCTCTTCCGGCAGCCAGGAACTTTCGGCAAGCTCCGAGCAGGTGTCGCAGGGCGCCACCGAACAGGCGGCTTCCGCCGAAGAGGCGTCCGCCTCGATGGAGGAAATGGCGTCGAACATCAAGCAGAACGCCGACAATGCCGCGCAGACGGAAAAGATCGCCCGTCAGTCGGCCAGGGATGCGGAAGCCAGTGGCGAGGCTGTCTCCCGCGCTGTCGACGCCATGCGTACGATTGCCCAGAAGATCGGCATCGTCCAGGAAATCGCCCGCCAGACCGACCTTCTCGCCCTCAACGCCGCCGTTGAAGCCGCTCGTGCCGGTGAGCACGGTAAGGGTTTCGCAGTCGTTGCATCCGAAGTGCGCAAGCTTGCTGAACGCAGTCAGTCGGCCGCCGCCGAGATAAGCTCAATGTCGAGCGATACGGTGACCGCGGCCCAGGAAGCGGGCGAAATGCTCGGCCGCCTGGTGCCCGACATCCGCAAGACGGCGGAACTCGTTTCCGAGATCAGTGCTGCCTGCCGCGAACAGGATATCGGGGCGGCCCAGATCAACGAAGCTATCCAGCAGCTTGACAAGGTGACGCAGCAGAATGCCGGAGCCTCCGAGCAGATGTCGGCAACCTCGGAGGAACTCGCCTCCCAGGCTGAAGAGCTGCAGATGTCGATTGCTTTCTTCAGAGTCGACATGGCAGGCGGGCGCCGCGAGCGCGCACCGGCTACAAAACTCACCGTTCGCAACCGGGCTCCGGCCGCACCGCGCAAACCGGCTGGCAAGGCGCCTGCCAATACGGTCGCCGGCCAGCAGGCCCGCGTGAAGGGCTTTGCCCTCGATATGTCGATGGGCGGTCCCGATACGACCGATGACGAGTTCCGTGAAAGCGCATAGGGCTTTTCCGATGCAGAAGCGGGGGGCCGCGGTGGATAGCGGCCCTCGATTGAACCGGTGCATGGACGCACCTGGTCATGCCGGCTCCGCCGGTGACGCATGAAGCGTTTTTACGACGGCACGATGTGCGATCTGGCGGAATATCCGCCGCGGTACTAACGGGGGTTCTGAAATGCGCTTCACAATCAAATTAAAACTGAGCCTAGTGTTCGGTTTCATCGTTCTCCTGACCTGTGCGATGGCCGGTCTTTCGATCTATAATCTCTCGTCGCTGAACAGCGAGATCTCGATCATGGTTGCCGGTCCGGTCGCCAATCTGCGCGATTCCGGCGATCTCTCCGACGCCGTGATGCGCTCGATCCGCGCCGAAAAGGATGCGATCATCAACACCGATCCGACCAAGATCACCGGTTATGTCGATGAGATCTCGCAGCAGCGCGAGCAGATCAAGACATTGCAGGCTCGCCTCGCTGCTTCGGAAGACCCTGATATCAGGAATGGCATGAGCCAGTTCGGCGACCTCTACGGCAAGTGGACAGCGCTGCAGGATCGCGTCGCCGGTCTCGCCACGCAGAACACGACGGAGTCCAACACTCAGGCCGGCGTCATCTCGATGGGCGAAGGCCAGCAGGTGACGACCCAGCTTCTCGGCATCCTCACCAAGCTGAACGACACGGTGACCGGCAATGTCGCCGAAACCGACGCCGCCACCAACGATCAGTATGCGCACTCGCGCAATCTGCTGGTCATGATGACGATCGGCCTGATCATCGTCTCGTCGGCAGCAGCGATCTGGATCCTGCTCAACATTTCGCGGGGCCTGAAGCGCGCCGTCAACCTTGCCGATGCCGTCAGCATCGGCGACCTCGAACAGAACATCGAGCACAAGAGCAACGACGAAATCCGCGATCTCGTCCATTCGATGAGCCGGATGACGGCGAACCTGCGCACTACCGCAACGATCGCCAATCAGATCTCGAACGGCGACCTGACGGTTTCTCCGAAGCCCCTTTCGGAGAAGGATATGCTCGGCATCGCGCTGGAACAGATGGTCGAGCGCCTGCGCGGCGTCGTCGCCGATGCGATCTCAGCTGCCGAGAACGTCTCCTCCGGCAGCCAGGAGCTTTCGGCAAGCTCGGAACAGGTATCGCAGGGCGCCACCGAACAGGCGGCTTCCGCCGAAGAGGCTTCCGCCTCGATGGAGGAAATGGCGTCGAACATCAAGCAGAACGCCGACAATGCCGCGCAGACAGAAAAGATCGCTCGTCAGTCGGCCAAGGATGCGGAAGCCAGCGGAGAGGCTGTCTCCCGCGCTGTCGATGCCATGCGTACGATTGCCCAGAAGATCGGCATCGTCCAGGAAATCGCCCGCCAGACCGATCTGCTGGCTCTCAACGCCGCCGTTGAAGCCGCTCGTGCCGGTGAGCACGGTAAGGGTTTTGCGGTCGTCGCTTCGGAGGTGCGCAAGCTTGCTGAACGCAGCCAGTCGGCTGCCGCCGAAATCGGCGCGATGTCCGGTGATACTGTCAAAGCCGCCCAGGAAGCGGGCGACATGCTCGGCCGCCTGGTGCCCGACATCCGCAAGACGGCGGAACTCGTGTCCGAGATCAGTGCGGCCTGCCGCGAACAGGATATCGGCGCCTCGCAGATCAACGAAGCGATCCAGCAGCTCGACAAGGTGACGCAGCAGAATGCCGGCGCCTCCGAGCAGATGTCGGCAACCTCGGAAGAGCTCGCCTCCCAGGCCGAGGAATTGCAGACGTCGATCGCCTTCTTCAAGGTCGATATGGCGGGCGGCCGCCGTGACCGCACGCCAGCTGCCAGGATGACGGTGCGCAGTCCGGCTCCGGCCACCGCCCGCAAGCCGGGGGCCAAAAAACCAGCCGCCAACAGCGTCGCCGGTCAGCAGGCGCGGGCGAAAGGCTTCGCTCTCGATCTCTCCATGGGCGGTCCCGATGATGGGGACGCCGAATTCAAGGAAAGCGCATGATCATGGCCACGACCTCCCTGGAAGCGCAATTCGTGACCTTCAGCCTCGGCGAGGAGATCTTCGCCGTGCCGGTTGAGGTGGTGCGGGAAATCCTCGACTATGCGGAGGCCTTCAAGATTCCGAATGGTCCTGACTATTTGCTCGGTCTGCGCGACGTGCGCGGGCAGGGCGTGCCGACGATCGATCTTCGCTTGAAGCTCGGCATGACGAAGACCGTGCCGACGCCGCATACGCGGGTGCTCGTCCTCGACGTGCCAATGGAAAGCCGGCTTCTGACCCTCGGCCTCGTCGCCGACCGGGTCTTCGAGGTCACGCCGTTCCGGCGCGAGCAGATTGAGGCGGCGCCCGATATCGGCGTGCGCTGGCGCTCGGACTATATCGCCGGCGTCGTTCGCCGTGAACACGGCTTCGTCGTCATCATCGATCTTGCACGCTTGCTGTCGCGCGAGGACGCCTCGGTACTGCAATCGGCGGCCTGATCCGCGCATCAATTCGGAGTACTGCATTCTATGAGTATGGCAGCAGCGGTGGAAACCCAATTGCCGGGCGACCGGATCAGCAAGCGCAATTTCGACAAGCTTGCCCGGTTCATCTACGACTATAGCGGCATCAAGATGCCGCCGACCAAGCTGACGATGCTCGAAGGGCGGCTGAGGCGCCGCCTTCGCGCAACCAACCACGCGACCTTCGACGACTATTGCGACTTCCTGTTCTATGAGGATGGCCTCGCCCAGGAAACCGTCTACCTGATCGACGTGGTGACGACCAACAAGACCGACTTCTTCCGCGAAGCCAAGCATTTCGACTATCTGCAGAGCGTGGCGTTGCCTGCGATCACCAACAGCGGCGTGCGGACCATCCGCACCTGGAGTGCGGCTTGCTCGACGGGGGCCGAACCCTACACGATGGCGATGGTGCTGGCGGAGTTCGCCGAAGGCCGCAACGACGTCTCCTACAGCGTAATGGCGACCGACCTTTCCACCGACGTGCTGCAGACGGCGCGCCGCGGCATCTATCCGGAAGACCTCATCGCACCCGTGCCGCGCGACCTGCAGCGCAAATACGTGCTGACGGCCAAGCAGCCGGGTCGGCGGGAGGTGCGCATTACGCCGAAACTGCGTAGCAAGATCGGTTTTGCCCGTATGAACCTGATGGACGAGAAATACCCGATCGGCGAGCCGATGCACGTCATCTTCTGCCGCAACGTGCTAATCTATTTCGACAAGCAGACTCAGGCTGGCGTTCTCAACCGTCTCTGTGATTGCCTGGCGAAGGGCGGCTACATGTTCATCGGCCATTCTGAATCGATCACCGGCTTCGATCTGCCGTTGAAGCAGGTCTCGAATACGGTGTTTCAGCGTATCTAAAGCGCATCGCGTCATCCCAAAACCGCTGCGCACTTCTGGACGGCATGCATTAGGGGTATTCATGGCTAAGAAAATCCGCGTTCTCATCATCGACGATTCCGCCAGCATCCGCCAGACGCTGACCCATGTGCTGGAGCAGGATCCCGATATCGAGATCATGGCGGTCGCATCCGACCCGTTCATGGCGGCGCGGAAGCTGCAGGAAGAGATCCCCGATGTCATCACGCTCGATGTGGAGATGCCGCGCATGGATGGCATCACCTTCCTGCGTAAGCTGATGTCGCAACGGCCGATCCCCGTCGTGATGTGCTCGTCGCTGACGGAGGCGGGATCGGAAACGCTGCTCCAGGCGCTGGAGGCCGGTGCCGTCGACGTCATCCTGAAATCGAAGATCGGCGCCGCCGACAGCCTTTCCGACGATGCGATGCGCATTCGCGAAGTCGTCAAGAGCGCCTCGCATGCACGGCTTTCCAACGTCCGCCGCGCCGCCGGAACCATCCGCTCTGCCTCAGTCGAAGGGCCGGCCAAGAAGCTGACGGCGGATGTGATGCTGCCGCCGCCGACGGGGCGGGCCATGGCGAAGACGACTGAGATGGTCGTCTGCGTCGGCGCCTCCACCGGCGGCACCGAAGCACTGCGCGAGTTCCTGGAGGAACTGCCGGCCAATGCGCCTGGCATGGTGATCGTCCAGCATATGCCGGAGAAATTCACCGCCGCCTTCGCCAAGCGGTTGAACGGGCTCTGCGAGGTCGAGGTCAAGGAGGCCGTCGATGGCGATCCGGTGCTGCGCGGCCATGTGCTGATCGCGCCAGGCGACAAGCACATGCTGCTCGAGCGCCAGGGTGCGCGCTACTATGTGAGCGTCAAGACCGGGCCGCTGGTGTCGCGACACCGGCCTTCCGTCGACGTACTTTTCCGCTCGGCGGCGCGCTCGGCCGGCTCGAACGCCATGGGGATCATCATGACCGGCATGGGCGACGACGGCGCGCGCGGCATGCTGGAAATGCACCAGGCCGGCGCCTACACGGTGGCGCAGGACGAGGCGAGTTCCGTTGTTTTCGGCATGCCGAAGGAGGCGATCGCCAAGGGCGGCGTCGACCGTATTCTGCCGCTCGATCAGATCGCTCGCGAAGTGCTGATAACGCAGCAGAAGTTCTGAGATCGATTTCGATGAAACGGAGCAATGTCGCCGGTTTCTGGCACCGCAGGGCAGCCATGCGTGCCTCCCCTTGAAATTTCCCTGATTTTGTGGTCTTGAGGCCGCCAATCTTCGCAGCGCTGCCTGTCATGCATGTTCAGGGACACTTCCCGCCCCTGGCAGCGCGCGCGCCCCGTATCAGTCCCAAGGAAAAATGCGCCGATGGCCCGTTCAGCTCTTCTCAATGTCATGGTTCAGGCTGCCCTCAAGGCAGGAAAGTCGCTGGGACGTGATTTCGGCGAAGTGCAGAACCTGCAGGTTTCCGTGAAGGGACCGGGCGACTTCGTTTCCACCGCCGATCGCAAGGCCGAAAAGATCGTCAAGGAAGAGCTGCTCAAGGCGCGTCCGACCTATGGCTTCCTCGGCGAGGAAAGCGAGGAAATCAAGGGCACCGACGGCGCGCATCGCTGGATCGTCGACCCGCTCGACGGCACGACGAACTTTTTGCATGGCATCCCGGCCTTCGCTGTCTCGATCGCGCTCGAACGCAATGGCGAGATCGTTGCCGCCGTCGTCTTCAATCCGGCGACCGACGAACTCTATACCGCCGAGCGCGGCGGCGGCGCCTTCCTCAACGACCGACGCCTGCGCGTCGCTGCGCGCCGGGCGCTGTCGGATTGCGTTATTGGCTGCGGCGTGCCGGCGCTCGGCAAGCGCAATCACGGCAAGTTCCTGGTCGAGCTTCGCCACGTGATGGGCGAAGTGGCGGGCATCCGGCGCCTGGGCTCGCCGACCCTCGACCTCGCCTATGTCGCGGCCGGACGTTTCGACGGTTTCTGGGAGGCCGAGCTTGCGCCGTGGGACATGGCGGCCGGCATCCTGCTCATCCGCGAAGCCGGCGGTTTCGCCACCGACTGGGACGGTGGCGCAACGATGCTGGAGAGCGGCACGATCGTCGCCGGCAACGAGATTATCCACAAGGCGCTGATCGAAGTCGTCAAGCGGCCGGTTCCCGCCAAGTGACCGAACGAAAATCTGGCTGTTGTAAAGTCACGGTTTTCTCCCCGGCATACTTCAATTCGGCACAATGTTGTTCTAGTCTCCGCCAGCAGGGAATCCGGAGGCTGCGTAACCTATGGAAAATGTGAATGTGGCGGAGATCGGCTCCACCGAAAAGACGGCGGGCACTTATGCCTACAGGCTTTCGAGCCCCATGCCCTTCCTCTGGACGATGCTGCTTTTCCTCGTCATCGTCGGTTTTATCGCCGCCATCCTCTTCCGGCAGACGCAAACCGCCTTCATGCACAATCCGGGCCTCAACGGCCTGATCGTCGGCGTTCTCGCGGTCGGAATCATCCTTGTTTTCAATCATGTACTAGCGCTTCGACCCGAGGTGCGCTGGTTTAATTCCTTCCGCGCCGCCGGCAGCGCCGACAAGGTCAACCGCAATCCGCGGCTGCTTGCGCCAATGCGGGCGCTGCTCGGCAGCCGCAAGTCCTCGCTGGCACTGTCGACGACGGCGCTGCGCTCGATCCTCGATTCGATCGCCACCCGCCTCGACGAATCGCGCGACGTTTCGCGCTACCTGATCGGCCTCTTGGTCTTCCTCGGCCTGCTCGGCACATTCTGGGGCCTCATCGGCACGATCGGTTCGATTAGCATTGTCATCCAGTCCCTCGATGCCGGCTCGAACGGCACCGGAGACGTGCTCTCGGCGCTGAAGGAAGGGCTTTCCACGCCGCTTTCGGGCATGGGCCAGGCCTTCTCCTCCTCGCTGCTCGGCCTTTCCGGTTCGCTCATTCTCGGCTTCCTCGACCTGCAGGCCGGCCGCGCGCAAAACCGCTTCTACATGGAGCTGGAAAACTGGCTGTCTTCGGTCACGGATGTCGGCTCCGATCTTGCCCCAGCTCTCGAGGCCGTTTCCGGCGCTTCCTCGGACGACATGCGCGCGCTCTCCGATTATCTGCGTAAGGTCTCCGAAGAGGGCGGCGCCGGCAGCCAGCGCTCCGTCGCCGCCATGGCAAGCCTTGCCGAAGGCATTCAGGGCCTCGTCAAGAACATGCGCAACGAGCAGCAGATGCTGCGCGACTGGATCGAGGCGCAGCAGGACGAGGCCAAGGCGATGCGTCGCACGCTCGACCGGCTTGCCGAACGCATCGGCGTGCAGGAGCGCGGCGGCGAGAGGGGCGAGCGTTTGCGCGACCGCGCCAGCCAGGCAGAAAAGAGCGAGGGCAAGTAAGCCATGGCTCTTGCCCGCAACCGGCGCCGCGAACGCACGGTGGATTACTGGCCGGGTTTCGTCGACGCGCTGTCGACGCTGCTCATTTCCATCATGTTCCTGCTGACGGTTTTCGTCGTCGGGCAGTTCATCCTCAGCCGCGAGATCAGCGGACGCGATGAGGTGCTAAGTCGTCTCAACAGCCAGATCAACGAGCTGACGCAGCTTCTCGCGCTCGAAAAGGGCAGCAACCAGGATCTCCAGGATTCGGTCGCCAATCTGCAGGCCTCGCTTGCCACCGCCGAAGGTGACCGGTCGCGGCTGCAGGCGCTGCTGAATGCCGGTTCGGGCGGTCAGGATGCGGCGCAAAAGCGGATCGGCTCGATGACGCAGGAGCTCGACGAGCAGAAGCAGGTGAGCGAGCGGGCGCTCAGCCAAGTCGAGCTCCTGAACCAGCAGATCGCAGCGCTTCGCAGCCAGATTGCCGCCGTCGAAGCAGCCCTTCAGGCGTCGGAGGAGAAAGATCGAGTCTCGCAGACCAAGATCGCCGACCTCGGCAGCCGCCTCAATGTGGCGCTCGCCGCGCGCGTCCAGGAGTTGAACCGCTACCGTTCCGACTTCTTCGGCCGGTTGCGCGAGATTCTTTCGGACCGCGAGAATATCCGCATCGTCGGCGATCGGTTCGTCTTCCAGTCGGAGGTGCTGTTTCCCTCGGGCGGTGCCGATCTCAACCCGGAGGGGCAGACCGAGATGGCGAAGCTTGCTACCGCCCTTCTCGATCTCGCCAAGGAAATTCCGCCCGAGATCAACTGGGTGCTGCGCGTCGATGGCCATACCGACAATGTGCCGCTTGGCGGAACGGGCCGCTATCGCGACAATTGGGAACTCTCCTCGGCGCGCGCGATTTCGGTCGTGAAATTCCTGATCGCACAGGGCGTGCCGGCCGACCGGCTGGTTGCCGCAGGCTTCGGCGAATTCCAGCCGATCGCGCCTGGCGATACGCCGGATGCGCGCTCTACCAACCGCCGCATCGAGCTGAAGCTGACCGAGAAATGATTAACTTGATATCGCCTGCCGCGCTTCCTTTAGTCGGCCGGTGAGAAAATCGCGCACGGCGGGGCTGTCGCTAAGGCCGATGGCTGTCATATAGGCATCGGCTGCCGCGGTATCATCGCCGGCCTGGGTCAGGAGAAAGGCACGCACCGCCCAGTAGGGCTGGTAGCTTGCGATGTCGCGCGGATCGAGCTTGTCGAGCCGCTCCAGGCCGGCAGCGGCGCTCAGGGCCCTGCCGATCACCGCAGCCTGGCTGACACGCGCACCCAGCGTCGGCTTCATCATCACCAGCGCTGCGTAGAGTGTCGTCAGCGCCTGCCAGTCGGTCGCTCCCGACAGCCGGCGCGCTGCATGCACGGATTGGATCGCCGCCTGGCACTGGAAGGGGCCGAAACGATCGAAGCCGCTGGCCTTGCGCAGCAGTGCATCCGCCTCGGCAATCATGATCGCGTTCCACGCGGCCGCGTCCTGCTCGTCCAGCGGCACATATCGGCCGCTATCGTCGCGCCGGGCGTTGCGGCGGGCTTCGCAGTGGAGCATCAGCGACAGCAGGCCGATCGCTTCCGGTTCATCCGGCAGCACCGCCAGAAGCGCGCGGCCGAGCCAGATCGCCTCGCCGGCGAGCGAATGACGCTCTTCCTCGCCGTCGAGACCGTCCCAGCCAAGACCGTAGGCCGCGTAGATCGCCGAAAGCACCGTGGCGAGCCGCCCGGGCAAGGCGGGGCGAGGCGGAACGGCGAAGGGAATGCCGGCATCGCGGATCTTCACCTTGGCTCGCACCAGCCGCTGGCTCATTGTTTCCGGCGAAACGACGAAGGTCCGTGCGATGGTTCTCGCCTCGATGCCGAGAACGGTCTGCAGCATCAGCGCCGTATGCACGGAGCTGTCGATGGCGGGATGGGTGCAGGCGAAGAGCAGTTTGAGCCGCTCATCGGGAAAGACGGCACTGCCGGCCGCATTCATGCGTTCTTCCGCCTCCTCGAAGGCGACCGATATCGTCGTTTGTGCATTGGCCTCGACAGTGCGGTGGCGAGCAGCCTGCATGAGGTTGCGGCGGGCAGCCACCAGCAGCCAGGCTTCCGGATTGCCAGGAATGCCGCGCTCCGGCCAGACGCGAAGCGCCGAAGCCAGCGCTTCCGACAATGCATCTTCTGCCGCCGGCACGTCGCGCGAGCGGGCGGCGAGAAAGGCGATCAGTTTGCCGTAGGACTGACGCGCCACCTTTTCGGCAGCGCGTCCGGCATCGGGCGGCATGACCACCTCACATCTGCAGGCGCGGGCGCACCTCGACCGAACCCTTGTCGGAGATCGGAACCCGGGTTGCCCATTCGAGCGCAGTGTCCATGTCGGGGACGTCGATCAGATAGAAGCCGCCAAGCTGTTCCTTGCCGTCCGGATAGGGGCCGTCCTGCACATCGTGGTCCTCGCCTTTGCGGCGCACGATCGTGCCGGTCTCCGGGCCTGTCAGCCCGGCGCCGCCAGTCATGACCCCTGCCTGAGCGAGCGCCTGGCTGTAGGCGACCCAGCCGTCGCGATAGGCGGGATCGCTGCGGCGGGCGAAATCCTCGGCGGCTTCGCGAATGATGAGAGCATATTGCATGGAAAACTCCTGATCTCGTTGCTGACGTTGATCCGGGCATGCCGGCATCGGGGACCGATATCCCGAAAGCCGTGAAGCCCGGCGGAGCGGCGGAGCCGTTCCAAAACAATGAGGCGCGGCCACCGGTCTTTTCGACATGGCTTTCAAAAAAAATACGCGAAAAAGAAAAATGGCGCCGAAAATCGCAAGCAAGCGGGCCGGGCTCAAAGGCACCGGCGCTGCTTACGGGCGCGAAAGGGCAGGGCGGCAATTACGCCGCCGCTGCCGGTCTGCTCAGGATTCGGCCTTCGTCTGATCGACGATCTCGGCGCTTGGCGTGTTCTTCTTGATCGATTCGATGGCACTCATGGCGGACGCCTTGGCCTTGTAGCCCTCGGAGGAGAACATGGCTTCCCCGTTCGATGCTTTGAAGCGGAAGCGGAACTCCCCGCCCTTATCCTTATAGACTTCGAATTTATACATAGATGTCTCCCGAAATCCCAAAACGCTGAATTGCAACCATCAGCTTAGCGGAAGCTAGATCAAAATGGCGAGCTTTTCCACTGCCTTAATCAGGATTGGGTTGCTTAGCGTCCAATCGTCACCGTTTCCATTGGACGCAAGCGAATGAGGGCGCCGGCGCCTATACAGTCTGGGTCACTCCATCTGGATGTTCGCGCCCTTGACGACCGGTCCCCATTTGGCGAGTTCGGCCTTCACATGGGCGGCGAGTTCCTCCGGCGTTGAGCCGACGATGGTGGCGCTGAATTCTTTCATCCGTTCCGCGACGGCTGGGTCGGCGAGCGCCTTTTTAGCCGAGGCGTTGAGGCGCGTCACGACCTCGCTGGGCGTCTTGGCCGGGGCGAAAAGCGCGTTCCAAGTATAGGTCTCGTAACCTGGAATGCCTGACTCGGCGACGGTCGGTACGTCGGCGAAGGAGGGCGCGCGCTCGGCCGTGGTCACCGCCAGCGCCCGCAAAGTGCCGGCCTTGATGTGGCTCGACGAGGAGGGCAGGTTGTCGAACATGATCGGCACCTGGTTGCCGATGACGTCGTTCAATGCCGGACCGGCACCCTTATAGGGGATGTGCTGCATGCTGACGCCGGCCATGGACTTGAAGAGTTCGCCGGAAAGATGCAAAGGCGTGCCGTTGCCCGATGAGGCGTAGCTGTATTTGTCGGGTTCGGCCTTCAGCAGGGCGACCAGTTCCTGCACGGTCTTTGCGGGCAGTTCCGGATTGACGACCAGCACATTCGGCACGACGACAAGCAGCGAGATCGGTGCGAAATCCTTTTCGGCGTCATATGGCGTCGATTTCAGGATCAGCGGATTGAGGGCATGGGTCGCGACCGTGCCCATCAGGATGGTGTAGCCGTCCGGTTCGGCGCGGGCGACGTTACCGGCGCCGAGATTGCCGCCGGCGCCGGCGACGTTCTGGACGATCACCTGTTGGCCGAGATCCTCCGACATCTTCTGCGCGACGATGCGGGCGACGACATCGGTCGAGCCGCCGGCCGCGAAGGGCACGACCATGGTGATGGCGCGATCGGGAAAATCCGCAGCGGTGGCAGAGGCGCCGGCGGCAATGGCCGCAAGCATACCGAAACCGAGCGCAAGGCCCGCACGTCGCGTCATATCGGAAAGCGCCATTCCTATCTCCTCAAGGATTTCAGCAGCAATATCCCCACCCGGGGAATGAAGAGCTTAGGGCAGGACGCGCGAAAGACAACCGCAGAGAAGCGCGGCGGGTTCAAACTTTAGTCGCTGTTGGCGGGAGAAGTGCGCGCCGGCTATTTCGCGGCAGCGAGCACATCCTCGTTGGCGGCGTCGAATTGCAGCCGCGCCAGCCGCGCATAGATGCCGCCATGGCGGATCAGGCTCTGATGCGTGCCCTCCTCGACGACCCGGCCCTGATCCATGACGAGAATGCGGTCGGCTTTCAGCACCGTTGCCAGGCGATGGGCGATGACGAGCGTCGTGCGGCCGTCCACCAGACCGTCAAGCGCCTTTTGCACCAGCGTCTCGCTTTCGGCGTCAAGCGCGGAGGTTGCCTCGTCAAGCAGCAGCACGGGCGCGTTCTTCAGGATGGCGCGGGCAATGGCGATGCGTTGGCGCTGGCCGCCGGAGAGCGTGATGCCGCGTTCGCCGACCTCGGTCTCATAGCCCTGGTCCAGCCGGGCGATGAATTCGTCGGCCTGCGCGGCAAGGGCTGCGGCGCGGACCTCGTCACGCGAGGCGCCGGGACGGCCGAAGGCGATGTTGTCATGGATCGAGGCGGCAAAGATGGTGACGTCCTGCGGCACGATGGCGATGCGCTTGCGCAGTTCATCAGGCGTTGTCAGCTGCGCGTCGACACCGTCGATCTTCACGCTGCCCTGCTGCGGATCGTAGAAGCGCAGCAGCAGCGAGAATACGGTGCTCTTGCCGGCACCGGAAGGGCCGACGATGGCGACGGTCTCACCTGGCGTGATCGCAAAGCTTAAGCCATACAGCGCCGATTTGCCGGGGCGCGAGGGATAGGCAAAGTGCACGCCGGAAAATTCGACACGGCCACGGCTGGGCGACGGAAGCGGCTCAGGGCTGGCGGGGGCTGTAATCGGCGAGACCTCGTCGAGAAGCTCGGTCAGCCGGTCTGCAGCACCGGCTGCCTGCGAGAGTTCACCCCAGACCTCCGACAGCGCACCCAGCGAACCGGCGGAGATGACGGCATAGAGCAGGAACTGGCCGAGCGTGCCGGCCGAAAGCGTGCCGGCAAGCACGCTGTGGGCGCCGAACCAGAGCACGGCGACAACGCTGCCGAAGATCAGCGTGATGGCGATTCCGGTTAGCAGTGCGCGCGAGCGGATGGCGGCCCGGGCCGCCTCATAGGCAGATTCGACGGCGGTGCCGTAGCGCGTCGCTGCGGCATCCTCGCCGTTGAAGGCCTGGACGGTGCGGGTTGCGCCAATCGTCTCGTTGGCGAAGGCGGAGGCATGAGCCAGCGTATCCTGGGCGGCACGCGAGCGCTTGCGCACCGAGCGGCCGAAGGCGACGAGCGGGAAGACGATCAATGGGATCGCTCCGATAACGAGGCTCGAAAGCTTCGGCGAGGTGACGATCATCATGCCCATGGCGCCGATACAGAGGATGAAGTTCCTCAGCGCTACCGAGGCGGTGGCGCCGACGGCGGACTTGATCTGCGTCGTATCGGCGGTCAGCCGCGAGACGATCTCGCCGGATTGGTTGACGTCGAAGAAGGAGGGTGACAGCCTGGTCACATGGGAAAAGACGTCGCGGCGAAGATCGGCGACGATGCGCTCGCCGATGGTGATGACGAAATAATAGCGCAGCGCGCTGGCGACCGCGAGCACGATGGCCATGACCATCAGCATGGCGAAGTAGCTGTTGATGAAGCGGCCGTCGGACTGGGTGAAGCCGTGATCGATCATGCGACGCACGGCGAGCGGCAGCGCCAGCGAGGTGATGGCGGCAAGCGCCAGCGACATCAGCGCACCGGCCACCAGGCCGCGATAACGCATGACATAGGGCGTCAGCCTGCCGAGCGATCGCAGCGATCGCGTCTTGTTTTCCTCAGCCCGTGCCTGCTTTGCCAAATCGTCTCCGATCGCCCGCAGGACCCGCGCAATGCGGCCTGTTGGCTCTTGTTATCTAGGCGTCCTTCATGTATAGGCACCGCATCCTAATGGGAAGCCGTAGCCATCCGACTGCGGCTTCATTTATTCAATCGGTTCGTTGGCCGCAACTGCATGCGGCAAATTGAACTCCGGTATCGCAGGAAGATTGTTATGAAGGCAGGCATCCATCCCGAATATCACATGATCAAGGTGGTCATGACCGATGGCACTGAGTACGAAACCCGCTCGACCTGGGGTTCGGAAGGCGCTGTCATGAACCTCGAAATCGATTCCAAGTCGCATCCGGCCTGGACGGGCGGCAACCAGCAGCTCATGGACCGCGGTGGCCGCGTCTCCAAGTTCAACAAGCGTTTCGGCGGCCTCGGCCTCTAATCGCTTTTGCTCGACGGAATTTGAAGAGCCCGGTTTCGCCGGGCTTTTTTGCGTTCGCAATAGCTTACAGCGCCGCGCGTCTTTTCGGACGTGCAAAGGACGCTCCAAGGATGCCGGTGTTGAGCGGCAAAACAAAAAAAACCGGCCGCGTAAGACGCAGCCGGTTTGTATTCGAATTCTTGCAAGTCCGGTCAGTTGTTGCCGAAGGCGGTCTGCAACAGGGAAAGCTGGGCCTGGACGCTGTTCTGATTGTCATGAACAATCACCGCTTCGGACGGGCGGTAGATCTCGCGGTCAAGCAGGGCAATGCGGTTCTGCAGACGCAGCGAGCGTTCGACGAGGTCGCGGAAGGATTCTGGCAGGTCGCCCCAGCCGGGTGCGGCGCGGTCGACGTTGAAGCCGTCGAGGCGAACCTTGTTCTTTTCAGCCAGCACCTGGTCACGGGACATTTCGCCATTGTTGACGGCGCGCTGCAACAGCAGCCAGGAGGCCATCTGCATCAGGCGGGTGGTGAGACGCATCGATTCCGCGGCGTAGAGAACCGAAGCCATCCGCGGCAGAACCTTGGAAGCGGCGCGGCCCTGACCGTCGAGATAGGCGGCAGTCTCTTCGACCAGCGACATGCCTTCCGCATAAAGTGCCTTGAACTGCGAGGATGCAGCGGCGCGGCCTGCAAAACTGATCGTGTTCAATCCAACTTCCGACATCGCTATAGTCCCTGTTCGCACGCAGCTACATATATTCAGGTAACGCCGGCACCGACGTAAAAGTTTCCAGGGCCGGTCTTTATGACTTTAAGATGGTATCATTAGCCCAAATGCGCAAGCCGTTTCTTAAGAAAGGGTTAATCTCCACAGTTTCGTGGAAGTGCGCCGGCCATAGGAAAAAGAAGAGCCGCAAACGCGGCTCTCAAGGTAAAACAGGGAGAAAAATCAGACCAATTCACCGCTTGGAAAACTGTCTGAGATCCAGAGGAAATCCGGATGAATACAGTAATACCTTATAAAGCTTAATATTTTATTAACATTGTGCCAGATTAAGACTTGAGGCGTGTTATTTTATCCGCCTATAGCCTTGTTTTTCGGGGTTTTTATCGGATCACGAGCGGAAGAAGCTTTCCGCCGCCTGCCGCCCGGAGGCTTTGCGGGCAGCCTCGGCCTCGAGACGGGCGATCTCCGTCTTCAGCAATTCCACCCGCGCCTTCAATTCGTCGACCGAAAGCATGGAGAGATCGGCGCCGATCTCGTGGGCGACTTTCTTCTGCGGCCGGTCATCATCGATGAAGCTCATGGTTCGTCCTCCGTTCGCTGCCTAACCAAACTTTACAGCAGGATCGTCGCTTTCGGGAGACTTTCCGGTTTCGGGAGGTTTGCCGGCGCCGCGATCGGCAAGCGACATGCTTTCCGGTGTCAGGATCGCCGAGGTGCCGGTCGGGATCGTCGTGTAGGCGTCGCGGTCGCTGGCGGGGACCGCGGCGCGGATGCGGCTCCTGATGATGGCATAAACGGTGATCAGCACATGGGCGACGGCGGTAACGAGGAAAAGCGCATGCGGAGTGATCGCCGACATGACGGGACCGCTGAGCGTCGGGCCGATCACCGTGCCGATGCCATAGAGCAGCAGCAGGCCGCCCGAGACCTTGACGAAGTCCTCCGATGCCGCGAAGTCGTTCGCGTGGGCGACGGCGATCGGATAGAGCGTATTCGCCACGGCGCCGTAAAGGACGACGAGCCCGATCAGCAAGGTGGGGGACGTCGGGTGGAGTAGAAAGATCAGCAGGCCGGCAAGGGCGGCGATCCCCGACATGGCAGCGAGCACGTAGCGCCGGTCGATGCGATCGGAAAGCCGGCCGGCCGGCAGCTGCATCACCGCCCCGGCGAAGATGGTGGCGCTCATCATGACGGCGATGCTGGTGTCGGAGAGGCCGGCGCCGGCGCCGAAGACGGCGCCGAGCGTGCCGTAGGCACCGTTGGCGATGCCGACGAGCAAGATGCCGAGGCAGGAGACCGGCGAGTTGCGATAGAGCGCCGGCAGGTCGAGGCGCACCGCCTTCAACGGCTGCGGCGAAGCGGCGGTCGACAGCGTCGTCGGCAGCATGGCGATGCAATAGAAGATGCCGCAGATCATGAAGAGAACCGGTGTGCGCACATCCTCGAGCGGGATCATCATCTGGCCGCCGACGACGCCAATGAGTGTGATGCCGATATAAAGCGAGAAGATCATGCCGCGGCTCTCGTTGCTGGCGCGCTCGTTCAGCCAGCTTTCGATGATCATCGACGTGCCGGCGGTGGAGAAGCCGGTGACGGCGCGCAGGACCACCCACCAGACCGGATCGATGATGATGCCGCTGACCAACGCGATGATGGCGATGATCGAGATGAAGCCGGAAAAGGCACGCACATGGCCGACGCGGCGGACGATCTTCGGAGCAACCAGGCAGCCGATGACGAAGCCCCCGGCCCATGAGGTGCCGAGCAGGCCAAGCGTCGTCGTTCCGTAGCCTTCGAGATTGCCGCGCACCGGAAGCAGGATGCCCTGCAGGCCGTTGCCCATGAAAAGGAAGAGCGTGCCAAAGAGCAGCGCGGCGACGGACAGCAGATTTCTCTTCATTTCCCCAGACTCAGTCTTAGCGATTTGCAATGACATAAGGCAGGACCTGCGTCAGCCCAGCCTCAAGATGATTGATTGTGCCCCGGAATGTCTTTACGGCGTGTCGAGATCCTCTTGTTCGCGCGGAAAAATGTCCGTCCTGTGACATTCCGAAAAACGGAAAAAATAAAGCATGACAAAGCTGATAGCCTTGCTGCTCATCCTTGCCATGGCGATACAAGTGATCAAGCCGCTCGGGCTTCCCGGCCTCAGGCGGCGAATGGATTTCTGGAAGCTCGCGCTGATCGCTTTCGCCGTCTGGGCAATGGCTCTGCTTTCGCGCGATTTCCTGATGTAGCCCCGGATTACGTGTAACGCATGGGTACGGTCCGGGCTGCGACCGTCAGTCTTGCAAGCTAATTTCGCCGCGCATGACGGAAACGCAGCCTCCCGAGATGACGACATCGGTGACGATGCCGTTGGATTTCACGATATCAAGGGTGATGACGCTGCGGCGGCCCATTTCGACGCCCTGTTCAATGGTGATGCCGACGTTCATATCGGCCTCCGGCGCAAGCGAGACGAGATAGGCGCCAAGCGCGGCTGAAGCGCTGCCCGTTGCCGGATCCTCGGGCACATTGTCGAGGGGCGCGAACATGCGGGCGCGAATATTCCATGGATTTTCGGCTGTCCTCACATAAAGGAAGAGCGAGAAGTCGTGGCCGCTGGTCGTCTGGCGGCCGGCAGCTGCCTGGAACCCGGCAAGGTTTGAGCGGACGGCGGCCAGCGCCTCGAGCCCGTTCACTTCTGCAACGGCGAAATTCAGGCCGACGGATGCAAAGACCGGGGCATGGGTGGTGCTGACGATGACACTGGGATCGAGCGAGACGCAGCCGGCGATGGTTTCCGCGGCGATGGTGTCGCCGATCGTCAGCGGCTGCGGCGCGCGGATGGCGGCAGCAGCAACCTTTCCGCCGCTGCGTTTCAGGCTGATTTCGACGATGCCGGCCTTTTCTTCGAAACGCAGCGTATCGCCGACCGGCTTGCCGAAAATCTCCGCCTGCTGGCCGAGCACATAGGCGGTGCCGACGTTCGGATGGCCGGCAAAGGGTATTTCCATCGTCGGGGTGAAGATGCGCACGCGGGCGGAATTTTGCGGGTCTTCTGGCGGCAGGACGAAGGTGACTTCGGAATAATTGAACTCGGTGGCGATCTTTTGCATCGCCGCATCGCTCAGACCGCGCGCATCAGAGATGACGGCAAGCGGATTGCCCTCGAAGCGAGTGGAGGTGAAGACATCGACGGTGACGTAGGAGAGGGTGTTCATGGCGACTCCCGTTGTGACAGGGCGCTATGAGTAATCACGGTTTTTCGCGGAACGAAGCGGTTTCTTGTCGCCGTGACAATGAGAGGGAAGGAAACGGCAGAGAGGGCAGGAAGCTGCGTTCGCAGCTCCCTGCCCAAAGTTCAAAGCTCCAAAAATTCAGGCGGCCTTTTCCAGGTCTTTCTTCCAGTTGCCCTTGGCGGCAAGGCTGTTCATCTCGGCGCGGTGGGTGAACTCGCGCTGGCCGGCAGCGACGTTTTCCTGCTTGCCGTTCCAGGCCCTGAGCGCGCTGTCCTGCAGGGCGCGGCCGTAGGAGAAGGTGACGAACCAGGGCAGGTCGCCGCTGGCATTGATCGCCGAAAGATGGGCTGTCGCCTCTTCGGTCGTCTGGCCGCCGGAGAGGAAGGCGATGCCGGGAACGGCGGGCGGAACGGTCGCCTTCAGCACCTTGACGGTGCGTTCGGCAACTTCCGCGACCGAGGCCTTGCGAGCGTTCTTGCCGTCGATCACCATGTTCGGCTTGAGGATCATGCCTTCGAGGTTGACGCGGGCCTCGGCCAGTTCCTCGAAAACGATGCGCAGCGTGGATTCGGTCACTTGGGCACAGCGGTCGATATTGTGGTCGCCCGGTTTGCCGTCCATCAGGCATTCCGGTTCGACGATCGGAACGATCCCGGCCTCCTGGCAAAGTGCGGCATAACGAGCAAGCGCCTGAGCGTTGGCGCGGACGGAACCGCGGGTCGGCAAGGTCGACGAGATGGCGATGACGCCGCGCCATTTGGCGAAGCGGGCGCCGGCATCATAATATCTGG
This sequence comes from Rhizobium sp. 25PS6, assembly GCF_032464655.1. NCBI lineage: Bacteria > Pseudomonadati > Pseudomonadota > Alphaproteobacteria > Hyphomicrobiales > Rhizobiaceae > Rhizobium > Rhizobium sp. 25PS6. Next base: position 50,815 of record NZ_JAWDIV010000019.1, read on the forward strand.
CAAGGCGCTCGCCGAGACCGTCGAGGCCTTCGGTAATGGTTTCAGCGGGATATTTGGCCATCGGCTTGGCCCCGGTATCGACCTTGATGCCGGGGATGGCACCGGCGGCGCGGATGATATCGACGAAGGGCGTGCCGTCCGCAGCCTTCTGGAACAACGTCTCTTCGAAGAGGATGACGCCGGAGATATATTTCTTCATCGCCTCGTCGGAGCGGAAGAGCATTTCCCGGTAGTCCCGCCGGCTCGTTTCGGTCGAGTCGAGGTTGATCGTGTCGAAACGCTTCTTGATGGTGGAGGTCGATTCATCGGCGGCGAGCAGCCCCCGGCCGCCCGTAACCATCTGCACTGCAATGTCTTCCAGTCGTTCGCTCATTTCGTTCTCTCCACAACAATAAACATCGGCACTTCAGGAATATAGAACGCGGATAACAGAAGTTTATAGCGAGGAAAATGGAAGGCTAAGTCATTGAAACGATTGAATTCAATTCAATCGTTTGAAAATTTGGGATTTTTTTCATCCGCTGAGCAAAAGACCGCGGAAGCTGTTTTTCTTCCACGGTCTATCCACATGTAAAATCTGCGGAATCAGTCGCGCCGACTATCCGGCGGCGTTGAGGACGGCGACGCCGGGAAGCTCTTTGCCTTCCATCCATTCGAGGAAGGCGCCGCCGGCGGTCGAGACATAGGTGAAATCGTCGGCAACGCCAGCATGGTTGAGCGCCGAGACGGTATCGCCGCCGCCGGCAACGGAGGTGAGCTTGCCGGCTACGGTGCGCCCAGCGGCGTATTTCGCGGCAGCGACCGTCGCGGTATCAAAGGGTTCGATCTCGAAGGCGCCGAGCGGGCCGTTCCAGACCAGGGTTGCGGCGCGCTCGATCCAGGCATTGATGGCCTCAACGGATTTCGGGCCGACATCGAGCACCATGGCATCGGCAGGAATGGCGTTGATATCGACCGTCTCGTTGGCGGCGCCCGCCTTGAACTCGCGGGCGATCACGCCATCGTCCGGCAGGATGATGGCGCAGCCGGCGGTGGCCGCCTCGATCATGATCTGCTTGGCGGTTTCGGCGAGATCATGTTCGCAGAGTGACTTGCCGACATTGGTGCCGCGGGCGGCGATGAAGGTATTGGCCATGCCGCCGCCGATGACGAGCGCATCGACCTTCTTCACGAGGTTCATCAACAGGTCGATCTTGGTGGAGACCTTGGCGCCGCCGACGATCGCGACGACAGGGCGAGCGGGATCACCGAGGCCCTTTTCCAGTGCTTCCAGCTCGGCCTGCATGGTGCGGCCGGCATAGGCCGGCAGGTGGTGGGCAAGACCCTCGGTCGAGGCATGGGCGCGGTGGGCGGCCGAAAAGGCGTCGTTGACGTAGATGTCGCCGTTGGCGGCAAGCGCCTTGGTGAAGTCGGAGTCGTTGTTTTCCTCGCCCTTGTGGAAGCGGGTGTTTTCCAGAAGCAGGATATCGCCGTCATTCATCGCGGCAACGGCGGAGGCGGCGGCTTCGCCGATGCAGTCGGAGGCCGTCAGCACGGCATGATCAAGCACTTCCTCGACGGAAGGGGCGATCAGCGACAGCGACAGCTCCGGCGAAGGGCCATCCTTCGGCCGGCCAAAATGGGCCAGCAGGATCACCTTGGCACCCTTTTCGGACAATTCGAGGATCGTCGGCGCCACACGCTCGATGCGCGTCACATCGGTGACCTTGCCGTCTTTCACCGGGACGTTGAGGTCGACGCGGACGAGAACGCGCTTGCCGCGGATGTCGGAAAGATCGTCGAGGGTCTTGAAAGAAGGCATGGGGAGGATCCTGTCGTGGTTGGCGAAAGTTGCGCCGAACATAGCAAGGATCATTCGAGACGCAAGGCGTTCAGCGGCCGTTTTCGCGTGTGCCTTCGTCGCGTCCGGCTGGTGGTTTCGGTGTGCTTTCGGAAGCTGCGGTTTCCCGGTTCCGGCGTCCGTTCAGTCGGTCGCGGATGCGCTGGATGATGTCCTTGAGATTGAGGAAGATCGGCAGCGTAATTGCCGGTTCGACTGCTTCGAGCGACATGCCGACGGAGGTGATGTGATCGTGCTCGTCGAGATCGCGGACGATGAGGATGATCGAGCCGAGGCGGACGCGGTCGGCATAATCGGCCTTGCCGCCGAGACGCTGCCGCATCAATTCGGCGATCGTCAGGCCCTTTTCGGATTCGTTGAGCAGGCCGGGGCCATAGGCGGCGTCGAGATCGGCGGCGGGGCGGGCGGGAGAGAGCGCGAAGGCCCCGAAGAATTCGGCATCGTCGTCATCGACAGGCGCCCGGCTGGCGAAGAGCCGGTCGAGCAGGCGGGAATAGCTCGGCACGATGAAGAGATAGACGAGATCGTGCTCGCGCAGCCGCCCGGCATATTGATAGCGCATCGACTTGCCGTCGCGGATGACGAGCGAGGGGGTCGCCCAGCGCGGAATGCGCTCGCCGCGCAGCACCGGGCTATCCTTAATGACGCGGTAGGAGAGCAGTTCGTGGTTGGCCGCGCCCGGCAGGTCGACCTCGACCTTGTCGACGGCGCCGATGCGCGGCGGAATGATCAGCCCGAGCTTCTTGGCGACGGGTTTGATCGTCCAGCCCTGGAGGAGCAGCGAGACCAGCACGATGATGAAGGCGGTGTTGAAATAGATCTGGCCGTTCTCAAGCCCGCCGAGGATCGGCATGATGGCAAGCAGGATGGAGACGGCGCCGCGCAGGCCGACCCAGGCAACGAAGCCGATTTCCTGCTGCGTGTAATCGAAGGGAAGCAGCGACAGCCAGATCGCCAACGGCCGGGCGACGAAGATCAGGAAGAGGGCGAGCAGGATGGCCGGCACGATGATGGCAGGGAATTGCGACGGCGTGGCGAGCAGGCCGAGCACCAGGAACATGATGATCTGCGCCAGCCAGGTCATGCCGTCCTGGAAGCGCTTGATGGTGCCGATCGCCTGCATCTTGCGGTTTCCGGCGTAGATGCCGGCAACATAGACGGCGAGGAATCCGCTGCCGCCAACCGCGCCGGTGAAGGAGAAGACGAGAAGAGCGAGCGCCAGCACGAAGATCGGTGTCAGGCCGCGATCGGTATCGAGCTTGCTGACGATCAGCACGATCATCATGCCGCCGAGCAGGCCGAGAATGACGCCGAGGCCCATCTGCTGCACGAACATGGCGAGCATGCCGATATTGATGCCGGCATAACGCTCGCCGCTCGCCAGCACCTCGACGAGGGCGATGGTGAGGAAGATCGCCATCGGGTCGTTGGTGCCGGATTCGACTTCCAGCGTCGAGCGCACCTTGTCACGGATGTTGATGCCGCCAATGCGCAGCAGGAAGAAGACGGCGGCGGCATCCGTCGATGCGACGATCGAGCCGAGCAGCAGTCCTTCCAGCCAGGTGAAATTCAAAAGCCACATGGCGGCGAAGGCAAAGAGCGAGGCGGTGATCAGCACGCCGACCGAGGCGAGCGCCAGAGAGGGCACGGCCGCCAGCCGGAAGGCCTGTATCGGCGTGCCGAAGCCGGAATCGAACAGGATGACGGCCAGCGCGATGGAGCCGAGAATATAGGCGAGATAATTGTTGCTGAACTCGATGCCGAGGCCATCGACGCCGGCAGCAAGGCCGATCATCAGGAAGAGCAGCAGCAGGGGGGCGCCGAAGCGGAAGGCGAGCAGGCTCGAAAAAGCGGCAAGAAGCACGAGTGCCGTCGAAACCAGCACCACGATATAGAACGCTTCCATGCCCACCCCTTTCCATCGACTGCTTCGCGAACACACCCGCCCGGCCGATCCGCCTTAATTCACCCCCTCCGTCACGCGCGGCGATCCGTCAGTAAACGGCAAAACGTCAAAGAAGGGTAGGCCTTGCGGCTTAACCTCGTCGCGATGCTGCTTCATGCTGCTGAACGGCTGCCGGACGGCCAACCGACACGGAATGCTACGGGAGAAAGTCTGTATAAAGAATGTATAGGAAAATCAGGCGAGAGCAGGGCAAAAGAGACAGGCACGGATTTTTCCTGCCGGTATCTGCGAATGGCAACAACATAAGACACGCTCCTCCTTTCACGCGGCCCGTTTGCCTTGTCCAATCACGGGAAGATTGGATTGCAGGCGCGGATGCAGCGAGGGGAAAAATGAGCGCTGAGATATTTCGATATCGGGTGGAAATGCCGGCCGCCCAGCGAGGGCAACCGGCTGTAGTTTTGCGCCAGAAGCGGCCGGCCCTTGCTCTGCTATCCCAACACGGCCTGAAGTATGATGATGGCGAGAAAGGAGAGGCCAATGAACGCGGCGACCCAGATGACCAGACGATTGGCCTTTGCCAACACGGCAGGTCTGACGTCCCGCTTGGGGTGAAACCGTTGCCGCCGTTTGAGGGTGGTGTGGGACAAGCGTTTTTGTGCCTCTGCCATTTATCACCTCCACTTGGCTCATTTTAGCCATTGTGCAGCGCTGCGCATTTCCTCAATCTAGCACGCTTGGCCGGCGGATTGCCAACCCGTGATCCATCCGTGCAGCCAGGGATTTCGTCGGCGATGGTTTCGCGTAGGGAAGCCTGTCGAATTCGAACCCGGGGCAGCCTCAACTGCACCGACATCCTGTCCTGCGAACGGCGGCGTCATATCGAACCCGCCGCTTCGATATGGCTCGAAACCGGAAAAAGATGCGGATCGTCGATCAGTCTTCGACGGTATCGTCTTCGCCAGCGGTCAGATCCGCGACCGGGACCAGGAAAACGACGAACTCGTCCTCGATGGTCCGTTCGGGATCGTCGTCGAATTCATAGGCGTGCTCGACTTCGCTTGCTTCCTCGGCGGTCGCCTTGCGCAAGCTCAGGGCCGCTTTGCGGTCCCAAAGAGGCTTGCCTTCGGATTCCAGGACGGTCAGATCGTCGCGAAAGTCTTCCGCCTCGAAGAAATGCGTCGCTTCCTCGTGATTTTCCGAGCGAAAACTGGCAACGGCGCGGCCGGCGATTTCAACGGTAAAGTAATCCATCCATCTCTCTCATTTTCATGCGGGCGACAGTGCTGCCGCACGGTATTGGCGTTCCGCACCTGGCCGGTGGCCGATGCGGCGTGAGGAAACTGGGCATTTTGGAATGTCCAGGGTGACGTATTCTAACAGATCTCTCATCCGGGCAATGGGCGAAAAGATGCCAATGCGGGAGGGCGGTTTCGTTCGGAGACACGGCAACAAAAAGCGGCCCGGTTTCCCGGGCCGCTTGCATGTCGATGCCTCAAGAGCGCTCAGATGAGCTTGGCGAAAGCGACTGCCGTGTCGGACATGCGGCTGGAGAAGCCCCACTCGTTGTCGTACCAGGACAGGACGCGCACGAAGTTGCCTTCCATGACCTTGGTCTGATCGGTTGCGAGGATCGAGGAGTGGCTGTCATGGTTGAAGTCACGGGAGACGAGCGGCTCGTCGGTGTAGCCGAGGATGCCCTTCAGCTTGCCGTTTGCAGCAGCCATGATGGCTTCGTTGATTTCGCCAACGCTGGTCGCCTTCTTGGAGACGAACTTGAAGTCGACGACCGAAACGTTCGGGGTCGGAACGCGGATCGAGGTGCCGTCGAGCTTGCCTTTCAGATGCGGCAGAACGAGGCCGACTGCCTTGGCTGCACCCGTCGAGGTCGGGATCATGGAAAGGGCGGCCGCGCGGGCGCGATACAGGTCCTTGTGCATCGTGTCGAGCGTCGGCTGATCGCCGGTGTAGGAGTGGATGGTCGTCATGAAGCCGTGGTCGATGCCGACGGCGTCGTCGAGAACCTTCACGACCGGCACCAGGCAGTTGGTGGTGCAGGACGCGTTGGAGATGACCAAGTGCTCCTTGGTGAGCTGATCATGGTTGACGCCGAAGACGACCGTCAGATCGGCACCATCGGCAGGCGCCGAGACGATGACGCGCTTGGCGCCGGCGGTCAGGTGAGCGGCAGCCTTGTCGCGGGCGGTGAAGATGCCGGTGCATTCCATCGCGATGTCGACGCCGAGTTCACGGTGCGGGAGCGTTGCCGGATCCTTGATCGCCGTGACCTTGATCGGCTTGCCGTTGCCGACGATGATCGTGTCGCCCTCGACCTTCACCGTTGCCGGGAAGCGGCCGTGGATCGAGTCGTAGCGCAGCAGGTGGGCGTTGGTTTCAACCGGGCCGAGATCGTTGATGGCGACGACTTCGATGTCGGTGCGGCCGGATTCGACGATGGCGCGAAGGACGTTGCGGCCGATGCGGCCGAAACCGTTGATGGCAACCTTGACTGTCATGTTCATTCACTCCCGATAGAGTAGGGCCCGATAGCGAGGGCCTGGAATTGAGGAGATGGAGAGCGCCTCAAGGCGCCCTCATTAAAGCTTTGCTTCGGCGGCCGCAACGACGGCGTCGGCGGTGATGCCGAAATGCTTGTAAACTTCCTTGACCGGGCCGGAAGCGCCGAAGCTCTTCATGCCGATGAAGGTACCTTCCGGTCCAATGAACGCATCCCAGCCTTCGCGAACGGCGGCTTCGACGGCGATCTTGACCGGCGAGTTGCCGAGAATTTCCTTGCGATAGGCTTCCGGCTGCTCGAAGAACAGTTCCGTGCAGGGAACCGATACGACGCGGACGGTGACGCCCTTGGCTTCGAGTGCCGTACGCGCCGCAACGGCGATTTCGACTTCCGAGCCAGAGGCGAAGATCGTCACCTTGGCGTCGGCATTGCCGGCCAGCGTGTAGGCGCCCTGTTCGCAGAGGTTCTTTTCGCTGTATTCGGTGCGGGACGGCGTGAGGTTCTGGCGCGTCAGAGCAAGGCCCGAGGGACGGTTGTGCGTCTTGATGGCGATCTGCCAGCATTCCGCCGTTTCCGTGGCGTCGGCCGGACGGAAGACCATCAGGTTCGGGATGGCGCGCAGACCGGCGAGCTGCTCGACCGGCTGGTGCGTCGGGCCGTCTTCGCCGACGCCGATCGAGTCATGCGTCAGGACGTGAATGACGCGGATGCCCATCAGCGAAGCAAGGCGGATGGGCGGGCGGCAATAATCCGAGAAGATCAGGAAGCCGCCGCTATAGGGGATGAGGCCGCCATGCAGCGCAATGCCGTTCATAGCAGACGCCATGCCATGCTCGCGGATGCCCCAATGCATGTAACGACCGGCGAAATCCGTCGGGGTGATCGAATGCATCTGGCTGGTCTTGGTGTTGTTCGACGGCGTCAAGTCGGCGGAGCCGCCGAGCGTTTCCGGCAGGAAGCCGTTGATGACCTCGAGCGCGTCTTCCGAAGCCTTGCGGGTCGCAACCGTCGGTTTGGTCTCGGCGAGCTTCTTCTTGTATGCGCTGATCGCGGCGTCGAAGCCTTCCGGCAGATCGCCTGCCATGCGGCGGGTGAACTCGGCCCTGGCCGGAGCCTTGGCAAGACCGTCTTCCCAGGACTTGACGAGGTCGGCCGAGCGAGCGCCGGCTGCACGCCAGCTGTCGAGCACATCAGACGGGATGACGAAGGCTTCGGATTCCCAGTTCAGCGCCTTGCGGGTGGCGGCGATTTCCTCGGCGCCGAGCGGGTTGCCATGAACCTTGTGGGTGCCCTGCTTGTTCGGGGCGCCAAAGCCGATGATCGTCTTGCAGGCGATGAAGGTCGGGCGGTCGGACTTGTGGGCCGCTTCGATCGCGTCGGCGATGGCGGCCTGATCGTGACCGTCGATCTCGATCGTGTTCCAGTGTACCGCCTTGAAGCGGGCGACCTGGTCGGTGGAATCCGACAGCGAGACGGCGCCGTCGATTGTGATCGAGTTGTTATCCCAGAACAGGACGAGCTTGTTGAGCTTCAGGTGGCCGGCGAGCGCGATGGCTTCGTGGCTGATGCCTTCCATCAGGCAGCCGTCGCCGCAGATCGCATAGGTATAGTGATCCTGGAGATCGGAGCCGAACTCCTCGCGCAGCTTGCGTTCGGCAATCGCCATGCCGACGGAATTGGCGATACCCTGGCCGAGCGGACCGGTCGTCGTTTCGATGCCTGTGGCATGACCGTATTCCGGATGGCCGGCGGTTTTCGAGCCGAGCTGACGGAACTGCTTCAGATCCTCGATCGTCATATCGGGATAGCCGGTCAGATACAGCAGCGAATAGAGCAGCATCGAGCCATGGCCGGCCGACAGCACGAAGCGATCGCGGTTCGGCCAGTGCGGCTTCTTCGGATCGAACCTCAGATATTTGGTGAACAGGACCGTCGCCACGTCAGCCATGCCCATCGGCATGCCCGGGTGGCCGGAGTTCGCCTTTTCAACGGCGTCCATGGCGAGAAAACGGATCGCATTCGCCATCCGGTCGTGTTGTTCGGGAGAGGTCATGGCTTTTCCGCAAGTTCCGGGTGTCGGGGGATGGCCTCGAGCCTCCAAGACCATCGAGTGAAAGCGGCAGAGACATAGCAGTTGGGACGGGCAAGTCAATAAATGGCAGGCCAAATCCGGGCGTGCAGCGGCGATTTTTGACATTTGATCGCGCGATTGTACAAATGACGAATCTGATGTGGCGGACATGTGTAAAACGCTCATCCACAGGATAGGCCGGTGGGCAAGTGACAGGATTTATTGACGGGCCGTTTACGAGCGGCATATCCTTTTGAAAACGCAGGATCGGCGCGGCGTGCCGATTCGCGGATCCTGCGCGGGAATCGGAAAGACATGATGCCCACAGGCAAAACCATGGAAGCAGCGCTCAACGAATTGAGACAGGCGATATCGAGCCTCGAAAACGCCGTCGACATGCGCGTCGAGCGCCAGCGCGAGCAGGGCGAGATCGAGGGCGAGGTGCGGCGCGTGCATGCCGATCGCTCCCGGCTGGCGCAGGAGCTCGACCAGGCCGAATTCCGCGCCAACCGGCTGGAAGAGGTCAATCGCGAGGTCTCGCGGCGGCTGGTGACGGCCATGGAAACGATCCGCGCGGTTCTGGATCGCTGATGAGAGAGAGTTTCGCATGGCGCAGGTGACGGTTACTATCGACGGCAAGGCCTATCGCATGGCCTGCGAAGAAGGGCAGGAGGATCACCTGACCGATCTCGCCAACCGCTTCGACGGGTATGTCGGCCATCTCAAGGATCAGTTCGGGGAAATCGGCGATCTCAGGATCACCGTCATGGCCGGCATCATGGTTGTGGATGAAATTTCCGAACTGACGCGCCGCGTCGCCGGATTGGAATCCGAGCTCGAGACGCTGCGCGGCAACCGCGATACGGTGCTTGCAGCGACCGCCCGCACCGAGGAAAACCTAGCCGCGGCGCTCAGTGAGGTTTCGAGCCGCATCCGCGGCATCACCGACAAGCTGAACGGCCGGTCCGCCCCCGAACTCAATTGATCTCAATTAAATAAGGACGGCTTGCTGCTGCCACTGGCGCGTCGGCGCAAACGACCTTATATATCGGCATGCGGTCTGCGCCTCTCGACAGGAACCACAATCCCTGGGGCCATACTCGATCCAAAGGGAGCTGTCCCTGGCCAGGCCCGTGGGCCTGGACACACGGCGCCCACCTACGTTTGTAGGCACCCAGGATCGTAAACATCCATCGGTGGTCGTGGATCGCACCCTTTTCTTCTATTTTCAGCGAAGACGCCGGATCGACAGCGAGCATCAGGAAGGTTCTTGTCGGAAAGAGCAACGATTTCGCTCTCAGCGGCGATCGACGTCTTGTCCTTGGCATACCGGGTACGGCCCTTCGGCGAAGACCTCGTCGTGATAGCCCTTGGAGCCGACATTCAGCGCCAAAGGGCTTCGCCATTCCTTGTTGTCGCGCAGGCAATCGAGCACGAAACGGAAATCATATCGCGGCTGCCAGCCGAGCTCCCGCCTTGCGCGTTCGTTGACGTAGACGCGGTCGAGTGTCGGGAACATTTTCCAGCCGCGTGATGCGTAAAGGGCGCCTGCACCTGGGAACAGTCGTTCGACGACGTGAGGCGCATCGCGCCGGATCGCGGCGAGATCACTTGCCGAAAACGGCGTCGTGGCGGAGGCGATGTAGCGGCCGAAGCCGATCGACGGCGCCTTTTCGAGCGCCAGCAGATGAGCGCCGACCACGTCGCTGATATCGACGCGGCGGTGAAGAAGCTCGTTGGCCTGGGCATTCTCTGCCGAATAGCGGTTGCGAATGTCAGGATCGTCGTCGTTTTCGGGGAAGAAGCGCGACGTTCTGAGAATGACCACCGGCAGGCCGGATTTGCGGGCGAAGAGTTCGCACAGACCTTCGGCGGCAAGTTTCGTCACGCCGTAGATGTTTTTCGCGACGGGAAGCACGTCCTCGGTCACCCATGCCGCCGGTTTGCCGGCAGCCGGGGTCAGTGCTGCACCGAAGGTACTGGTGGTGCTGGTGAAGACGAAGCTGACAACGTCTGCGGCGACGGCTTCTTCGAGCAGGTTCAGTGTGCCGGCGATATTGGTCTCGAGGAAATCGTAATTGTCGTGGGTTGCCACATGCGGCTTGTGCAGCGTCGCGGCATGGATGACGTGGCTGATGCCTAACATCGTCTGCTGGACGAAGGCGCGATCATTGATCGAGCCGACCATGTCGGTAAAAGCCGAGGGCTTGATATCGATACCGCGCACCCAGCAGCTTTCCGCCCTCAAAGTTCGCATCAGCGCCTCGCCGAGATGGCCGGCACTTCCCGTTACCAATATCGTCATCACTTCGTCCCCTGACCGTTCGGCGGCGGACGCTATAAAGACTGACGTCTCCGGACAACGCATAAATTATGCATGGGCGTGGAGGAAAGCTTGAGGCTTAGCCGATGGTCGTAACAAGGCGGCCGGCGCTGCCATCGGAAAGCATGATCCGTTCCCAGGTCACGCGGCCGGCTGCGATCGGCAGCAGCGCATTGCCGTTGGCGCCGGTATCGAGGGTCAGCGACGAGAGCCTGCCCTCATGCCAGCCGCGCTCCTTCAGCGACTGCTCGGCGGCGGCGATTTCGGCGGAGGCATAAGAGAACAGAGAACGGCCGAGAAAGGCGCCGAGCGGCGCCCGCCACTCCGCCTGTCGTGGGCGAGAGGCGGAGAGCAGCCGGTGGGTGCGGTCGCAGATCAGATGCGCCGGCCGGACGGAATCCTCGACCAGCCGCTTCAGCGCCGCGTCGACTGCTGCATGTTGCGGGGAGGCGAAAATCCGTTCCAGCTTGATGGCCTGTTCGGGCGAGAGAGCGAGCTGATTACGCTCCCAGCGTGAGACCGTCGCCTGGTTGACGCCGAGGAGTTCGGCGAGGTGCCCCTGCTTCATGCTGCGCAGCAGCCGCATGCGGCGTATGCCGGCTCCCGATATCGTCATCTGCCTGATCCCGTGCCGTTTTCGCCAGCATAAGTCTTCGGCTGACCGACCGGCAAGCTGTGGGGCGGCTGGATCATCATTCGGACTGCCCCTCGAGGTCGCCCTTCAGCCGGTCGAGAATCGACAGGGAATGGCCGGCATAGGCGCTGATCCAACGGTCATAGATGTGTTTGATCGGCAGGCTGTTCAGATGGTTCCAGCGCTCGCGGCCTTCCTTCCTGGCAATGAGCAGGTCAGCCTCTTCCAGTACCTTCAGATGCTGCATCACCGTACAGCGATCCATCTCCGGAAACATCTCGCAAAGGGCCCCTGTGGTTCGAGGGCCGTCCTTGAGCAGATCGAGGATTTCGCGGCGGCGATGATGCGCCAGCGCCTTGAAAACGGGGTCGTCAGTTGATTCGCTTGACATGTTATGTTTTTATAACATAATGGCGCCAAACACAATGGAACAGACCCACTGGAGAAGAGGAGAAGTGTCATGTCTCTTGGAATCCGCGTTTCCGGCCGTATCGGCCGCCCCGTCGCCGAGGTTTTCGACGCCGTCGTCAACCCGAAGAAACTCAGCAGCTATTTCACCACGATCGGCGGAGCGAGCGCGCCGCTTGTGAAGGGCACGACGGTGACCTGGTGGAAGGATGCGCCGGTCGAGGTCGTCGATCTGGTGCCGGAAAGCCGCATCGTGCTGCGCTGGGATGGCGGCACTGGCGAAGACAAGGCGACGTACAAGACGCTGGTGGAGATGGACTTCAAGGCGCTGGAGGATGGTGGCACGCTGGTGACGATTGCGGAGAGCGGCTGGCGCGAGGACGAGGCCGGCCGGCGCGGCACCTATCTCAACTGCGAAGGCTGGACGCAGATGCTCTGCAGCATGAAGGCCTTCGTCGAATATGGCATCAATCTGCGCGAGGGCATGTTCCTCAGCGAAATGAAGGGCGAGCCGGCCAGCGCGCCGGACGTTTGAGGAGAAAGCTCATGACGGAACTTCTTTATGGCGGCGTCGATATTGCGATGAAGGTGCCGCCGCACCAGTATCAGGCGACGGTCGACTTCTATCGCGATGTCATCGGCCTCAAGCAGATCGGCGAAGGGGATGCGGCGCTGTTCGCTCTCGGGCCGATCCGGCTCTGGATCGACGAGGTGCCGGCGATGAGCCAGGCCGAGCTCTGGCTGGAGTTGATGACACCGGATCTCGAGAGGGCTGCCGCGCATCTCGAAAGGGCCGGTGTCATTCGCTGCGATCCGATCGAGGCGTTGCCGGAGGATCTGCGCGGCGCCTGGATCGTCAATCCGGCTGGTATCGTGCATCTGGTGCGCGAGGCGCAATAGTCGCATTCGTCAATATGACCGAGACTTCGCTTGCCTGTCACACCGCGGGTGCTAATTTCCGGATTCGATACTTCATTTCGGTTTCCAGGAGATTCATTATGCAGCTTGGCATGGTTGGTTTGGGCCGCATGGGCAATTATATGGTCCAGCGCTTGATGCGAGGCGGTCACGAATGCGTTGTCTACGACGCAAGGCCGGAAAGCGTTGCCGAGCTCGCAGGCCTCGGCGCGACCGGCAGTGCTTCGCTCGCGGAATTCGTCTCGAAGCTCGCCCATCCGCGCGCGATCTGGCTGATGCTGCCGGCGGCGATCGTCGACAAGGTACTGGCGAGCCTGGTGCCGTTGCTTGAGAATGGCGATATCGTCATCGACGGCGGCAACTCCTATTATCATGACGATATCCGCCGCGGCGCCGACCTCATCACCAAGGGCATCCACTATGTCGATGTCGGCACCAGCGGTGGCGTCTTCGGCCTTGAGCGCGGTTATTGCCTGATGATCGGCGGCGAGAAGGGCGTCGTCGAACATCTTTCCCCAATCTTCGCGACGCTGGCGCCCGGCGTCGGCAAGACCGAAGCCTCGCCGAACCGGAGCCCCGAAGCGGCCGCGGTCAGCACCGCGGAACAGGGTTACCTGCATTGTGGCCCGCATGGTGCCGGTCATTTCGTCAAGATGGTGCATAACGGCATCGAATACGGCCTGATGGCTGCCTATGCCGAAGGTATCAATATTCTGAAACATGCCAATATCGGCGCTGCCTCGCACGAGGCGGATGCGGAAACCGCGCCGCTCGCCCATCCGGAACATTTCCAATACGACTTCAACCTGCAGGATGTCGCCGAAGTCTGGCGCCGCGGCAGCGTCATCACCTCCTGGCTGCTCGATCTCACAGCCGATGCGCTGCATGCCGATCCGGCACTGGCCAAATATGCAGGCCGGGTTTCGGACAGCGGCGAAGGCCGCTGGACCATCATGGCGGCAATTGACGAAAGCGTGCCGACGCCGGTGCTGAGTGCTGCGCTCTACGGCCGTTTCTCCTCGCGCGACAATGACGAATTCGCCAATAAGGTGCTGTCGGCGATGCGCGCGGGCTTCGGCGGCCATGTGGAAAAGCCGGCCGCGAAATCCTGAAACAATGAAGTGCTGCAGCGCCCTGCGGCTCTCGAAAAGACGCGTGGCGCTGTAGAGCGCCCGCCATCATAGCCGAGCCGACGGTGCAGGTGGCGGGCGATCGCGACGCGGAGGTGGATGCTGCCGTCGCGCGCTACGCCGCGCATGTGCGGGCGGGCGCGCCGAGCCGGCGGCATGAACCGCCTTACATCGCGCCGGCGGCTGCGATCAGCAGGCCGCCGATGATCGCCAGGTTGGTTTTCCAGCTATTGATCGCGCTGTCGCGCGCCGTTCCCTGCATGTCCCAGAAATTCAGCAGCATGACGGTGGCCGCCAGCGTGAAGATGATGAGACCGAATGCCGCTGCCGTCACGAAGAGGCCGAGCATCAGCAGGATGCCGGCGACGATCTGGAACATGCTGCCGAAGACCAGCACTCCTTTCGCAAAAGGGACGCCGCGGGCTTCGATCGCGTCGGTCAGCGGCACGATGACGAAAAAATGATGAACGCCGCCAGCGACATAGAGGCCGCCGAGCAGCAGGCGGCCGAGGGCAAGCATCACGAAGGCCGAACCATCCTGCATATCGAATTTTTCTCCCGCCTCTCAACTCTCGATCGAGCGCAAGGCTCTGCCGAAGCTTACGAAAATGCAATGTGCCGCGACGCCCGCCTGCGCAAATTCGCCCCAATTGAGGATGATTGAGGCGCAGGCGGCGGGGCTGGGGTAGCGGCGGCATGGCTTCATAGAGCTTATATGCCTCTCATGTTACGTCATCTGAAATGGTTCCCGCCAAGCTGGCAGTTACAGCAGGTACGAGAATGTCGGGGCACGGCAATTTGGAAGAGACTGAAGAAACGGACGGGTTTTCTTTCGGCGGGCTATTCAGACGGTACAGAACGCCGCTGTTGGCAGCCGCGTCACTCGTGGTCTTCTGCCTCGTCGGTTACGCGATCATGCAGCTCACCAACGAGGTGCGCTATGACGACGTCGTCGGTGCGCTGGCCGCCACCAGGCCGAGCGCGATCCTGCTTGCGTTGTTCTTCACGGCGCTCAGTTTCCTCGCGCTGATCTTCTACGATCTCAACGCCATCGAGTACATCGGCAAGAAGCTGCCCTTTCCGCATGTGGCGCTGACGGCGTTCAGTGCCTATGCCGTCGGCAATACCGCCGGTTTCGGCGCGCTTTCGGGTGGTGCGATCCGCTACCGCGCCTATACCCGCCTCGGGCTCTCGCCGGAGGATATCGGCCGCATCATCGCCTTCGTCACGCTGTCCTTCGGTCTCGGGCTCGCGGGCGTTGCGGCGATCGCCCTCATCGTCATCGCCGACGAGATCGGTCCGCTGATCGGGGTCAGCGCCTTCCTCCTGCGGTTGATCGCCGGTTCGATCGTCGCCATTCTGGGCGCGGTGATGATTATCGGCCGTGACGGGCGCGTGCTCGATCTTGGGCCTGTGGCAATCCGCCTGCCGGATTCGCGTACCTGGTCGCGGCAGTTCCTCGTCACCGCTTTCGATATCGCCGCCTCGGCGTCGGTACTGTATGTGCTGCTGCCGCAGACGGCCATCGGCTGGCCGGTCTTTCTCGCCGTCTATGCGATCGCCGTCGGTCTCGGCGTGCTCAGTCACGTTCCGGCCGGGCTCGGCGTGTTCGAGACCGTGATCATCGCCTCGCTCGGCAGCGCGGTGAACATCGATGCCGTGCTCGGATCGCTGGTGCTCTACCGGCTGGTCTACCATGTGCTGCCGCTGCTGATCGCCGTGCTCGCGGTCTCGGCGGCGGAGCTGCGGCGCTTCGTCGACCATCCGGCCGCCTCCAGCATGCGGCGCATCGGCGGGCGGCTGATGCCGCAGCTGCTGTCGGCTCTCGCACTGCTGCTCGGCGTCATGCTGGTGTTTTCAAGCGTCACGCCGACGCCGGACCAGAACCTCGAATTCCTCTCCAACTATCTGCCACTGCCGATGGTCGAAGGAGCGCATTTTCTCTCCAGCCTGCTGGGGCTGGCCCTCGTTGTCGCCGCGCGCGGCCTCGGCCAACGGCTCGATGGCGCCTGGTGGGTGGCCGTGTTCTCGGCGCTTGCCGCGCTGACTTTGTCGCTGCTGAAGGCGGTCGCGCTCGTCGAAGCCGCTTTTCTCGCCTTCCTCATCTTCGGGCTCTTCGTCAGCCGCCGGCTCTTTACCCGCCAGGCCTCGCTGCTCAACCAGGCGCTGACGGCGTCCTGGCTGATGGCGATCGCCGTGATCGTCGTCGGCGCCGTCGTCATCCTGCTCTTCGTCTATCGCGACGTCGAATACAGCAACCAGCTCTGGTGGCAGTTCGAATTCACCGCCGAGGCGCCGCGCGGGCTGCGCGCCGTGCTCGGCATCACCATCATCTCGTCGGCGATCGCCGTCTTCAGCCTGCTCCGGCCGGCCGCCTTCCGACCGGAGCAGGCGACGGACGAGGCGCTGGCGCGTGCCGTCGAGATCGTCATGAAGCAGGGCAATGCCGACGCCAATCTGGTGCGCATGGGCGACAAGAGCATCATGTTCTCCGAAAACGGCGATGCCTTCATCATGTATGGCCGACAGGGCCGCTCCTGGATCGCGCTGTTCGATCCGGTCGGCGACCATCGCGCCGTGCAGGAACTCGTCTGGCGTTTCGTCGAAGCGGCGCGTGCCGCCGGCTGCCGGGCCGTGTTCTACCAGATATCGCCGGCGCTGCTGTCCCATTGCGCCGATGCCGGCCTTCGCGCCTTCAAGCTCGGCGAACTGGCGGTGGCCGATCTCAGGACCTTCGAGATGAAGGGCGGCAAATGGGCGAACCTTCGCCAGACCGCAAGCCGCGCCCAGCGCGACGGGCTGGAATTCGCTGTCGTCGAACCGCAGGACGTGCCGTCGGTCATCGATGATCTGGCCGCCGTTTCGACGGCCTGGCTCGAGCATCACAACGCCAAGGAAAAGGGTTTCTCGCTCGGCGCCTTCGATTCCGATTACGTCTCCTCGCAGCCGGTCGGCATCCTGAAAAAGGACGGCAGGATTGTCGCCTTCGCCAATATCCTCGTGACCGAATCCAGACAGGAGGGCACGATCGATCTCATGCGCTTCTCGCCGGACGCGCCGAAGGGCTCGATGGACTTTCTCTTCGTGCAGATCATGGAATATCTGCGCGGGCAGGGTTTCACCCACTTCAATCTCGGCATGGCACCGCTCTCCGGCATGTCGAAACGCGAGGCGGCGCCCGTCTGGGACCGCATCGGCAGCACCGTCTTCGAACACGGCGAGCGCTTTTATAACTTCAAAGGCCTTCGGGCATTCAAATCCAAGTTTCATCCGCACTGGCAACCGCGCTATCTTGCGGTCTCCGGAGGAGGCAATCCGATGATCGCGTTGATGGACGCGACATTTCTGATTGGGGGCGGATTGAAAGGGGTAGTGAGAAAATGATCAGGACAATCCTTCTTGCCACGGCATGCGCCTGCATGCTCGCGGCCGCACCGGCTGATGCCGCCGAGGAGACCACGCAGAGCTTCGAAACCGGGCTCATCCCGTCGCCGCACATCTTCCTGCCGGAAGGGGAGGTGAAGGGCACGGTAATGCTGATCTCGGATGCCGCTGGCTGGGGCGACTATGAGAAGGGCGAAGCCGACAGGTTGGTCGCCGAAGGCGCCGTCGTCATCGGCGTCGACTTTCCATCCTATATCCAGGCGCTCAGCCGCTACGACGTCAGCCTCAACGACGGCTGCGTCTATATGGTGTCGGACATCGAATCGCTGAGCCAGCAGGTGCAGCGCGCGACCGGCAACAGCGCCTATCACCTGCCGATCGTCGCCGGCATCGGCGAGGGTGGGGCCTTGGCGCTGGCGATCGCCGCGCAAACACCGGATGCGACCATCGGCCAGACACTTGCCGTTAATCCGGTCGCCGGCATTCCGCTTGCCAAGGAGCTTTGCACGCCGGCGTCCAAGCAGGTGGTCGGCGAACGCACGGTCTATGGTCTTAGCGACGGCATCCTGCCGGACCCGATCATTACCGTCTTTACGCCTGATGCAAACAAGGATGGCCGGGCGCACGCCGAGGCGCTGAAGAACGCCCATGACGAGATCGAGATCCGCGATTCCACCGACGATGCGCAGACGGCGTTTGCCGACACGCTCGACGATCTCGTCACCGCCTCCGGCGCTTTCGGCAATCCGCTTGGCCTGCCGCTGGCGGTGCTCGAGGCAACGCCGGCCTTCGATACGATGGCGGTGATCTATTCCGGCGACGGCGGCTGGCGCGACATCGACAAGGAGGTCGGCGGCACGCTGCAGAAGGAAGGTATTCCGGTCGTCGGCGTCGATTCGCTCCACTATTTCTGGTCCGAGCGCAAGCCGGAGGAGACCGCTGCCGATCTTTCGAAGATCATCGATTTCTATCGCAAGCAGTGGAAGGTGAAGCACGTGCTGCTCGTCGGTTATTCCTTCGGTGCCGATGTCGTGCCCGCCACCTATCAGCTCCTCAAACCAGCGGAAAAGTCGGCGGTGGCGCAATTGTCGCTGCTGTCGCTTTCGCACCAAGTGGACTACGTCATCTCCGTTCTCGGCTGGCTCGGCCAGAAGACGGAAGGGGCGGGAGGCGATCCCGTCGGCGATCTGAAGAACATCGATCCGAAGCTCGTGCAATGCATCTACGGCAAGGACGACGATGACGATGTCGCCTGTCCGGCGGTTAGGGATAGCGGCGCCGAGGTCATCGAGCTGCCCGGCGATCATCATTTCGACGAAAATTACGACTTGCTCACCAAGACCATCATCGACGGGCTGAAGAGACGGCTGCAGAATTAATGCGTGTGACGCAAAAGCGTACAGCGCTTTTGGGGCCAAGACATGCAGCAAATTGAGACCTAGAGCGCCCTGCGCGTCCGATAGGGCGCGCTAACGCATCAGCTTCTCTTCGCTCCAGCCGAGATCTGTAAGCTCGCTGCCGCGGAACCGGGCATCGTCGGCAACGATGAATTCGTCGAGTTGCGGCGGAGCGACGCTGGTGCCGGAGAGCATCGCGTGCACCTGTCCTCGATGATGGGTCTGATGCTGGAAGAGGTGGGCCAGCACGTCCTCCATCCGCTCCTCTTGGATGCGGTCGCCGCGATGGAGGCTGATGGTCGAGGTGAGCCTCTCCGGCGTCAGGGCCTCGCAAAGCGCCGTCAGGCGCTGATCGACCTTCGCCTGCGCTTCTGCCAGCGAGGAAACGTCACGGAACGGTTCGTCTACCTCGAACGCCTTGAGCCCGAGCGTGCCGCCTTCAAGGCCGTCGACATAGAACCAGTCGACCGTGATGATATGGTTCAAGGTTTTCTTGATCGAGGGGAAGAAGCTGGTGCGCGGCCCTTCGAATTCGCCGGGCTTCAATGTCGCGCAGGCCTGAAGCAGCCGGCGGTTGGCAAGGGCGTTGTTATAGGCAAGTTTGCGGAATGGCCTGACAGGATCGAAGGTCGGCATCGGCGCATCTCCTCTTTAAGCGCTTTTGGCTACAGCACCGGGCGCCGTAACATCAGTCTTTGCCGTCGAGATCGCCGTCCCGCCAGACGAGATGACGTGGCACAACGGGAAGGTTTTCGATTTCATCGGCGATGAAATAGGGCGGGATGTCGAGTGCGCACAGGGCATTACGCGTTGCCGGCACCCATTTGAACTCGAGATGGTTATCGCCGTCCTCGACCCGATGGATGATCTCGCCGGACAAAAAGGGGAATTCCGGCGGGAGGTCCATCAAGTAATAGAGACCGAGTTCATGCCAGTCGCGCTGTTCGTAGCGGAAGAAGTTCTCGACGATCCACAGCAGCCGATGGACGGTCACCTCAACGCCCAGTTCCTCCATCATCTCCCGTTTGAGCGTTTCCTCCGACGTCTCACCGATTTCCGCCCTGCCGCCTGGAAAGGTCCAGAAGGGCTCATGCACGGCGCGATGGACGAGCACGTGGCCGTCGCGAAAGCCGAGGCCGGCGATGCGATAGTTGAAACGCTCACCGCCCGCATTCAGGCGGATGAGAGTGCGCTTGGCCATGCCATTCTTATCCAAGATCGATGACGACAATTTCCGGCGGCACGCCGAAGCGCACCGGTGCGATGGAGCAGCCGAGGCCGCCGGAAACGATGATATTACGCCCCTCCTCGATCATATGGCCATAGGCATAGCGGTTGCCGTAACGCGAGGGGACGATCGGCGAACGGCCGAGGAGGCGGATCTGTCCGCCATGGGTGTGGCCCGATAGCGTCAGCGAGACACGCTCGGGCACGCGTGGAAAGATATCGGGCTCATGAGCGAGCAGAATGACGGGCGCATCGTCTGTAACCTGAGCCATCGTTCCCTCGAGATCGTCGAGGCCGCGCATCTGCGTGCGACGCCATTTCCTGCCGGGCAGCAGCGCCAGCTGATCTTCGAGGCCTGCCAGCCAGAAGCCGCGGCCATCCTTTTCGAGCCGAACGGCGCGGTTGCCATAGACCGGGATGCCGACGTCGGCGAGAGCCCGATGTCCGAATGTTTCCATCCCGCCGTTCTTCTGGGCGGTCCTATCTTCCCACCAATCATGGTTGCCCATGACCGCATGGACGCCGAGAGGGGCCCGCAAGGTGGCGAGCGCCTTCGACCATTGGCTCGAATGCACGTACTGCGTCACCATGTTCATGCCGGCGGCGTAATCGCCGAGCAGGACGGTGACGTCGCCTTCGAGTTCATTCGCCCTGTGGCAGATCGCGGCAATGCGGCTTGCCGACATCCAGGGTTCACAGGCATGGAGATCGGCGAGCGCAACGACGCGCAGCTTGAGCCCTGGCGTCCATCCGGGCGGCGTCAGCCGATAGCGGGTGATGGCGAGCCGCGCGAGCGGTTCATAGGCGAAGGCGTAACCACCGAGCGACATGACGCCTGCGACACCGCCGCCCAGAACCTTGAAAAATCCGCGGCGGGTGATCACTCAGTTGTCCTCCTGGAACAGCCGGAACTGCGCAGCCTCCATATCCTTGGGCGGTTGCATTCCCAGATGTTTCCACGCGATTGCGGTCAGAACACGGCCGCGTGGCGTGCGCTGGATGAAACCCTGTTGGATCATGTAGGGCTCGATGATGTCTTCAATCGCGTCGCGCGGCTCCGAAAGGCCAGCGGCGATGGTTTCGATGCCGACCGGGCCGCCGCCGAAATTGACGGCAATCATGTTGAGGTAACGTTTGTCGAGCTGGTCGAAGCCGACATTGTCGACCAGCAGGCGGGTCAGCGCCTCGTCGGCGATCTCGCGGGTGACGGCTTCCGCTCTTGCCACCTCGGCGAAGTCGCGCACGCGCCGCAGCAGCCGGCCGGCGATGCGCGGGGTGCCGCGGGCGCGTCTTGCGATTTCGCGGGCGCCCTCCTCGGTGATCGGCAGGTTCATCAGCCGCGCGCCACGGCGCACGATCAGTTCCAGCTCCTCGACGGTGTAGAAGCTCAGGCGCACCGGAATGCCGAAACGGTCGCGTAGCGGCGTCGTCAACAGGCCGAGGCGGGTGGTGGCCGCCACCAGCGTAAATTTTGACAGGTCGATCTTCACCGAGCGAGCGGCAGGGCCTTCCCCGATGATCAGGTCGAGCTGGAAATCTTCCATGGCCGGATAGAGGATTTCCTCGACGGCCGGATTGAGGCGATGGATTTCGTCGATGAAGAGCACATCACGCTCCTCGAGATTGGTGAGCAGGGCAGCGAGATCGCCGGCCTTGGCGATAACCGGGCCCGACGTCGAGCGAAAGTTGACGCCGAGCTCTTTGGCCATGATCTGCGCCAGCGTCGTCTTGCCGAGGCCGGGCGGCCCGACGAAGAGCACATGGTCCAGCGCTTCGCCGCGGTTTTTCGCCGCCTCGATGAAGACTTTGAGATTGGCGCGCGCCTCCGCCTGGCCGGTGAACTCGTCCAGCGATTGCGGGCGCAACGTGATATCAAGGTCTTCGCCCCGCTTTTCCGGCGATATCAGGCGGGCGGATTCGCTCATGTCAAAAGTTCCATTCCAGGTATGGTTTTTGCGGCTTGGGCATCAAATGTCCTGGTTGTCACGCAGCCCGCATCACGATTACGAAGGGCGATGAAGACATCTGCGAATTCTGCATTCGTCCGCACCATGATTGCGAGCGTCTCCTCGACTACTCTTTCATCTTCAAGGATCAGGTCGGCCGAGTCCAACAAGTCCGAAATCGCCTCCATGATCTGTTCTCTCTTCAGCTTGATCCGTTGTCTCAAGAACCACGCGCATTCCATCAGCGTGATGCAACTGATATAGCCGGGTGCCGTATCGGACAGGCTCGCGAAGAGCGTTGTGACCTTCTCCGTCTGGACGACATCGTCCTTCAGGAGGAAGCGCAGCATAATATTGGTGTCGAGGCCAATCATCTTGCACTAGTCACGTGATCGGCGATGGCTTCCCCAATCGCCTCGTCCATTTGCGTCAAAGTGATCGTCGGTCGGTTCGGATCGTGAAACTTGCCTGCAAGGTCGATGGCGCGTTTGTTCTTGGCTTTCATGATGATTTCGCCATCGCGGTTGATGTAGCGGATCCTGTCTCCGGACTTCAGATTCAGCAATTCACGAACTTCAGCCGGGATTGTTGTCTGGCCCTTCGATGTCATCGTACCGTAGTAGATATTCATGCGGATCTCCTTACCATTCGAGTTTAGTAAGGAATTGCGATATATTCAAGGAGATCAACGCGCCAGTTCCTTTAATCCCAGCCTGATCAGCTTGGCGCTATCGGCGCCGTCGCCTGCCGTCTTCATTGCCGCGGCAATCGCGTTCGCCGCCTGGTCGCGGGAATAGCCGAG
Source organism: Rhizobium sp. 25PS6 (assembly GCF_032464655.1). Taxonomy (NCBI): domain Bacteria; kingdom Pseudomonadati; phylum Pseudomonadota; class Alphaproteobacteria; order Hyphomicrobiales; family Rhizobiaceae; genus Rhizobium; species Rhizobium sp. 25PS6. The sequence goes on from NZ_JAWDIV010000019.1 coordinate 73,319, forward strand.
GTTGGTCAGCGCGGAAACCGCATCGGCGACAGGCGCGGCCGCGACCCCTTCGCCGAGTTCCTGCTTGAGGGCGATATTGATCGCTTCCCCGGCAAAGGCCGGCGCCCGGTTCTTGAGCTCGGTGACGAGGCGCATCGCCACTTTGGGACCGACGCCTGGCGCACGCGAGACGGCGGCGCGGTCCTGCAGGGCGATCGCATTGGCAAGTTCGCCTGGCGTCAGCGTCGAGAGCACGGCGAGCGCCACCTTGGCGCCGACGCCCTGGACGCTCTGGAGCAGGTTGAACCATTCCCGCTCCAGCGCCGTCATGAAGCCGAAGAGCTTCAACTGGTCCTCGCGCACATAGGTCTCGATGTAGAGCACGCAGGCCTCGCCGGCCGAGCCGAGCTTGGACAGGGTGCGGGCCGAGCAATGGGCGACGTAGCAAACGCCGTGCACGTCGACGAGCACATAGTCTTCGCCGATCTCGTCTATGGTGCCTTTCAGCTTGCCGATCATGGGTCGCGGTCTCTCAGGGATGCGTTTCGGGGGTTATAAGGTCAACGGAGGGGAAATAGGAGCGGTATCCGCTGGGATCGCGGGTCAAAATTCTGTAGCCCCTTATCGCCGCATGCGCGCCGATGAAGAAATCGGGCAGTATCCGTTCGCGCCCACCACCAGCGCGACGGTAAAGCCGGAAGGCCGCAGCAGCGGCGAATGCAGCCGGCCAAGGCAGATTCTCGCGGCGGAATTCAACCTGCGGCAGCAGTCGATCGACTTCGTCCACGTCGTCGTACCGAACGGAAAATTCGGAATAGATGACTGGGTTTATGAGGACAGGACCGTCTTTGAAGACGTCAAGCATCCTTCGCCGCGACCAACCGTGCCAGTCCGAACCGACCACGGCCAGATCGACAAGTATGTTCGTATCGACAAGTGTGGCCATCAGCGATCACGGGTCATCGACATAAGGTCTTCGGCATCGATCTCCTGATCGCCAGTGCCCTCGAGACGACGGATCGTCTGTATAAAACGATCCAGGCGACCCCGATCCTCGATCTCCTGCTTGCCGTTCTTCGGCGAGAGAACGAGCTTGCCGCCCTCTATCGAGAAAATGACCTCGCTATTGGCCTCGATGCCGACAAGTTCCCTGAGATCACGAGGAATAGTGACCTGGCCTTTGGACGTAACTCGCATCTTGTTGCTCCTTCAAAGTAAGAATTATCCTTACCAATGGAACAAGTCAAGAACAAGCTATCCGGCCAATGCCTGCCGCATTCGGTTGCTGCCGCGATTATGCGCATGGCAGATGGCGATCGCCAAGGCGTCGGCGGCGTCGTTGCCCTTGAATTCGACCTTCGGCATCAGGATCTTCAGCATCATGTGGATCTGTTGCTTTTCGCCATGGCCGACGCCGATGACGGCCTTCTTCACGGCGTTAGGGGCATATTCGGAGACCGGCAGCCCGGCGCGCGCCGGTACCAGCATGGCAATGCCGCGGGCCTGACCAAGCTTCAGGGTCGCCACCGCATCCTTGTTGACGAAGGTCTGTTCGACGGCCGCCTCATCCGGCTTATAGCTGTGGACGATCTCCGCCAGGCCGTCGTGCAATTGGCAAAGGCGGGAGGCAAGGTCCATGTCGCCATCGGAGGTCACGGTTCCGGATGCCACAAACCGCAGGGAATTGCCTGATGTCTCGATGATTCCCCAGCCGGTGCGGCGAAGCCCGGGATCGATACCGACGATGCGAATCGTATTTTGCATGGTTCAACCTATAGCGATTGCGAAATAACTGCCATTGATATGTGAACAAAACAAAAACGTTCCCGGATTTCGGCCCTGCCATTTACCGCGAATTAAAACAGATGCCCGAATTCTAGTCATCGAATACGAGAGGGCTTCTTTTCGCGAAGATTTAAGCCCCCGATGTTCTGTTTATAGGTCAGTTGATCAGGCATGCGCTGCGTGCCCGCGCTTGGCAGGCGTGTTCAGAAGGGGTTCGTCGTACATGGCTCGGAGATTTCAATCCCTGTCCTTTAAGGTCATCGCCACATTCATTCTGCTGACCGTGCTGTCGATCGCGGTCATCGATGTTCTTGCCTATTTCGCCAGCAGCCGCATTTCCGACGAGCAGGCGCTGAAGGCCAAGGAAAGCGTGCTGATCTTTCGCGGCGACATGCTGCAGGACCAGCTGACGCAGCTTGAAAACCAGGCCAATTCCATCGCGCGCATCGAGGCGCTGCAGATGTCGATCACCAATCTGAAGAGCGGCTGGAAGACGATCGAGAAGACCGCGGGCGATGCCCGTGCCGAGCTGAAGAAGGTTTTCATAGCGCGCAATCCCAACCCCGCCGACCAGCGCGAGAAGCTCATCAAGCCGGAAGGGCCGAGTGGCTTTTATTATTCGAGCCACGAAAAGACGCAGGGCGAAGTCGCCCGCGACCTTGAGGATACGGCCTTCAGCGATCTGCTGATCGTCGATCTCGAGGGTACCGTGCTCTATTCCTATAAGAAGGAAGATGATTTCGCCGAAAATCTGAAGTCGGACGCCTGGAAGGCGACCGGTGCCGGTATCGCTTTCGCCAAGGCGATCGAGAATACCGCCAAGGCGACCGATGACGCCGCGCCGACAGGCTTTTCCGGCCTTCGCGTCGATGCCGGCAGCGGCAAGTCGGCGATCTTTTATGCCGTGCCGATCGTCAAGCTTGGGGCGGCCAAGGGCATCATCCTCTTCAAGGTGCGCGACGACATCGTCACCGGCATCCTCGCCAAGGGCATCGTCCAGGGCAGCACAGCGCGGGCGGCGATCGTCTCCGGCGATGGTTCCGCCATCGGCCTCGACGGAAGCGGCAAGCTTGCGACGCTCGATGCGACGCCCTTCACCTTCATCAAGAGCGCGCTTGCCAGTTCGGCGATGACGGTTGCCGATTTCGACCGGACGGATGGAGCGGCTCGTGCCTATGTCCGCGGCATCGACTATCGCGGCGACCGTTTCCTCGTGGTCGAGAGTGTGTTGTTGAGCGAGCTCAATGCCGGCTCGATCGAGATCGCCACCCTGCTGACGATGATCGGCATCGGCGTGCTCGTCGTCATGGCGATCGCGACCGGGCTCGTCACCAATTTGCTGTTTTCGCCGCTTGCGCGGCTTGCCGGCGTCACCCGCGATGTCGCCGACGGCAAACTCGACAGCGAAATCGGCAGCCTGAACCGCAAGGACGAGATCGGCACGATGGCCAATGCGCTTGACCGCTTCCGCCACTCGCTGATCGAAAGCCGCGAACTCGAAGCCGCCAGCGAAGAGACGCGCCTGCAGGCCGAGCAGGACCGCCAGCAGAATCTGACCGAGCGCGAGGCCGAGGCCAGGACGCTGCAGCAGGTGGTCGAGGCGATTGACGAGGGCCTGCATCATCTGGCGAACGGCGATCTCGCCTATCAGATCGATAGCCGCTTCCCGAACGAACTCGAAAGCCTGCGCGTCAATTTCAACGAGGCGTTGGCGACACTCAGCGAAACCATGACGGCGATCGGCGGCAACTCGATGGCGGTGCGCGCCGGCTCCGAGGAGATGCGCACCGGCGCCGACGAACTTGCCGGGCGCACCGAGCGCCAGGCTGGCTCGATCACCGAGACGGCGAATGCGATCAGTGCCATCACACAGTCGGTCCGCCGGCAGATCGAGCGGGCCGAGCAGGCCGAGCGCATCGCTCGCGACGCCAAGAAGGAGACGACCGGCTCAGGCCAGATCATGCGCGAGACGATCGCGGCGATGGAGGCAATCCAGGCCTCCTCGCGCCAGATCAACACGATCATCTCCGTGATCGACGACATCGCCTTCCAGACCAACCTCCTGGCGCTCAATGCCGGCGTCGAGGCGGCGCGCGCCGGTGAATCCGGCAAGGGCTTTGCCGTCGTCGCCATGGAAGTGCGCGAGCTGGCCCAGCGTTCGTCGAGTGCGGCCAAGGAGATTTCCAGCCTGTTGCAGAAATCGACGCATGAGGTCGAAAGCGGCGTTACGCTGGTGGAAAAAGCGGGCGTCGCGCTGACGGGCATCGGCGCCCATGTCGAGGCGATCAATGGCCAGATCAACGAGATCATGAGTGCGACCCGCGAGGAGGCCAATACGCTGCGCGAGATCAATAGCGCCGTTGCCGAACTCGACGCGATGACGCAGCAGAACGCCTCGATGGTCGAGGAGACGACAGCGGCGATCCACCGGCTGGCGACCGAAGCCCTGGAAATGGATCGCCAGCTCGGCAATTTCACGCTGCCGGCCGGCCACCACCAGCCGAGCGCTGAGGTGCATGTGCTGCGCCGCCATCGGTAAATGATTGCTTCTGATCTTGCACAAGGGGTCGCGCTCGCGCGGCCTTTTTTGTTTGCGCGGATGGTTTGGAATGGTGCGGGCGCGAACCTACATAGACTGCATCGTTCAACTGCCCGGCAGGTTTTCCATGGTTCCCTTCTCCATACTCGACCTTTCCCCCGTTGCCGATGGCAGCAGCGTGCGCCAATCCCTCGATGGCTCGGCGCGGATGGCTGTGAAGGCCGAGGAATTCGGTTACAAGCGCTTCTGGCTTGCCGAACATCACGGCATGCCGGGGATCGCCAGCGCCGCCACCGCCGTCGTCATCGGCCATGTCGGGGCTGCGACGAAGCGCATTCGCATCGGCTCCGGCGGCATCATGCTGCCCAATCATTCGCCGCTTGTTATCGCCGAGCAGTTCGGCACGCTGGAGGCGCTCTTCCCCGGCCGCATCGATCTCGGCCTCGGGCGCGCGCCGGGAACGGACATGCGCACGGCACAGGCGCTGCGGCGCAATCTCGAAGCCGGTGCAAACAGTTTCCCGAACGATGTGGTGGAACTGCAGCAACTCCTCGGTACGCCGGTCGAGAACCAGGCCATCCTCGCAGTTCCCGGCAATGGCTCGCATATCCCGATCTGGCTGCTCGGCTCCAGCCTCTACAGCGCCCAGCTTGCGGCCATGCTGGGGCTGCCCTATGCCTTCGCCTCGCATTTCGCGCCCGATATGCTGCTCGATGCGATCGCGATCTACCGCGATCGCTTCCAGCCTTCGGAGACGCTGGACAAGCCCTACGTGATGGTCGGCGTCATGGGCGCGGTGGCGGCGACGGACGAGGAGGCACGGTACCATTTCACCTCCGCTGAGCAGCAGTTCGTCAATCTGCGCCGCAATGTCCGCGGCCCGTTCCCGCGTCCGGTGGCCGATATGGCGGACTTCTGGTCGCCGATGGAAAAGATGAATGTCGAACACACGCTGCGTTATGCCGTGGTCGGCTCGCCGAAGACGGCGGAGGCGAAACTGACGGAGTTTCTACAGGAAACGGAGGCCGACGAGGTGATCATCTCGATGCCGATCCACGACATCGAGGCGCGGCTGAAATCCGTGGAACTATTCGCGGGGTTGGGAAATTTCATGCGAGCCGCCGCATAGGGTTTTCCGGAGGCGCCTCGATCATCTTATGCGCGCGGACATTGACTGGTAGTAAAAACCCGGCGTCACGGCCGGGTTTTCCATCGAAGATCATCTGAGAAATTCAGGCCGAGAGCTTCGCCAGCACTTCTTCCGAGACCTCGAAGTTGGAATAGACGTTCTGCACGTCGTCATCGTCTTCCAGGCTGTCGATGAGTTTCAGCAGCGACTGGGCTTTTTCCTCGTCTACCGGCACGTTGTTCTGGGCGCGCCAGACGGCCTTGACGGTTTCGGCTTCGCCGAGGCTCGATTCCAGCGCTTTTGCCACTTCGCCGAGGGCTTCGAAGGCGCAGGTGATGTAGTGGCCGTCTTCGTCGGTCTCGACGTCGTCGGCGCCGGCTTCGATCGCGGCTTCCATCACCTTGTCGCCATCGCCGACGGAAAGCTTGTAGGTGATTTCGCCGACATGGTCGAAGGAGAAGGACACGGAACCGGTTTCACCGAGAGCGCCGCCGGCCTTGGTGAAGCTCGAGCGGACGTTGGAGGCGGTGCGGTTGCGGTTGTCGGTCAGGGCCTCGACGATGATCGCCGTGCCGCCGGGGCCGTAGCCCTCATAGCGGACTTCATCATAATTTTCGCCGTCGGCACCGGCTGCCTTCTTGATGGCGCGGTCGATATTGTCCTTCGGCATGGACTGGGCCTTGGCGTTCTGGATCGCCAGGCGAAGGCGGGCGTTCATCGTCGGGTCGGGCAGGCCGGCCTTTGCGGCAACGGTGATTTCGCGCGCAAGCTTGGAGAACATTTTCGACCGCACGGCATCCTGACGGCCTTTGCGGTGCATGATGTTTTTAAACTGTGAATGGCCAGCCATGGCACCCCTGTTCACGTCTCATTGTTCGGAATGGGCCGCCTTATAAGAGCGAAACGGCACCCGTTCAAGGAAAAAGCAGTTCGGAACAAAGGTGAGGGGATGACGTTTCAACCGAACTCCATCCAACGGAAAGGAACGGTCATGGCAAGTCTCAGTGAGGCGCAGGAACATCCAGCACGTCAGCTCTGGGATCAGGTCAACGATGTTCATGCCGGCATGCTCGGAATTTCCGGACTGGACATGCACATGCAGCCGATGGCGCCGCATGCCGATCCCACCACCAACACCATCTGGTTCTACACCAAGACCGATGCCGACATCGTGCGTGCCATCAAGCCCGGCAGCCGCGCGCATTTCTGCGTTATCGGCAAGGATCACGACTATCACGCCTGCCTCGCCGGTGTGATCGAGGTGCATCCTGACCCCTCCAAGATCGAGGAATATTGGAGCTCGATCGTTGCGGCCTGGTATGACGGCGGCAAGAAGGACCCCAAGCTCACTATGCTGTCCCTCCATGTCGACGATGCCGAGATCTGGGTTTCCACGGGCAACAAGCTGAAATTCGGCTGGGAGATCGCCAAGGCCAATCTCGACGACGACAAGATGCCGGATGTCGGCATCAAGCGCCATCTGCAGTTCGCCTGACGCGCAGTGCTCCTGCATAATTCAAAGTGCTACAGCGTCCTTTTTGCGCGTCTAAAAAGACGCGCTGCGCTGTAAAGTAGGAAAACCGCGGGGCCTTTTTACTGCACGCCCTTCAACACATAGATCAGCGGCTTTTTCGGCAGCGTACGCATCGAGACGATGATGCTGTCATCGGGCGCATTGGCGACGTCGAAATCCTTGCCGAACATCGAGACGAAGGCTTCGACCGGCGGGCCGCGCCGGTGCATCGGTAGGATCAGCGACGAGCGTAGCCGCTTGATGACGCGGCTCATGCTGTCGGCGCCCATGGTTAGGCCGCCATCGACGGGGACCATGACGACGTCGAGGCGGCCGATCTCGGTATAATGGGTATCCGTCAGTTCGTAATGCAGGTGGCCGAGATGGCCGATGCACAGGCCGGCGATCTCGAAGATGAAGATGGAATTGCCGTTCTCGTGCGAGCCGCCGAGGCCATAGCTGAAGCGGATATCCGTCGTGACGTTGCGGATATAGGCATCGCCGACGACCAGATTCACGTTGGCCTTCTCCTCCGGAACATCGCTCCACCCGTGCAGCACATGTTTGATGCCGGGATCGGGGGTCAGGGTATAGTGGGTCGTGTGCGCCTTGTTCATGGTCACGACATCGGGCGGCGTTGCCGGCCTGTACCAGCCATTATAGTCGGTTGCGATAACGATGCCGCCGGGCGTATCGATCTCGAAGGTCGAATGGCCGAGGAAGGTCAGTTTGACGTCCTCGCCCTCGGAGACGGCAGGCACCAGCGGCGGGGCGCCGGAAAAGCTTGCGAAGGTCACTTTGGGGATGGTTTGCGCGATCGCCTGGCACTGGCTGACCGGTGGCCGCTGCTCTTGTGCCCCGACGAGATTCGGCGCGGCGAAGGCCGCAAGGCATGCGATAGCGAGGACAAGATATCGCGGCTTCATGCCACCCCTCCGGCGCTTTCACTTTGTGGCGGGAGGATGCGGCATGAGGTCACGGTGGTCCAGACGGAGGATGCTCACAATTGCGTGTTAGCGGCGTGGCTATTCTAAATTAAAGAGTTAGAGCATTATGTCGCCCGAAAACCGCTCACACTTTTCGGCGTCATGCTCTATCGCCAGAACTCCGGCACCGTCTCGGCCAGCCGCGGTCCGAGCCGGAGCGGCGCGATCTTTTCGGCAAGTCCCGTCGTATCCGAGATTTCCACGCCGACGCCGCAGATCGTCGCGGGGCCGTTTGCGGCTTCCATGCGGCCCTTCGGCATCTTGGAGATGAAGCGGTTAAGCGGCTCCTCCTTGTCCATGCCGAGGGAGGAGTCATAGTCGCCGCACATGCCGGCATCCGACATATAGGCGGTGCCGCCGTTCAGGATCTGTGCGTCGGCGGTCGGCACATGTGTGTGGGTGCCGACGACGAAGCTGGCGCGGCCGTCGACGAAATGTCCGAAACACTGTTTTTCGCTGGTCGCCTCGGCATGGAAATCGAAGATGATCGCATCGGCCTGTTCCTTCAGCGGGCAGGCATCGAGGATGACCTCCGCCGATTTGAAGGGGTCGTCGAGTTCGGGATGCATGAAGACCCGGCCCATGACGTTGGCAACCAGCACACGCGCGCCGTTCCTGGCATAGAAAAGGCCGGAGCCGCGGCCGGGCGTGCCTTGCGGATAGTTGGCCGGCCGCAGGAATTGATCGTGGCGGCCGGCAAAAGCGACGGCTTCCTTCTGGTCCCAGACGTGATTGCCCGTCGTCACCACGTCGGCGCCGGCATTGATCGTTTCCAGAAAGATGTCCTCGGTGATGCCGAAGCCGCCGGCGGCGTTCTCGCCGTTGACGATGACAAAATCGAGCTTGAGGTCGGAAACCAGGCCGGGGAGGCGATCCCACACCGCCGTGCGTCCCGTCTTGCCGACCATGTCACCCAGAAAAAGCAGCCGCATTCCCTATCCAATCCAAGAGGCAAAAAAGCGAAGGCCGCTTTCTGTCAGGATGGCATCCAGGCTTATGTCGTGCGGCTCGTCGGGCACATGTGCCACTTCCTGGCAGTCGAATGCAATGCCGATCAGCTTCGGATGCAGGCCTTTTTGCCTTAGCCGGCTGATGGCGCGGTCGTAGTGGCCGGCGCCGTAGCCGATGCGGTAGCCGCGGGCATCGAAGGCCGAAAGCGGCACCAGCATGATCTCGGGATCAAGAATGGCGGCATCCGAGCCGGGGCCGACCGTGCCGAAGCCGGTATCGACGAGGGGCGCACCGTCCGCCAGCTCGCGAAAAACGATGGTCTGCCGATCGAGGATCGCCGGCACGCAGAGCCGCGCCCCGCGCACGGCAAAGCGCGCCATCAGCGGCCTGAGATCGGCTTCCGAACGGATCGGCAGGAAGCCGGAGACGATCGTATCCAGCGCAAAACCGACGGCCTCGCCGGCATGGTCGGCCATTGCTAGGCTTTTGGAGGCGCGTTTCTCGGCGGGGATAGCGTCGCGGGCGGACAGCCGTTCGTCGCGCAGCTGCGCTTTCAATTCTTTCGCGGTCATTGGATCTGCCGGTTCTGAGAGATTTACCCGAGCATAGACGGCAGGATGTCCGATGCAAATGCCGGATGCGACGGTTTCACGCCTCGGCCGCCGGCGGCAGCGGTGGTCAGACAACGATGCTTGTCGGTATTGTCGCCGTGGCGATGGAGAAGCCTGCCATATTGGCCCCGGCCTGCCGGTCCTGCTGCCGCAACTCGCGCATCGCCTTTTCGAGCACTTGCTTGAGTTCGCGCACCACCGCCTTGAACTCTTCCATCGTTTCGCGATCATCGGCCGAGATGCCTGAAAATTTCGGGGCATCCTCGGCGACGCTCGCATAGGCCTTGCGGGCGTTGGCGGCAGCGTCCGGTTCCTGCGAGCCGGTCTCGCCGGCCGCAGTTTCCCCTGCGGTATCCGTCAGCGCAGCAGCGGCCCCGCTCGTTGCGACGGCCTCAGCGCCCGTGGTTGCATCCACCGGAACAGCCGTTGCCGGCCTGCCGGGCGCGACTGATGATGCGAATTCGGAGGCAGCGGTGCCGACCTTGCGCGCCAGTTCACCGGCCAGCCGCGCGACCACCTCAGGTGCCATGTTGGAGCTGCGCAGCATCTCCAACTGCTGTTTTGCCTCTTCGAGCTTGCGTTGCGCCTTCGCCTTGGCCTCGTCTCCCGAGTTCGCCAAGGTCTGACGCATCTGCTGCAGCGCCTGGGTGGCGCGCTGCAGCTTCAGCACGCCTTGATCGGTCTCGCTTCCGGCGGCTGTAATGGCTGCCGTCGAAGACGCGCCGCGCAAGATGATGGAAGCAGACGTGGTTGCGACCTGCATGAACAATTCCCTGATTTTTAATTCAGGCCCCGATTGCGATTCGGGCGCATTCTGCAACGTCAGACTTGCGTGGACCTGTGTCTTGGAGATTTAGGAAGCGCAACGGCCAGCCGCTGCATCGTCTCGTCGAATAGAGGCGCTCCGCCGGGCGCCCAGCCGAGCGCGCGGATTTTCGCAGTGCTCATGGGATTGAGCGCGGCGCTATCGGCAGGGGCCGGCAGCGCGTGCCGACAGCCCGTCTCGCGGCGGATGGGTGAAAGGATATCGCGCGTGTCGACTGACATGTCCGAGACGTTGAAGACCTCGCCGGAGATGCGAGTGCTTTCCGTCTCCAGCATCAGTCTCACCGCCCGACCGAGGTCGCGGCCATGAACTTCCGTTCCCAAACGGGCAGCAACCGGCCGGCCGGCGAGGTAATCGGCGATGAGGCCGTCCCATTTGTTCGGCGAGAGATCGCCATAGACGCCGGTCGCCCTCAGGCTTACGCCGGCAAAACCCGGCGTGGAGAGATGGGCAAGCGCGCGTTCGGCATCGAGCTTGACCTGGCCGTAGAGTGTTTCGGGCTTGGCCAGCATCGTCTCCGCCAGTTCGATTGCCTCGGGATGTTCGCCGTAGGCGGCGCGGCTGGACAGGAAGACGCAGCGGCGCGTGCCGGCGCGTTTGGCGGCTTCGAAAAGCCGGACGGTGCCGTCGAGGTTCAACCTGTGGAATGTCTTCGGATCGTCGCCCTCGCCGCCGCGATATTTGCCCGGAACATGACTGAAAGCGGCGTGGACGAAGAAATAGGCGTCATCGAAGACATCGATCTGATCCTTGTCGGGATCGAGCGAAAGCGCTGCGAACTCGACCGGGCGGGAGAAGAGGCGGGGCAACGGCGCGCGACGCCCGCCGACGATCACCTGATATCCGGCGGCCAGCAGTTCCTCGACGACATACCGGCCGACGAGACCCGTTCCACCCGATACCAGTACCTTCATGCTGCCCCTTCCGGATTGTCCAGCGCCGTGATCTCAGGCACGTCGCCGCCATCGTGGAAACGATGCCACAGATCGATCAAAGGTTGTAGTCGCGCTGCCTTGGGATGATCCTTTTCCCACGGTTTTTCATACTGGTAGTGCAGGATCGAAATGCTCTTCCAGTCCCAAAGCTCCGGCATGGTGAACCATACATATTGCAGCATGTTGAAATAAACCGGCAGGCCGTGCCAATCCGGGAAGAATGTCTCGAGAAAGGTCTGATCGGTGCGCCGCCAGAAAGCGTTCGGCCTGTCGAGCCTTTCGAGCATGTGCCGGAACGTGTCATGCGAGGGCGTGGCGACGAAGACGCCGGAATTCATCCGGCGGAAGTCGGCGAGGTTTTCGTAGACATTTGGGGCGGCGGAAAATTCCGGATAGAGGAAGAGCCTGTCGACATTCTTCAGCACGAGGGCATCGGCGTCGATGAAGACGCAGCGCTGGTATTCGACGAGCTGCCAGAGCCTGAGCTTGCAGAAATTGTCGAGCGGCGAATGGAAATCCGGCTTGCGGCCCTTGGTGAAAGGAGCTGTCGAATGGAGCTGACCGCGGGCGTGGCGCTCGTTGAAGGCCGCAGAGAGCGGCAGGTGCTCGACCTCGATCAGGCGGCAGCCGAGCGCTTTCAGGGGCAAAAGGGCAGCAGCATCGACGCCGCCGGTATGCAGGATGACGATGTCGGCGCTGGTGCCGGTGCGGCGGAGAGAGTTCGCCAGGGCAGTGGCGCCCATGGCGTAATCGGCATTGGTGACGAGGGTGACATAGGCGAAAACGCGCGAGCGGTTCATCGGATTCGACTGCCCCGATATATCTTGCTCCGGCGAAGGAGGGATGGCAAAGCGTTGCTACACGTCTCTTCTCCCCAGCGGGGAGAAGGTGCCGGCAGGCGGTTGAGGGGGTGAGCGACGACAGGAGCGACTGCGCTGAGCGCAAGCGAAGGGCAATGAATGGCGTGCCGTGCGGCCCCCTCATCCGACCTTTCGGGCCACCTTCTCCCCGCTGGGGAGAAGAGGGAGCAAGCCGCGACCTTCCCGCTTTGGCGAGTCCAAATGAGATGCCGAGCCATGGTTGAGCTGACGTGACGAGGGTGAGTTTTTGGGTTGGCCGCGACCTTCCTAGCCTTCGTCATCTCTCAGCACTCATGAAACCGACTTCAGCCGCTTGCCTTCCGGATCGTGATTGATCGTCGCGGCGATGTCCTTGGTCCAGGCGGAGACGGCCGGCACGCGCGAGCGGTCGACGCGATAGGCGAATTTCTTCGCGACGTCGACGATCTCGCCGAGCAGGCCGGCTTCCAGCGTGATCGGCTCGAGGCCGAGATCGCGGAATTTTTCGTTGCGGACGATCAGCTCGTTCTCTGCGGCTTCCTTGCGCGGGTTGGGCAGCCAGGCAATCTTGGCGCCGCTCATCCGGGCGATCATCTCGGCGAGGTCGCGCACCCGGTGGGTTTCCGTCATCTGGTTGAAGATCTCGACGCGGGCGCCGCGGGCCGGCGGGTTTTTCAATGCCAGCTCGATGCAGCGCACCGAATCCTGGATGTGGATGAAGGCGCGGGTCTGGCCGCCGGTGCCGTGCACCGTCAGCGGATAGCCGATCGCCGCCTGGATGAGGAAGCGGTTCAGCACCGTGCCATAATCGCCGTCGTAGTCGAAACGGTTGATCAGCTGCGCGTGGCGTCGCGTCTGCTCGGTATGTGTGCCCCAGACGATGCCCTGGTGCAGATCGGTGATCCTCAGGCCGTCATTCCGCGCGTAGAACTGGAAGAGAAGCTGATCCAGGCACTTGGTCATGTGATAGATCGAGCCGGGATTGGAGGGATAGAGGATCTCCTGGCTGACCGTCTCGCCGCCTGCAGTCTCGATGCCGACCGGCAGGTAGCCCTCGGGGATCGCCGCCCCGACCGTCGAATAGCCGTAGACGCCCATGGTGCCGAGATGGATGAGATGGGCATCGAGATTGAGTTCCGTCAGCGCGTTCAGCAGGTTGTGCGTGGCGCTGACGTTGTTGTTGACCGTGTAGTTCTTGTGGCGGTCGCTCTTCATCGAATAGGGCGCGGCCCGCTGCTCGGCGAAATGGATGACGGCATCCGGGCGATGTTCGGAAAGCCAGTTCTTCAGGAGTTCGTAATCCTTGGCGAGATCGATCAGATTGAAGTGAATGCGGCGCCCGGTTTCAGCATGCCAGATGCGGGTGCGCTCCTGGATCGAATCCATCGGCGTCAGCGACTGCACGCCGAGTTCCGTGTCGATCCAGCGGCGCGAGAGATTGTCGAGGATATGGATGTCGTGACCGGCATCGGAGAGATGCAGCGACGTTGGCCAACCAATGAAACCGTCTCCGCCCATAACCGCAATCTTCATCGCATCGTCTCCTGATTGGTCGCTCATTATCGGGAATAGTTAGGAATTGTGACAATCATTCAATGCTTGCCTGTCTGGAAGCGTTGCGCCAAACAGGGCACCTCAGTTTGGAGAAAATTATGACGGAACGCCCTTTTTCCATTTCGGGAGAGCTGACGGAGGCCGGACACCGCCTTGTCCAGCGGGTCTATTATGAAGATACGGACTTCTCCGGCCTGGTCTATCACGCCCGCTACCTGCATTTCCTGGAGCGCGGCCGCACCGATTATCTGCGCTGCCTCGGCGTCGAGCAGCGCGAACTCGTCAGCGCCGACGAGGAAGGGCTGGTTTTCGTCGTTCACCGCATGGAGATCGACTTCAAGAGCCCGGCGCGCATGGACGATGTGCTGACGATCCTGACGCATACGGAAAAAGCCGGCGGCGCCAAGATGGTGCTCAATCAGCAGATCCGCTCAGGCGAGACGCTGCTGATCGCCGCCAAGGTGATCATCGCCGTCATCAACGCCCGGGGGCGGCCGAGGCGGCTGCCGGAAACACTGGCGGTGAAATTCCTGGAGGGCAGCACGCCGTTGTAGTCAGAATCGCTTGAAATTCAGGTCTTGTCAGAACTTGAGTTTTATGTGAAGGAATTCCCGCGCCGCAGGATGAGCGCTCTTTCGGCAGCCGGACCTTGCTCCGGTCAAGTAATCCATGGAACGAAATCTTCCAAACACAGGCTTACTGTCACAGTCCGGCACTAACGATCTATTAACCATAATAGTGTCTTACTGGGAAAGTCGGAGTTTGTGCGGTGCACGCCTTCCTTTGACCAAATTTGACGGCAAGAAGGCGGAAGATGAGCTTGGAAGTTTGACCAGGGCTTTGGGCGGCGGTCGCCGGACACTTCTTGCGAGATCAGTTTGTGCCGCCCGGTCCAGCACCGGGCGTTTGGATTCGGGGATTTTGGACCAATGGAACAAGTAGGATTGGCAGCAGCAACGACGGACGTCAGCCTCTGGTCGCTTTTCATGCAGGCCGGCATCGTCGTCAAGCTCGTCATGCTCGGGCTCATCGCGGCCTCGGTGTGGACGTGGGCGATCGTCATCGACAAATACCTGGCCTATGGCCGCGCGCGGCGCCAGTTCGACAAGTTCGAGCAGGTGTTCTGGTCGGGCCAGTCGCTGGAAGAACTCTACCGCTCGCTGTCGGAACGCAACAATACAGGGCTCGCGGCCATCTTCGTCGCCGCCATGCGCGAGTGGAAGAAATCCTTCGAACGCGGCGCCCGCTCGCCGATCGGCCTGCAGATGCGTATCGACCGTGCGATGGACGTGACGCTCGCTCGTGAGACCGAATTTCTCGGCGCCCGTCTTGGATCGCTCGCGACCATCGGCTCGGCCGGTCCGTTCATCGGTCTCTTCGGCACGGTCGTCGGCATCATGACCTCGTTCCAGGCGATTGCCGGTTCGAAGTCGACCAACCTTGCGGTCGTCGCGCCCGGTATCGCCGAAGCGCTACTTGCCACCGCGATCGGCCTCGTCGCCGCTATACCGGCAGTTATCGCCTACAACAAGTTCTCTGCCGATGCCGGCAAGCTCTCGGGCCGCATGGAAGGTTTCGCGGATGAATTCTCCGCCATACTTTCGCGCCAGATCGACGAGAAACTGCAGCCACGCGCTGCCGCTCAGTAAGCAACGGAGTATTCTGACATGGGTATGGCTGTTGGAGGCAATGGCGGCGGAGGCGGCGGACGCCGTCGTCGCGGCGGTCGGAATAGGGCCGTGATTTCCGAAATCAACGTGACGCCGCTCGTCGACGTCATGCTGGTGCTTTTGATCATCTTCATGGTCGCGGCACCGATGATGACCGTCGGCGTGCCGATCGACCTGCCGGAAACGCAGGCCAAGGCGCTGAATTCCGAGACGCAGCCGATCACCATCTCCGTCAAGAACGACGGCGAGGTGTTCCTGCAGGAAACGCCGATCCCGGCCGCGGAGATCGCCGCCAAGCTCGAGGCGATCGCCACTACCGGCTATAACGAACGTATCTTCGTGCGCGGCGACGCGACCGCGCCTTATGGCGTCATCGCCGACGTCATGGCCCGTATTCAGGGCGCAGGCTTCAAGAATATCGGCCTCGTGACGCAGCAGAAGAAGGACCAATAGCGCTCAAAATGAAGGCCAGTGTCATCACATCTGCTGTTTTGCACGGCCTGGTGCTCACCTGGGCGATGGTATCGCTCGGCGCCCCTGAATCCTTCAAGGTAGAGGATTTCGAGGCGATGCCGGTCGATCTGGTGCCGGTGGAATCCATTACCCAGATGCAGCAAGGCGACAAGAAAGCTCCGAAGAAGGAGACTTCCGCGCCCGTACCAACGACGCGGCCGCCGATCGCACAGCCCGCCGAAAATGCCGGCGACAACAATGTCGACCTGAAAACGCCTCCGGTCCCGAACGCCAAGCCCAGCAATACCGAAGCGGCGGCGGCGAATTCGAGCGACAAGCCGATGCCGAAGATCGATCCTAAGCCGAATGACGTGAAGGAGATCGTCAAGGAGGAAACGGAAGTAGAGCAGCCGAAGGAGGTCGCTTCCATTCCGCCACCGAAGCCTGTCGAAGTGACGCCGCCGAAGCCGGAGGAAAAACCGCCGGAAGAACAGGCCAAGCCGGAGGAGCCGCCGAAGCCGGATGCGGAAGCATTGCCGGACAACGTGCCGACCCCCGTCGCCAAGCCGCAGGTGAAGCCGCTGGAACCGCAGAAGCCCGTCGAAAAGCCGCCGGAAAAGACTGCGGATCAGCCGAAGACCGCCGACACACCGGCGGACAAGAAGAAGGCGGACAAGAAGCAGGAAGTGGCGAAATCGGCTTCATCGATGAAGAGCGACTTCAACGCGGATGAAATCTCCGCGCTGCTCAACAAGGCCGATCCTTCCGCCGGTGGGGCCAAGCGCTCGACGCAAGAAGCATCGCTGGGGAACAAGAAGAGCAATGGCGGAGCCAAACTTAGCCAGAGCGAGGTTGACGCAGTACGTGGTCAGATCTCCGGTAATTGGTCGTCTGTTCAGGGGCTGGCGGGCGCGGGCGATGTTCATCTTCAGGTTCGTTTCCAGCTTGATCAGGCCGGAAATGTCGTTGGTGATCCAGAGGTCATTGCGACAGGTGGGCCGGAGTCGACTCGTCAGGCTCTTAAGAGCAGCGTTTATCGCGCTGTTATGAAATCATCTCCCCTCAAGAACTTACCAGCAGATAAGTATGAGGGCGAGAACGGCTGGAACGAGATGCTTCTCACCTTCGACGCAAGCGATTTTGGAATCTAGATGCTGAGCAGCTTATCCCATTTCGCGAAGTCTATCGGGGCACTGGCGATGTTAATGGCTGCTTTCTCACTGCCGCCTGATGGACATGCGGAGACGATGAGTCGGGAAAAAACTGACTCAAAAGCAAAAATTTTAAGTGTGCCCGTTATCGATGGGATGCGAAATGCCATCACAAATCGTTTTGCCCTCCCTGCGGACCTGAAGGACGCCGCCAGCGTTCATCTAAGGTTCCGTGTGCGCCTCGATAGGAACGGTCGCATTATCGGAACTCCCGATGCGGAGGTCAGCGGTGGCAGCGAAAGGACACGTAAAATCATTACCGACGCAGCTCTTCGCGCAATTGTCCGTGCAGCTCCTTACACGATGCTTCCAAAAGACAAATACGATGTCTGGAAGGAAGTTGTTTTGAACTTCGATGTCAGCCAACTGAACCTATAAAGTGCTGAAAGGCTTGTTTTGATATGGTCAAGTGTTCCCTCATCCGCGCCCTGATGGTCGTTGCCGGTTTAGTCGGGGCCGCAGTCTTTACGACTCCGGCGAACGCGCTTGTCGAGATCAATATCAACAAGGGTAATATCCAGCCGCTTCCGATCGCGGTGACTGATTTCCAGGGCGACATGGGCGCGCAGGTCTCGCAAGTCATCGCCGCCGACTTGCAGCGGTCCGGTCTCTTCGCACCCATCAACAAAACCGCCTTCATCGAGAAGATCTCTAATCCCGACGCTTCGCCGCGCTTCGAGGACTGGAAGGTCATCAATGCCCAGGCGTTGGTCACCGGCCGGGTTACCAAGGAAGCGGATGGCCGCCTTCGTGCCGAATTCCGCCTATGGGATACATTTGCCGGACAGCAGATGACCGGTCAGCAATTCTATACGCAGCCGGAGAACTGGCGCCGTGTGGCTCACATCATCGCCGATGCGATCTACAAGCAGATCACCGGTGAGGAAGGTTATTTCGACACGCGCGTCGTCTTCGTCTCCGAATCCGGCACCAAGCAGCAGCGCAAGCGCCAGCTGGCGATCATGGATCAGGACGGCTTCAACGTGCGAATGCTGACGGATGGCAGCGATCTCGTGCTGACGCCGCGCTTCTCGCCGAGCCGGCAGGAAGTCACCTACATGTCCTTTGCCAACCAGCAGCCGCGAGTCTATCTGCTGCAGCTGGAAACCGGGCAACGCGAGGTCGTCGGCAATTTCCCCGGCATGACCTTCTCGCCGCGCTTTTCGCCGGATGGTCAGAAGGTGATCATGAGCCTGCAGCAGGATGCCAATTCCAACATCTATACGATGGACCTGCGCTCGCGCACGACGACGCGGTTGACCTCGACGGCGGCGATCGACACGTCGCCCTCCTATTCGCCTGACGGCGCACGCGTCAGTTTCGAAAGCGACCGCGGCGGAAAGCCGCAGATCTACGTGATGAACGCCGATGGCTCGGGCCAGACCCGCATTTCCTTCGGCGACGGCTCCTATTCGACGCCGGTCTGGTCGCCGCGCGGCGATCTCATCGCCTTCACCAAACAGGCCGGCGGCAAGTTCTCGATCGGCGTGATGAAGCCGGATGGTTCGGGCGAGCGCATCCTGACGACCGGCTTCCACAATGAGGGCCCGACCTGGGCGCCGAACGGCCGCGTGCTGATGTTCTTCCGCCAGGCTGCGGGGTCGGGCGGTCCGCAGCTCTATTCGATCGATCTGACCGGTTACAACGAGCAGCTCGTGAAGACGCCGACCTACGGCTCCGACCCGGCCTGGTCGCCGCTTATGGAGTAGGCGATGCGCTGCTGCCTTCTTGTCGCCCCAAAGTCATGGAACCGAGCGGCCAAGGGACAAAGTGGCAAATTGTTAACCATAATCTTTGAGGGGCGGTTAACCGAGTGCGGTTACTGTCCGGAAACCCTGATGAAATCGCAAGGAGACCGGCCATGAGCCGAATTCATACCCCGGCAATGAGCCGCATGCAGAATTTCGCCCGCAACCCCGTCATGATCGCGCTTATCGCCGGCCTCGCGCTCGCAAGCTGCGCCAAGAAGCCGCCGAACAGCGCCGGCGACCTCGGCCTCGGCAGCGGTGCTGGCGCCGCAACGCCGGGCTCTGCCCAGGACTTCACGGTCAATGTCGGCGACCGCATCTTCTTCGACACCGACTCCTCGTCGATCCGCGCCGATGCCTCGCAGACGCTCGACCGTCAGGCCCAGTGGCTTGGCCGCTACCCGAACTACCAGATCACCGTCGAAGGCCATGCCGACGAACGCGGCACGCGCGAATACAACCTCGCGCTCGGCGCCCGCCGTGCGGCTGCCGCCAAGGACTATCTCGCTTCGCGTGGTGTCCCGGCGCAGCGCCTGAAGACGATCTCCTACGGCAAGGAACGTCCGGTCGCCGTCTGCGACGATATTTCCTGCTGGTCGCAGAACCGCCGCGCGGTTACCGTGCTTGGCGGCGCCGGCATGTAATTGCCGAGCAACAATTGGCTTTTTCGAAAGGCGGTCCCCCAGGGGCCGCCTTTTCTTTTTGACCACACTTTGGCCAGACTCCGTTGCTTTTTGAAAGCAATTGGAAAAATCTCCTGTTCGTGCCATCGAGGTGCGAAGAATCACTGGGACAGGACGATACATATGAAGAAATTTGTCGTGGCAGGCATGCTGTGCCTGGCGGCTGTGACCGGAAGCGAACGGGCGGCCTATT
This sequence comes from Rhizobium sp. 25PS6, assembly GCF_032464655.1. Lineage (NCBI taxonomy): Bacteria > Pseudomonadati > Pseudomonadota > Alphaproteobacteria > Hyphomicrobiales > Rhizobiaceae > Rhizobium > Rhizobium sp. 25PS6. The sequence goes on from NZ_JAWDIV010000019.1 coordinate 92,924, forward strand.
CGGCCTCGTTCTTCGGGCTACATCTCGGCGGCCGATCCGCGGAAAACCAGGCGGCGCCGCCCGTCGTCAAAGTGCAGAGCGGCGATGCGGAGGTTCGCGTGCAGCAGCTCGAAGAGCAGTTGCGGCAGTTGAACGGCCGGATCGAGGAGATGAGCTTTCAGCTTCTGCAGATGCAGGAGACGATCCGCAAGCAGCAGGAAGACAATGAGTTCCGCTTCCAGCAGCTCGAAAAGACGGGTGCCGGCGGTGCCGTCAAGGCCCCTGTCAAGAAGAGCGAGACCGATGCCGCTCCGGCAGCCTCCGGCGGCGACGACATTGCCAAGGTGATCCAAGCACCGCAGGGAGCCGAAACGGCTCCCTCCACGAGCGTGCCGGAGAATAGCGGCCTCGGCCAACCGCCGAAGGAGCTCGGCTCGATCGATTTCGATCAGAACGGCAATCCGATCGGCGGAAGCGTCGACGAAAATGCCACGATCGGTTCCGGGCCACTTCCCGATGCCAATAGCAAAACGCCGCAGCAGACCGCCTCGCTCGGCAGCGAGGCCGACCAGTACAAGGCCGCCTACGGCCACGTGCTATCCGGTGATTACAGCACGGCCGAACAGGAATTCACGCAGTACATCACCCAATACCCGAGCAGCGCGCGGGCGGCGGACGCCAATTTCTGGCTCGGCGAAGCGCTCTATTCGCAGGGCAAGTACAATGAGGCGGCCAAGACCTTCCTCAACGCGCATCAGAAATACGGCACATCGGAAAAGGCGCCGGAAATGCTGCTGAAGCTCGGCATGTCGCTTGCAGCCCTCGACAATACCGAGACGGCCTGTGCAACGCTGCGCGAAGTGTCGAAGCGTTATCCGAAGGCCTCGCGTGCCGTCATAAGCAAGGTTGCGAGCGAACAGAAGCGCCTCTCCTGCTAAGGCCTTCCGGAATGTCTCCGGATGCCGCATCGCCTCAACGGGCGATCCTCCAGTTTCTCACGTCGCTTCAAAGCCCCGCGCGCATTCTCGTCGCGATATCAGGCGGCAGCGATTCCACCGGCCTGCTTCTTCTGCTCGATGAAGCCGTGAAGGCCGCGCCCCATCTCAAGATTTCTCTTTGCGCTGCGACCGTCGATCATGCGTTGCGCGCCGGCTCCGCAGACGAGGCGCGTGAAGTCGCAGCCCTTTGCGCATCGCTCGGCATTCCCCACATCATCATGATCTGGCAGGGCGACAAGCCGAAAACCGGTATCATGGCTGCGGCCCGAGAGGCACGTTATGGCTTGCTTGCGGCGGCGGCCGAAAGTTTCGAAGCCGATCTCATCGTCACTGGCCATACGTTCGACGACCAGCGCGAAACACTGCAGATGCGTGGGATGCGAACGGAGCAGATTTCGACCGGCATTGCGGATGCGGTGCTCTTCAACCGGCGCTTCTGGATTTTACGGCCGCTTCTCTTTTCCAGCCGGGCAGATATCCGCGCTTTCCTCAAAGAGCGGGGCGTGCCGTGGATCGATGATCCGAGCAACGAAGATGTGACTTACGAGCGCGTGCGGACACGCCGGAAGCTTTCGGCCGATGCAGGTGCCGAGAGGAATATCCGCGCGGCTTGGGAAGCACGGCTGGCTCTTTCGGCTAGGGGAGCAGATTGGCTGGATCGTCATTTCACGCTTCACGGAGGTCTGCTCGGACAGGTGACGCCTGACGGGTTGCGGCAGGATCGGGCAGTCCTTGATTATGCACTCGGCCGTCTGACAGCCATCTTCGGTGGGCAACCTTTCGTGCCGGGCAGGGCACAGATGGACCGGGTTCTTACATTTGTCACCGGCAGCAGGCTTGGACGAATGACCGCCGGCAGGGTAGTGTTCGATCTCAGACGTGACGGGCTTCATCTGGCGCGCGAGAGCCGAGGGATATTGCCCCTGGTTCTGCGGCCGGGAGAGGCTGGGGTTTGGGATGGCAGGTTCGGGGCTGTAAATAGGTCTGGAACGATTATAGGGGTGGAAGCCCAGGCCGGACACTCCCTCATTCCTGTGCTCGTCACAGGAATCCAGCCACCGCGCGTCGGCGCGGTGAATGACTCAATAATGCTTGAAGAGTCTCCCGCGCCCAAGGACTTGGGCGCGCTGGATTCCTGCGACATCCCTCGGATCAAGTCCGAGGACAGGAATGAGGGAGGGTCGGACGGGCGCCTTCCCAAGGGTGCATGGAAGCGCGCCATGGCTGCGGCGCCGGTTTTATCTGCCGAAGGAAACCCTTTATCTGAGGAATCCGCCCGCATGGTCGAACTAACACCCTATTTCGCACCCTTCGACCGCTTTTTGACACGATTTGACTTCATCTTTGCCAATAGGCTTTCGGCGGTTTTCGCGACGGCGCCCTATGCGAGGCTGCCTTTAAGAAGTATTGACGGAAAAACCATCTGACCTGGGGTGTCGCCTTGGCAATCGCACGGCGCAACCCTATGTTAGAGAGGAATAAGACGGTCGCCATGAGGCGGCTGTTCCATGCTGGGGAGTTCAATGAACCCTAACTTACGAAATTTCGCCTTGTGGGCGATCATAGCGCTTCTGCTGATCGCCCTTTTCAGTATGTTTCAGACGGCGCCAGTGCAAACGGGCTCCCGCGAAGTCCCTTATTCGCAGTTCCTGCGTGAGGTGGATGCGGGCCGCGTGAAGGATGTCGTGGTCACCGGTAACCGGTTGACCGGGACATATCTGGAGAACAACAATACCTTCCAGACCTATTCGCCTGTGATCGACGACAGTCTGCTCGACCGCCTGCAGGCCAAGAACGTGGCCGTCACCGCGCGTCCGGAGACTGATGGTTCTTCCGGCTTTCTGAGCTATCTCGGAACACTGCTGCCGATGCTTCTGATTCTCGGCGTCTGGCTGTTCTTCATGCGGCAGATGCAGGGCGGTTCACGCGGGGCGATGGGCTTCGGCAAATCCAAAGCCAAGCTGCTCACCGAAGCGCATGGCCGCGTGACGTTCGAAGACGTCGCCGGTGTCGACGAGGCCAAGCAGGATCTCGAAGAAATCGTCGAATTCCTGCGTGATCCGCAGAAGTTTCAGCGTCTCGGCGGCAAGATCCCGCGCGGCGTATTGCTCGTCGGCCCTCCGGGCACCGGCAAGACGCTGCTCGCCCGCTCGGTTGCCGGCGAAGCCAACGTGCCCTTCTTCACCATTTCGGGCTCCGACTTCGTCGAAATGTTCGTCGGCGTCGGTGCAAGCCGCGTGCGCGATATGTTCGAGCAGGCCAAGAAGAATGCGCCCTGCATCATCTTCATCGACGAAATCGATGCCGTCGGCCGTCATCGCGGCGCCGGTCTCGGCGGCGGCAATGACGAACGCGAGCAGACGCTGAACCAGCTGCTGGTCGAAATGGACGGCTTCGAGGCGAATGAAGGCGTGATCCTGATCGCTGCGACCAACCGTCCCGACGTTCTTGATCCGGCGTTGCTGCGTCCCGGCCGTTTCGACCGTCAGGTCGTGGTGCCGAACCCCGACATCGTCGGCCGCGAGCGCATTCTCAAGGTGCATGCCCGCAACGTTCCGCTGGCGCCGAATGTCGATCTCAAGATCCTCGCCCGCGGTACGCCCGGTTTTTCCGGCGCCGACCTGATGAACCTTGTCAACGAAGCCGCTCTCATGGCCGCCCGCCGCAACAAGCGCGTCGTCACCATGCAGGAATTCGAGGACGCCAAAGACAAGATCATGATGGGCGCCGAGCGCCGTTCCTCGGCGATGACCGAGGCGGAAAAGAAGCTCACCGCTTACCATGAGGCCGGACACGCCATCACCGCGCTCAATGTCGCCGTCGCCGATCCGCTGCACAAGGCGACGATCATTCCGCGCGGCCGTGCGCTCGGCATGGTCATGCAGCTTCCCGAGGGCGACCGCTACTCGATGAGCTACAAGTGGATGGTCTCGCGCCTCTGCATCATGATGGGCGGCCGCGTCGCCGAAGAGCTCACCTTCGGCAAGGAGAACATCACTTCGGGTGCCTCCTCCGACATCGAGCAGGCGACCAAACTTGCCCGCGCCATGGTCACGCAGTGGGGCTTTTCCGATCAACTCGGTCAGGTCGCCTATGGCGAGAACCAGCAGGAAGTCTTCCTCGGCCACTCGGTTTCGCAGTCGAAGAATGTTTCGGAAGCAACCGCGCAGAAGATCGACAATGAAGTGCGCCGGCTGATCGACGAGGCCTATACGCAGGCCCGCACGATCCTGACGGAAAAGCACGATGAATTCGTCGCCCTTGCCGAAGGTCTGCTCGAATACGAGACCCTGACCGGCGAAGAGATCAAGGCGCTGATCCGCGGCGAAAAGCCTTCCCGCGATCTCGGTGATGATTCGCCGCCAAGCCGCGGCTCAGCCGTTCCGAAGGCCGGCGCACGGCCTGCCACCAAGGGTGACGAGCCCGAAGCTGGCCTCGAACCGCAGCCGCATTGAACAGCGGCACTCCCTTGAACAAGGCCGGATTTCCGAAGTGGGAGATCCGGCCTTTTCCATTGGTAACGGGATATAATCATTTTTCTTGCTAATTTACGTGCTGATCGCCGCATTTTGTGGCATTCCGCTGAATTGAGGCAAGCATGAATCACGCTCCTGGATTGACGACATTCCACTGAAGCCGGATTCGCTTGGAACGATGCGCTGCCTTGAATGGCGCGCGGAAAGCGCAGGAGTGCAGATGAAAAGACGCTATTTCGGTACGGACGGCATTCGCGGCCAGGCCAACGTCTTCCCGATGACGCCGGACCTTGCGATGCGGGTTGGCATCGCCGCAGGAACGATTTTCCGTAACGGCGCCCACCGTCATCGTGTGGTGATCGGCAAGGACACGCGCCTGTCAGGATACATGCTGGAGAATGCCCTCGTGGCCGGTTTTACCGCGGCTGGACTGGACGTGTTCCTTCTCGGCCCTATTCCGACACCTGCGGTTGCCATGCTGACGCGTTCCCTGCGATGCGACATTGGGGTGATGATTTCGGCCTCGCACAATCCGTTCCAAGACAATGGTATCAAACTTTTCGGTCCGGACGGCTACAAGCTCTCCGATGACATCGAAGCGCAGATCGAGGATCTGCTCGAGAAGGATCTATCGGGGCAGCTTGCCAAGGCTGAGGAAATCGGCCGAGCCAAGCGCGTCGATGGCGATATCTATCGCTATCTCGAGCATGTCAAACGCACGCTGCCGCGCGACGTCACGCTGCAGGGTCTCCGGATCGCCATCGATTGCGCCAACGGTGCCGCCTACAAGGTGGCGCCCGCCGTGCTCTGGGAACTCGGTGCTGAGGTCGTCACTATCGGCAACGAGCCGAGCGGCATCAACATCAACCTCAATTGTGGTTCCACCAGCCCCGTCGCGTTGCAGAAGAAGGTCGACGAGGTGCGCGCCGATATCGGCATCGCGCTCGATGGCGATGCGGATCGCGTCATCATCGTCGACGAGAACGGCTCGATCGTCGACGGCGACCAGCTGATGGCCGTCATCGCCGAGAGCTGGGCCGAGAGCCAGCAGCTGCGCGGCAATGGTATCGTTGCGACCGTCATGTCCAATCTCGGCCTCGAGCGTTTCCTCGATGACAAGGGCCTCGGCCTTGCCCGGACGAAGGTCGGTGACCGTTACGTCGTCGAGCATATGCGCCAGCATAATTACAATGTCGGCGGCGAGCAGTCCGGCCACATCGTGCTTTCGGATTACGGCACGACCGGCGACGGTCTCGTGGCGGCGCTGCAGATCCTGGCCGCGGTCAAACGCACCGGCCGGACCGTCAGCGAGGTCTGCCGTCGCTTCGAGCCAGTGCCGCAGCTGCTACGCAATGTCCGCATCAGCGGTGGCAAGCCGCTGGAGGATATCCAGGTGCGGAAGGCGATCGCCGATGCCGAAGCCGAGCTTGCGAGGAACGGCCGCCTCGTCATCCGCCCCTCGGGCACCGAGCCGCTGATCCGCGTCATGGCCGAGGGCGACGACCGCGCCCAGATCGAACGCATCGTCAACGAGCTGATCGGTACGATCTCGAACGTCCGGACAGCCGCCTGATTTTTTCGGGATGAAATGTCAAAAGCCGGTACGGAAGTACCGGCTTTTCGTTATTGGTGCCTTCGGTTCGAAGATTTACTCCGGATCGACTTCCCGCCGGGACCGTCTCCGCCCTTCCGAAGACAAGATGTCAGTGACTTGCCAGCTTGGCTTCCGGTAGGGAGCAAGCCTCGGCAATCGCAGCATGTCGGAGCGCAGTGAGCACTGAGACGGCATCCACGGAAATTTGCCGATGCCTTGGTGACAACGCTGTCAACCTCCACACGTGGATGCTACACGGCGGCATTTGCATTCAAGGGAAATATCATGAAAAAATTGGTGCGCCTGCTGCTGACGATCGCTCTGGCATTCGTCGTCTTTACCGGTTTCCGCTGGTATCGCTACATCACCAACACCGACAGCCCTTACGATGAAATCGGCATCACGCTCAACAATGCCATGCCGGGCCCGATCAATGCCTGGGGTTGTGCCAAGCTCAAAACGACCTTTGGCACCTCCTTGCCACCATACGGCTGCGCTGCCGAAAACGCGACGCAATGGAAGTAACAGCAAGATTTGTCGATTGGAGCAGCCGATGGATCTGACGGCGAAGGAAACCGACCTGGCGATTTGACGGGGCGGGGTTCTTGGGCTTTGCAGTTGGCGGTCTTCGGTGAGTCCGGCGGCTGCCAGCCTGAACCTAACTCCACGATAGCGAGGAACTCGCCGCCAATCTCTCTCTTAACGTTTCTTCCCATTTATAGTTAAGCAGCTTTTAACGTTTCCAATTCATTATCCATACGAAGCGTACCAGATTGGCGGCGATTGAGCCTGCCGACGCAACGAGATTTTGGAGTGGGATCCATGAAAAGAAGCTTGTCCGGCATCTTCGCCGCATTGTTGATCGCGACAAATGCCTATTCCGCGGACTTCGCCCCTGCCGAACCTATCCCGGAGCAGCCGCCTGAGGTAACGGTCACCGAAGCGACCGGCTGGTATCTGCGCGGTGACGTCGGTTATGCCTTTACCGATCTGCGCGGCGCCCGCTATTTTCAGGGCAGCAACGCCACGGAAGTCGATTTCGACGACGCTGATCTCGATGACGCATGGACGATCGGCGGCGGTGTCGGTTATCAGATCAACAGCTATCTGCGCACCGATCTGACCTTCGACTATCTCACCCAGGCGGATTTCAAGGGTTCGACGGTTGGGCAGTGCGGCTTTCCTCTGGTGGATTGCACCTCGAGCGACCGCTCTTCGCTGACGGCCTATACACTGCTCGCCAATGCCTATGTCGATCTCGGCACCTATGGCTACGTCACGCCTTATGTCGGTGCTGGTATCGGTGGTTCCTACGTGAAGTGGAAGAACCTGCGCAACGTTGCCTGCGCCGATGACGGCAGCTTCTGCGACGACCAGGTCACGCATGGCGGCAAGGGCAACTGGCGTTTCACTTACGCCCTGATGGCCGGCGCCTCGATCGACGTGACCTGCAACGTCAAGGCCGATGTCGGCTATCGCTACCTGCATATCGACGGCGGCAACATGTTCGGCTATGCCGACAATGGCGGCCCGGGTCGCGACAAGGGTCTCAGCGTTCACGAAGCCCGCGTCGGTGCCCGCTATCTCTTCGGGGGCTGCGCCCAGGCGAGCTACGAACCGCCGCCGGAAATCCCGCTGCAGCAGCCTGTCTACAAGTAAGTCCGATCTCCCTGACACCAGAAGCCGCCCCCAACCGGGCGGCTTTTCGTATTGCGGCCCTACTGCTCTGCGGCAAAATATGTTCCCGCCGCGACACTTCGATCTTGACTATGACGCGCCGGATCCATACACACCGCGGCGGGACACCCTTCCCCAACGAAGGGCTTTCTATCTGAGAGGATAGCATCATGGCGAAGACCGCAAAGCCGGACATCCGTCCGCTCAATACCCATTTTTCTTCTGGCCCCTGCTCGAAGCGCCCCGGTTGGTCGCTCGAAGCCCTTTCCGACGCGGCCCTTGGCCGTTCGCACCGCGCGAAGGTCGGCAAGGCCAAGCTCAAGCAGGCCATCGACCTTACCCGTGAAATTCTCGAAGTGCCGGCGGATTACCGCATCGGCATCGTTCCGGCGTCCGACACAGGCGCCGTCGAAATGGCGCTCTGGTCGCTGCTCGGCGAACGCGGCGTCGATATGCTCGCCTGGGAAAGCTTCGGCGCCGGCTGGGTCACTGATGTCGTCAAGCAGCTGAAGCTCAAGGATGTGCGCAAGCTCGAAGCCGGTTACGGCGAGCTTCCCGATCTCTCCGCCGTCGATTTCGACCGCGACGTCGTCTTCACCTGGAACGGCACCACCTCCGGCGTGCGCGTGCCGAACGCCGATTTCATCCCAGCCGACCGCAAGGGCCTGACGATCTGCGACGCCACCTCGGCCGCTTTCGCGCAGGCACTCGATTTCGCCAAGCTCGACGTCGTCACCTTCTCCTGGCAGAAGGTTCTGGGCGGCGAGGGCGCCCATGGCGTCATCATTCTTTCGCCGCGTGCCGTCGAGCGTCTGGTGACCTACACGCCGGCCTGGCCGCTGCCGAAGATCTTCCGCATGACCTCGGGCGGCAAGCTGACGGAGGGCATCTTCCAGGGCGAGACGATCAACACCCCGTCGATGCTCTGCGTCGAGGACTATATCGATGCGCTTGTCTGGGCGAAGGGCCTCGGCGGCCTCAAGGGGCTGATCGCGCGTGCCGATGCCAATGCCAAGGTCATCCACGATTTCGTCGCGGCAAACGATTGGATCGCCAATCTCGCGGTCAAGGCGGAAACGGCCTCCAACACTTCCGTCTGCCTGAAGATCGTCGACAAGGACATCGCAGCGCTTGATGACGACAGCCAGGCGAATTTCGCCAAGGGCTTGGTCGGCCTCCTGGAAAAGGAAGGTGTCGCCTATGACGTCGGCCACTACCGCGACGCGCCGTCGGGCCTGCGCATCTGGGCTGGCGCCACGATCGAGGCATCCGACATGCAGAAGCTGATGCCGTGGCTTTCCTGGGCCTTCGAAACACAGAAGGCGCAGCTCGCTCAGGCCGCCGCCTGAGGTGATCGCATCCGGCTCCGCCATAGGGCGGAGCCTATTCCTGATTCATTCATCGCTGAACACTTTTGAAGGAGGCCCTCATGGCACCTCGCGTTCTCGTATCCGACGAGTTGTCGGAAACCGCCGTCCAGATTTTTCGCGACCGCGGCGTCGAAGTCGATTTCGAACCGCAGCTCGGCAAGGACAAAGACCGTCTGCTCGAAGTCATCGGCAAGTATGATGGCCTGGCCATCCGCTCCGCTACCAAGGTGACTGAAAAGATCATCGAGGGGGCGACGAACCTCAAGGTCGTCGGCCGTGCCGGCATCGGCGTCGACAATGTCGATATCCCGGCCGCCTCGCGCCGCGGCATCATCGTCATGAACACGCCCTTCGGCAACTCGATCACGACGGCCGAACATGCGATCGCGCTGATGTTCGCCGTCGCCCGCCAGCTTCCGGCAGCCGATACCTCGACGCAGGCCGGCAAGTGGGAGAAGTCGAAGTTCATGGGCGTCGAGATCACCGGCAAGACGCTCGGCGTCATCGGCGCCGGCAATATCGGCTCGATCGTCTGCGCCCGGGCCATTGGCCTCAAGATGCACGTCGTCGCCTACGACCCGTTCCTCTCCAAGGAGCGCGCCGAAGAGATGGGCGTCACCAAGGTCGAGCTGGAAGAGCTTTTCGCCCGCGCCGACTTCATCACGCTGCATGTGCCGATGACCGACAAGACGCGCGGCATCCTCAACAAGGAAGCGCTGGCGAAGACCAAGCCCGGCGTGCGCATCATCAACTGCGCCCGCGGCGGCCTGGTCGATGAGGCCGCGCTTGCCGAGGCCATCAAGTCGGGTCATGTCGCCGGTGCCGCCTTCGACGTCTTCGAGGTCGAGCCCGCCAAGGAAAGCCCGCTCTTCGGCCTGCCGAACGTCGTCTGCACGCCGCATCTTGGTGCCTCGACGACCGAGGCGCAGGAAAACGTCGCTTTGCAGGTGGCCGAACAGATGGCGGATTACCTTGTCAACGGTGCCGTCTCCAACGCCATCAACATGCCGTCGATCACGGCTGAAGAAGCGCCAATCCTTAGGCCCTTCATCCGCCTTGCCGACGTTCTCGGCGCCTTCGTCGGCCAGGTCACCGAAGAGCCGATCAAGGAAATCGAAATCCTCTATGACGGCATCACTGCCAACATGAACACGCGGGCACTGACGAGTGCTGTGCTCGCCGGCCTCATCCGCCCGCAGGTCGCCGACGTCAACATGGTTTCGGCGCCAATCATGATCAAGGAAAAGGGCATCGTGCTCTCCGAGGTCAAGCGCGACAAAACCGGCGTCTTCGACGGCTATATCAAGCTGACGGTGACGACCGAAAGCATGACGCGCTCGGTCGCCGGCACGGTGTTTTCGGACGGCAAGCCGCGCTTCATCCAGATCAAGGGCATCAACCTCGATGCCGATGTCGGCTCGCACATGATCTATATCACCAATACCGACGTTCCCGGCATGATCGGCTTCATCGGCACGACGCTTGGTGCTGCCGGCGTCAACATTGCCAACTTCCAGCTCGGCCGTGACAAGCAGGGCGGCGACGCCATCGCACTGCTCTATGTCGACGGCAAGGTTGATGACGCCGTGCTTGCTGAGTTGACCGCCCACCAGGCAGTACGCCAGGCAAAACCGCTGACCTTCAATATCGACTGAGTTTTTCCTCCCAAGGAAATGAAAAACCCGGCGCTGGAAACGGCGCCGGGTTTTTGCTGTTTCAGAGAACAGACAAATTAACGGTGCCGGCGTTTCCGGCGGACGAGCCTGCCGAAACGGGCGACATCGTCTTCAGCCTTGGTGCGGTGAAGGAAGGCGAGCCTGCTGCCGTCGAGGCCCTGAAAGAATTCGTCCCAGGAAATTTCTTCCTGTGTTTCCGAGGAAAAATCGACGCGGACAGTTTCGCTATCGCTCGCGTCCTTGATGCGGGCGGGATGGCCACCACGTTCTTCGATCCAGTGTCTGATCCTGCTGTAATCCGTCGTCGTGCCGAACCTGCCCATGAAACCCTCCTCAGCAACTGGCTTGCGACTTCGATGCCCAGGAATGCACGATCGAGAGAATTGTTCCATGGTGCCTCAATTATTTTATCGAGGCCCGAGATCGCGATGGCAGATCGCCGCTTTTGCACATTCTGAAGGCGGAAGCCTAAAGTTTAGCCCTGATTATGATTCTGATTTTATTTAACTTTTCCCGGTATAGAGCTGAGATCGGCATCAACCGCACGCGAATTTCCATGGCCCTCTTGCAGAAGACCGAGCAGACCCAAGCATTAAACGACGACTTCCGGTCATTGTTTGCAACGCATCCGTCGCCGATGTGGGTCTATGATCCGGTAACGCTGCGCTTTCTCATCGTCAACGAGGCGGCGGCAGTACTTTACGGCTACGGCGCGGACGAGTACCAGCGCATGACGGTTCTGGAGATCCGCCCCGAGCATGAACGGGAGCGGATGATCGACGCCGTCAGCGGCCGTACCGACATGGAAAAGGCAGAGCGCTGGGTTCACCTCAAGGCGAACGGCGAGACCTTCGACGTGCTAACCTATGGTCGAGAAGTGCGTTTCGAGGGCCGGGCCGCAATCCTGGCGATCGTGCAGGATCGCACCGAGGTCAATGCGGCCAGACGCCAGATGAGCGATACCCGCTCGCTTCTCGACAGCATCGTCGACAACCTGCCGGTCGGCGTCTTCGTCAAGGACATGGAAGCGGACGGGCTCTACGTTCTCTTCAACGAGGCCTGCGGCGATATCGTCGGCATGAGGGCGGAGCACGTGGTCGGCCGAACCGACCGAGCGCTGTTTCCCGCCGGCCAGACAGGGGCCTTCCGCGAGCAGGATCGCCGCGCCTTCGAAACCAATACGGCAATCAGCTTCGAGGAGACGATGCTGCGCGCCGATGGCGTGCCGCGCATCCTGCGCACCGTCAAGCGCGCCCTGCCGACGCCGGAGGGCCATGCGCCGCGTTATCTGCTCGGCATCTCGCAGGACGTGACGGAGGAGCGGACCGTCGAGGCAAAGCTTGCCCATCTCGCCATGCACGATTCGCTCACCGGCCTGCCGAACCGGGCGGCATTTTCCAGGCGTATCAACCAGCGGGCGGTCGAAGCGACCACCGACAGCCCGATCGCGCTGCTCTATATCGACGTCGATCATTTCAAGCACATCAACGACAGCAAGGGACATGCCGCCGGCGACGCGCTGCTTTGCCAGGTGTCGGAGCGGCTGCTGCAGCTGGCGGAGGAGGGCGATCTCGTCGCCCGTCTCGGCGGCGACGAATTCGCCGTCGTGCTGGAGCTCGACGGATCGGAGCGGGCCGGACGTTTTGCGCAGCGGCTGCTCAAGGCGCTGAGCCGTGCCTTCGATCTCGACGGCGCCCGGGAGCATGTCACCTGCAGTATCGGCATCGCCTTGGCGCCCGATCATGCCGGCGACGCGGATGTGCTGATGCGGCATGCGGATCTGGCGCTCTATGCCGCCAAGGAGAACGGGCGCTCGACCTATCGTTTCTACGAGACGGAGATGCGGCTTGCCGCCGAGCGCCGGCACGTGATGACCGCCGAGCTGTGGGAAGCGCTGGAGAAGCGCCAGTTCGAGCTACATTACCAGCCGATCGTACAGCTCGACAATGACGACATCGGCGGCTTTGAGGCGCTGATCCGCTGGCGCCATCCCAAGCGCGGGCTGGTGGCGCCGATGGAATTCATTCCGCTTGCCGAGGAAACCGGCCTTATCGTGCCGATCGGCGACTGGGTGATCCGGGAAGCCTGCCGCGCGGCCGCCGGCTGGCCCGCCCATCTGAGGATCGCCGTCAATCTCTCCGTCAGCCAGTTCCGGCATGCGAGCCTGCTTTCGACCGTGGTCGCGGCGCTCGACGAGACCGGCCTCAATGCCGACCGGCTTGAACTCGAGATCACCGAGTCCGTATTCCTGACCGATGCCGACCAAAGCCTGCCGCGGCTACGCGCATTGAAGGAACTCGGCCTCCGTATCGCCATCGACGATTTCGGCACCGGTTATTCGTCGCTGAGTTATCTCCGGTCCTTCCCCTTCGACAAGATCAAGCTCGACCGCAGCTTTGTTTCGGGCATCGAGACGGATGCGGGCAATCTCGCCATCGTGCGTGCCGTCGTCGGTATCGGCTCCGGCTTCAATGCGACGACGCTGGCCGAAGGGATCGAGACGGAGGAGCAGTTGCAGAAGCTGCGCGCCGAAGGCTTCAGTGAGGTGCAGGGCTATCTGCTCGGCCGGCCGATGCCGCAGCACGAGGCGGAGGCGCTGATCCACGGCCGCGCGCTGAGGGCTGCTAAGTCTCGTAGATAAGCGTGCTTGCGCGGCAGCTGGGATCAGCCGTCCGGCAGAGGCATGCCGCCTGATGCCATCAAGCATTCGTCATTTTGAGAACGGCGGCAGAAGCGGCATAATTGTCGCGGGCTGGAAAGGAGGATGTCTATGAAACGCTATTCATTCTCGATGATCGGACTGGCGCTTGTAACCGCCATTGTCACCAATCTGGGCATCGCATTCGCCTGCAACAAGCTGATCGGCACTTGAGCCGCACCCCCCGCTCCAGGGCGCGGCTTCGGCTGCGCCTTTCTTTGGTGCGGGAATGCAAAACACTCAGGCGCCGATGCCGCCCCTTGCGTCCCGCGACAATCCTTTCTATATCGGTGCCTCATCGAGAGACGGCGGTCGATCCCGCCGGAGATCAGCAATCCGCCGCAATTGCAGCGCAAAGGCGGATCGTGACCGCGCAGAATTGGCACCATCGTTGAACACACTGGATTTTGACAAGAAGCCGGAAGAGACCCGTGTCGTCGTTGCCATGTCGGGCGGCGTCGATTCATCCGTCGTCGCCGGCCTTCTCAAGCAACAGGGTTACGATGTGCTCGGCATTACGCTGCAGCTTTACGATCATGGCGCCGCCGTTCACCGCGCCGGTTCCTGCTGCGCCGGCCAGGATATCGACGATGCGCGCCGCGTCTGCGAAACGCTCGGCATCCCGCATTACGTGCTCGATTACGAAAAGCGCTTCCGCGAGACGGTGATCAATCCCTTCGCCGAGAGCTATGTGGCGGGCGAAACGCCGATCCCTTGCGTTTCCTGCAACCAGACTGTCAAATTCGCCGATCTGCTGGCGACCGCCAAGGAACTTGGCGCCGATGCGCTGGCGACCGGTCACTATATCCGCTCGGGACTGAACCCCTCGCCGGACAATCCCGGCCGCCGCGCGCTTTTCCGCCCGGCCGATGCCGACCGCGACCAAAGCTATTTCCTCTTCGCCACGACGCAGGAACAGATCGATTATCTCCGCTTTCCCCTGGGCGGCCTGCCGAAGGCCGAGACCCGCAGGCTCGCCGAAGAGATGGGCCTCGTCGTTGCCAAGAAGGCCGACAGCCAGGACATCTGCTTCGTGCCGCAGGGTAAATATTCCGACGTCATCACCAAGCTGAAGCCGAATGCGGCGCTTGCCGGCGAGATCGTCCATCTCGATGGCCGCGTGCTCGGAACCCATGAGGGCATCCTGCACTTCACCATCGGCCAACGCCGCGGCATCGGCATCGCTACCGGCGAGCCGCTCTACGTCGTCTTTCTCGACGCTCGTTCGCGCCGCGTCATCGTCGGACCGAAGGAGGCGCTGGAAACGCACCGCGTCTACCTGCGCGACATCAACTGGCTGGGCGACGAAACACTTCAGGAAGCCGCGTCCGGCAAGGGCTTTGCCTGCTACGCCAAGGTCCGCTCGACACGGGCGCCGGCACCCGCCGTCCTGCATGTCGATACAACTGGCACCTATGTCGACCTGACGGTCGGCGAGGCGGGTATCGCGCCCGGCCAGGCCTGCGCGCTTTATTCCGCGCCCGGCGACAACGCCCGCGTCTTCGGCGGCGGCTTCATCGAACGCTCCGAGCGCGAACCTTCGGCGGAAGCCTGCCTGAAGGCCCTTCTGGCCAGCCCCGTCGCCGCCTGAAACCCATAGGTAACGACGGCCGGCAAAGCCCACCGTTTTTCTCGATCATGCGCTTGACACAAAGCCGAAGCGCACCTTATAAGCCGCTCATCCCACGAACCGGCATCGCTTCGCGAGCGGGTATCGTTGACCAGTGGCGGAGTAGCTCAGTAGGTCAGAGCAGAGGAATCATAATCCTTGTGTCGGGGGTTCAAATCCCTCCTCCGCTACCATCTTTTCATTGCAGAATTGGCGATTTTTGCGGCTCGATTTTGAGCCGGTTCCGGCGGCCTTGGCAGCACCTTGGTCGCATCGCCAACGTGGCGGCGAGGGACAAAACCAGTCCGGCCCTGATCTGCAGGATTCGCGCCAACGGCGAGGACAGGCCTATCTGTAGAGCGTCAGAAGCAACAGAGGCATCTTCGTCGCCCAAAGGTGGGATGCGACAGCGATAATGATAGTCCATACGGCGAGCGAGAACACGACCGCCGCTAACCTGATCCCGACTGGCTGCATCATTTCCTCCATCCCAGCATAATCGTGCCCCCTCGAACGATCCAATGCTAGCAAGATGCAGGCCCGTCAGCTATCGCAAGAAATTGGTACCTAGATAGGCGCCGCAGAACGCAGTCGGTGAAGGTGCACAGACTTTGGTGATGCGGCGCCCTTTCCCCATCAATCAAACGATGAAATGAAAGTTGTCGTATTGCGCGCCGTAATAATCCGGGCCGCTCGTTTCGTTGATGACGGGTTCGGTGTCGAGCACGAGTTGGTCGATTTCGCCGTAGGCGCTGAGATCGATCACTTGCGGGTCATGAATGCTGTCGGCGGTGACGTTGACCGTGACCAAGAATACGGTATCGCCGTCCAGCTTACCTTCGATCGTCAGAACGTTGTCATAGTCCGATGTGCCGTTTGCGACACTGAATTGCTCGATCTGAAAGTTGCCGCCATCGGCGGCTTGGATGGGTGTCCAGAACACGCCTCCTCCCAGATAGTGGTTGCCATCCGCCTCCTCCCGCACAGTCGCGTCGTCACCATCGTACCAAGCGCCCCAATCGAAGCCTTTGTAGCCCGTCGGGAAGTCGTGGTTGCCGACATCCTCGAAATTCACGAAGACGTCGCCGCGTTCCGGCAGGTCGACCGCGATGTTGAGCAAGCCGAAGTCGGTCGCGCCTTTGCCATCCGAGATCTTGAAATTGAACTGGTCGACGAGTTGGTCTCCCGGGCCGAGCGCTGATACCACCGGGTTGGTGTGATCGAGCTCATAGCTGTAGTTACCATTGGAATAGACGGTTAGAGTGCCGTATTTTCCCTCGACTGTGGTGGTCGTGGCAGGCCCGTTCGGATCGGCCGGTTGCGGAATTCGCTGCCCATTGACGAAGTTGAGACGCACCTGATCTCCGTCGGCATCCACCGAACTGGTATTGTCCAGGATGTTGCCGTCGATCGGGTTGTCGATGTTGAAAATAGGCTGGTATACATCACCTGCGACCGGCTTGTGGTTTGCCATTTCTATCCCCCCGTTTGATAGGCGGTTTCAGTGTGCAACTTTATCGAGTGTCTTGACAACAGAAATCGATGGAGCATCGGATAATTCCAACCCATCAAGGCCAGCAAATTCCGATTGGCTATAACTCCAACATCCAAGTAAAAAGGCCGGAATCGACGCCGATCCTGCCTATCATCCAAGATTTTACGCCTGTCTTACGCCGCCGTCGCCTCGTCGGTCATGGCATTTCCGGCCTCTTCAGACGATTATCACTTTCGCCGGCAGAAAACGTTCCCGACAGCATAATAATGACAGGTCAACGATGACGTCATAATGACGATATACTGCATGAATTGCTCGGCGTGCCAAGCGTAACTTTCAGGAGGAAGCGAGGGATCCGGAAACGCCGATGATTCCGCCGGCCATGCGTCAATGCAGGCCGCCGACCCCGAGCAGGCTCTCGACAGCCTCGTGATCCCTGGTGAGATTTTCCGGCGTTCCGGTCCAGGCCAGTCTGCCGCGTTCGAGAATGACGATCCGATCGGCGAAATCGAGCGCGCTCTGGATGCGCTGCTCGACCAGCAGGATGGTCATGTCTCCCGTCTTGGCGAGGTCGGCGAAGGCCGCCATCAGTTCCTCGCAGATAACGGGCGCAAGGCCCTCCAGCGGTTCGTCAAGCAGCAGGACGGAGGGGCGGCCGAGAATGGTGCGGGCGGTGGAGAGCATCTGCTGCTCGCCGCCGGAAAGCTGGCTGCCGAGGTTGCGGCGGCGCTCCTTGAGGCGCGGGAACATCGCATAGGCTTCCTCCAGCGCCGTCTTCGGTCGCGCCTTCAAGCCGACGAAAAGGTTTTCTTCAACCGTCAGCGTTGGGAAGACGCAGCGTGCCTGCGGCACATATCCGAGGCCTTTATGCGCGCGTGCAGCACTCGGTGCCGTCGTGACATCCGAACCGCCGAGATGGATGCTGCCCTCGTATCGCCTGGTCTGCCCGGCAAGCGTCGCGAGCAGTGTGGTCTTGCCCATGCCGTTGCGGCCGAGCACGGCAAGCCGGGCACCTGCCGGTACGGAGAAGGAAATGCCTTCGAGCACTCTCGTCGGCCCATATCCGGCCGACAGGTTCTCGACCTCAAGCGATATGGCTGGCATTGGCATAGCTCCCGAGATAGGCCTCGCGCACGCGCGCATCCTTGGTGACGTCTTCCGGCAGGCCGTCGAAGATGATCGTGCCTGATGCAAGCACGATGACGCGTCTGGCAAAACGGAAGACGAGATCCATGTCGTGTTCGATCATCAGCACCGCGAGATCGGCGGGCAGATCGGCGAGCGCCTGCTCGATGCGGCCGGTATCGCTTTGCGGCACGCCGGCTGCGGGCTCGTCGAGCAGCAGCACTTTCGGCTTCAATGCCAGCGCCACGGCGATCTCAAGAAGCCGCTGCTGGCCATAGGCGATTTCGCTGACCTTGCGATGCATCAGGAAAGCCAGCCCGAGTTTTCCAAGGAGATCGTCGACCTCCGCCATGACATCGGGCATACGCAGGAAATTGCCGAACATATGCCCGGTCTTTCCATCGCGCTGAAGGACGGCAAGTCCCACATGTTCGGCCGGCGTCATGTCCTGGAAGAGCCGCGTCACCTGAAAGGAGCGGACAAGGCCGCGTCTGACCCTGCCGATCGCATCGACCTTCGTCACCACCTCGCCGCCGAGGCGAACCTCGCCGGAGTCGGGCAATAGATTGCCGGTTACGAGGTTGACGAAGGTGGTCTTGCCGGCGCCGTTCGGGCCGATCAGCGCGATGCGATCGCCAGGCGACATCGTGAGCGAGACATTATTGGTGACGGCCAGGCCGCCGAAGGCTTTCTTGAGATTGGCGACTTCGAAGACCGGGCTCATGAGCGCTGCTCCCCGCGGCGGCCAACGAAGGCTGCGGCCGTGCCATAGAGACCTTTCGGCGCAAAGAGCACGACGGCGATCAGCAGCGCGCCGACCATGGTCAGCCAGTGGAAGGGATTGGCGGCTGAGACATAGTCCTCGAAGAGCATGAAGATAACAGTGCCGGAGAGCGCACCGAAGAGAGAACCGGTGCCGCCGAGCACCAGCATGACAAGCGCTTCGGCCGACTGCGTGAAAGACAGGCTGTCGAGGCCGACGACCTGTGTCGAAATCGCGTTCAAGGCGCCGCCGACACCGGCAACGGCGCCTGATATCGCGTACATCCTGATCAGAGCTGCCTTCGGCGAAGCGCCCATGGCGCGGATGCGCAGCGGGTCCTGCTTGATGGCGCGGCAGAGCATGCCGAAGGGCGAGCGGACCAGGAACCGTAGCAGCACGAAGACGATCAGCAGCAGCGCCATTCCGAAGAAGAAGGCGGTGTGACCATAGAGATCGAATTCGAAGAGGCCGAAGACCGGATCCGGCGCGATGCCGGACAGTCCATCGCTGCCGCCTGTCCAGGACGAGGCCTTGTTGGCGAATTCATGGAAGAGGTTGATCAGCGCAATCGACAGCACCAGCTGCGGCAGCCCATGCGCACGCAGGATGATGGCGCCGCAGAGCAGCCCGGCAACCGCGCCGCCAGCAATGCCGGCCAGCATCATCAGCAGCGGGTCATTGATGCCGTAATGCGCCGACAGGATCCCGGCGGCATAGGCGCCGGAGCCGAAAAGCGCTGCATGGCCGAGGGTGGCGACGCCGCAATAACCGGTCACGAGATCGAGCGACAGGACGAGCAGCGCGATCGTGATCATCCGGGTCAGAAGGGCGAGATTATCGGGGAAGGCGAAATAGCCGATCGCGGCAATGGCTATGATGACCGCTATTCCGATAAGATCGCGGCCGATAAACCTGCGACGATGCTGGAGAGCTTCGGTTTCGTCATTCATGACAAGCGCCATCTTATTTCGCCCTTCCGGCAAGGCCGCGCGGGAAGACGCAGATGATTGCGATTACGGCGAGATAGAAGAAGAATTCGCCGAATTCCGGCATCAGATATCGCCCTGTCGTATCGATCGCGCCCAGCAGCAGGCAGGCGATGAGCGCGCCTGGAATGGAGCCCGCGCCGCCGACGGAGACGACGACCAGGAAGGTCACCATGTAGCGCAGCGCGTAATAGGGTTCGACGGGCAGGAGTTCGGCCCCGACCACGCCGCCGAAGGCGGCAAGACCGACGGCAACGGCAAAGCTCACCGCATAGATGATCTCAGTGCGCACGCCGAGTGCCGCAGCCATTGCAGCATCGTCGACGGAGGCACGCAGCTTGACGCCGAAGCTCGTCCTGTCGATCGTAAACCAGAGGGCGAGCGCCACGACGAGGCCGCAGAGGATGACGAAAAGCCGGTGAACGGGAATGGTGCGGAAGCCGAGATCGGCTGACCCCTGCAGCGCACCGGCAAGCGGAATGGTCTTCAGCGTCGGCCCCATTGTATAATTGGCGATGCCGATGACGCAGAAGGTGATGCCGATCGTCATCAGCACCTGGGTCAGTTCCGGCGCGCCGTAAATCCGCCGGTAAAGAAAACGCTCGATCGGAATGGCGACGATGATCGTGATGACAATGGCAGCGATGACCGCTGCGGCATAACCGAGGCCGAGGTCGCGTGCGACATAGGAGGCGATATAGCCGCCGATCATCGCGAAGGCGCCATGAGCGAGGTTGACGACACGCATCAGCCCCATGGTCACCGAAAGGCCGATCGATATCACGAACAGCACCATGCCATAGGCAAGGGCGTCGACGGCTATGCTGAAGACTGTCTGCATGGAAATACCTTGCTTCCAAGCGACGGGCTCGGCCTGATCGCAGGCCGAGCATGTCACCTGTCTTGACGCTCTATGTTACTTGACGGCCGCCAGACCCGGATCGCCCTGCTTCTCGAAAGTCTGGACCTCCTTGTTGATGTAGGTCCCGTCATCGGCTTTCGTCACTTCGCGCAGATAGATGTTCTGCGTGATGTGACGGCTTTCCGGATCGATCGAAACCGGGCCGCGTGGGCTCGTCCAGGCAAGGCCCTTGACCGCATCGACGGCCTTCTCAGCATCCTGTTTGCCGCCCGTCGCCTCGATCATCTTGTAGATGACATACATGCCGTCATAGGCGCTGACTGAGGGGAAGGAAAGTTCGGCCTTGTTGCCGATCGCTTTGGTCGCCGCCTCGACGAAAGCCTTGTTCTCGGGAGAATCGTGCGACACGGCGTAGTGGAAGGTCGTCTGGATGCCGAGGGCAGCATCGCTGAGCGCCGGCAGATCGGATTCCTGCGTGAGGTCACCCGGCGCGAAGAACTTGATGCCGGCAGCCTTCAGGCCATTGTCGTTGTAAGCCTTGACGAAGCCGAGCGTCGTCGGACCTGACGGCAGGAAGGCGAACACGCCCTCAGCGCCGGAATCCTTGATGCGCTGCATGATCGGGCTGAAATCGTTGGTGGCAAGCGGCATGCGGATTGCCTCGACCACCTGGCCACCGGCCTTTTCGAAGCCGGCCTTGAAAGCACTCTCGGCGTCGATACCGGGGCCGTAATCGCTGACGACGGAAATCACCTTCTTGACGCCGGCGTCGAAGGCTACCTTGGCGATCGGCGTCGAGGTCTGCCAGGTGGTAAACGAGGTGCGGACGACGAGCGGGCTCTTGGTCACGATCGCCGAGGTGGCGGCGTTCATGATGACCATCGGCACATTGCCCTGCTTCAGGATCGGCGTCACCGCCATGGCATCGGGCGTGAAATAAAAGCCGGCGAGATACTGGACCTTTTCCTTGACGATCAGTTCCTGCGCCAGCGCCTTGGATTGGGCGGGATCTGCCTGCGGCACGTCGCGATAGACGATCTCGACCGTATCGCTGCCGACCTTGTTGCCGTTGACCGCCATATAGGCGTCGATGCCGGCCTTGAAGTTTTTGCCCTGGAGCGCGAACGGACCGGAAAACGGACCGATGACCCCGACTTTGATGATGTCGGCATGGGCGCTCGTGCCCACGACGACTGCCGCAATGGCGGCCAGAAATAGTTTCCTCATTCTCTCTCTCCCTTTTGGGCGCACTCCAGCGCCGTATTCGTTAGCCGCTAAAATTTAGCGCTAACCTGTCATGCGAAATGGTGATGTAAAATGAAATAAGTACCGTAATCCATAACTGTATTATTATGATTGTGTGCCGAAGAGCGGAACTATCGGCGGCCGGTTTTACGGTCGAATTCTGGTCCATGGCCCACCTCAGACAACCCTATCAGAATGGCAGTCCCACATAGTTCTCCGCAAGCGCCGTCGAGGCCGCGCGGGAATGGGTGAGATAGTCGAGTTCTGCTTCCTGGATCTTCTGGTCGAAATCCCCGGTATCCGGAAAACGATGCATCATCGTCGTCATCCACCAGGAAAACCGCACGGCTTTCCACACGCGGGCGAGCGCCTTTTGCGAGTAGGCGTCGATGCCGCCATCCGAGCCTTCGCGATAATGCTCGACCAACCCGGAGAAAAGATAATGAACGTCGCTGGCGGCAAGGTTCAATCCCTTGGCGCCGGTCGGCGGGACGATATGGGCGGCGTCGCCAACCAGGAAAAGCCGGTCGAAACGCATCGGTTCAGCGACGAAAGAGCGTAGCGGCGCGATCGATTTCTCGAAGGACGGTGCGGTCGCCAAGGCCTCGGCGTGATGCACCGGCAGGCGCCGTCTCAACTCGTCCCAGAAGCGATCGTCGCTCCAGGCGTCGATTTTCTCGTCGAGCGCGCATTGGATGTAGTAGCGGCTGCGGGTCGCCGAGCGCATCGAACAGAGCGCAAAGCCCCTTGGATGGTTGGCGTAGATCAGTTCATGGCTGACGGGCGCCACATCGGCAAGCACTCCCAGCCAGCCGAAGGGATAGACCTTCTCGAAACTCCTGATCGCCCGTTCCGGGACGGCCTTGCGGCTGGCGCCGTGAAACCCGTCGCAGCCGGCGATGAAGTCGCAATCGATGCGCTTGGCAACACCGTCTTTCACATAGGTGACGAAGGGAGAATGGCCGTCGAAATCATGCGGCGCGACATCGACGACATCGTAGATCGACGGGGAGCCGCTTTCTTCACGCCGCTCCATGAGATCGCGCGTCACCTCGGTCTGTCCGTAAACCGTCACCCGTCTGCCGCCGGTCAATTCGTGGAGGTCGATGCGATGGTCGCGTCCGTCAAAGGCCAATGAGAAGCCGTCATGCGGCAGGCCTTCGGCGTGCAGGCGCGTCCCGGCTTTTGCCCGATCCAGCAGCCCGACGGTGCCTTCCTCCAGAACGCCGGCACGAACCCGGCCGAGGATGTAATCCTTGTTCACACGATCGAGAATGACATTGTCGATGCCGGCTTCGGTCAGGAGCTGGCCGAGCAGCAGGCCGGATGGTCCCGAACCAATGATGGCGACCTGCGTTCGCAACTGCTTTCTCCCTGCATTTTTGCGTTTTGCCAGATTCTGCCGTGTCGTCCCCGCCGCAGCAATGGACATCCCAACCAAAAAATTGCACTAATCGAACATTGGTGCGGGAGGAGCCCGATGAGCAGACATGTCCCTACCTACGAACTCTACGGTGAGAATACCGGGCGAAAGCCCGATTTTTGGTTGCATTGCGAAACAATTCGCTCCCGCAGCAGCTTGCATCAATGGGAGATTCGCCCGCACCGACACGAGAGTTTCTTTCAGATATTGTACATCGAAGGCGGTTCGGGCGATGCGATCCTCGGCGAAAACAGCCATGCCATCCGTCCGCCGGCAATCATCACTGTGCCGCCTGGGCTCAATCACGGCTTTCGTTTTTCACGCGATATCGACGGCTTGGTGATCACGCTGTTGAGATCCCATCTCAGCCATCCGCCCGGCGACCGAAGCCACCTCGGCGAATGGTTTGCGACGCCGCATCTGACGCCGCTCGATCCCGATAATGCCGAGGCTGCCTATGTCATGCAGACGTTGAGGCGGCTGGGCGACGAATTCGAAAACCGCCGCAGCGGCCGCAACGAGGCCTTGGCGGCCTATGTCGCCTTGGCGCTGCGGCTGACGGCGAGGATTTCCCATGAGGGGAATGCGCACGAGCTTCCGGAAAACGAGAACGAGCGGCGGATGGAAATGCTGAGCGAGCTCATCCAGCAACATTTCCGATCACACAAGCCCGCGTCCTTCTACGCCAGGGAGCTTGGGCTTTCGCCGACACATCTTACCCGTATCGTCCGGTCGATGACCGGCAATACTCCTCATGAATTGATCGCCGGCAAACTCGTCGAAGAGGCGAAACGCCAGCTGGTTTTTACGCTGGGCAGCGTTCAGGAGATCGGATTTCGGCTCGGCTTTGCCGATCCTGCCTATTTCTCGCGCTTCTTCGTTAAATACACCGGAGAAACGCCGCGGGTCTGGCGCATGAAGGAGAAGGTTCGGCTTGAAGGTGTATAGGCCATCCGCAAGGGTTGCGGGGCGCAACTGCCCTACCGTGGAAGCCGTAGCGCTTGATGCCCTCGTCGTGCGCCGTCGATCGCGAAGATGCCGATCTTGACCGTCGAGGAACCGGCATTGAAGGTCAGCAGCAGGTCGGTCGATGCCATGTTTTCAAGACTCCTTGCGGGCGTGACGATAGCCGAACTTAGTGCCGGGGCTTCTGACGGAAAGGTATTTATTCACCCACCCGTGGGTTTGTCGCTGGGCTGGAAGCGCATCGTCGTCACCGTCGGTGAAAAGATCGCACGACGCATCTGACCTATGGTCAGGGCGCGGCAGCCGAAGTCGTGGCGATGGTCACAGTCGTTTCGGCCGATCATCTCGGCCTGCCGGTTTCGACCACGCATCCTGCGCCAGGCTTTTTAGAGGAAATTCCCGGCAAAGCGTGAAGTGGTTTTGCCGGGAATTGCGTCCAAACAAAAGGTTAGAGCGCTTCGTCAGGCCGTGAAGGCCAGACGGGTCTTGCGATCACTGATAAAGATGCTCGCCTCGGTGGCGGGCATCGCCTTGCCGAAAAGATAACCCTGGCCGACGTCGCAGCCGAGCTGAAGCAGGAAGGCGAGCTGGCCGTGCTCTTCGATACCTTCCGCAGTCGTCTTGATGTTGAGACTCCTGCCGAGGCCGAGCATGGCGCGGACGATCTTTTCCTGCCGCTCGTCGTCGCGATAGGTGTCGATGAAGCTTTTGTCGATCTTGATCTTGTCGAAACGGTAGCGGGCGAGCTGGGCGAGGCTCGAATAGCCCGTACCGAAATCGTCGAGTGCGATCTGGATGCCGGCTGCATGCAGTTCATCGAGAATGGCCGCGGCCGCGGCGGGATCCTGAATCAGCGCATTTTCGGTGATCTCCACTTCCAGGCGCTGCGGTGACAGCCGGCTTGCCGAAAGGACCTTAAGGATGCGGGAGGTCAGCAATTTGTCTTCCATCTGCACCGGCGAGACGTTGAAGCACAACATTACATGCTCCGGCCAGGTGAGGGCGTCGCAGCAGGCCTGGGCAAGAAGATCCTCGAACAATGCGGTGATCATACCGTTTTCCTCAGCGATGCCGATGAAGACCGGAGGCGGGATGTTGGCGCCGTCCTCACCGATCCAACGCGCTAAGGCCTCGAAGCCACAGAGCTGGCCGGTCTTCAGATCGATCAGCGGCTGATAGAAGGGTTTGATTGCCTTGTTGGAGATTGCAGCGCGCAGCCTGGTTTCCAGCGCGGCGCGTTCCGTTACCTTGTTCTGCATTGAGGCTTCGAAAACGAAATAGTGGTTGGGTCCACGTGATTTCGCCTCGTACATGGCGAGGTCGGCACGGTGGGCGGCATCTTCCAGCGGTTCGGCTCCCTCGGCCCAGCGGTCATAGCCGACGCTGGCGCCGACTTCGACGGCAAAGCCATCGATATGGATCGGTCGGGTGACGGCCTGGATCAGCAGCTTGGCAAAACGCTCCTCGCGCTGCGCCGACAGGGCGAAGGCGACGATGATGAATTCGTCGCCGCCGAAGCGATAGACGCAGTCGGCATTGCCGAGCGCGCAGATGCGTCTGGCAACCTCGATCAACAGGATGTCGCCGCCCTTGTGGCCGACAAGATCGTTGACCTTCTTGAAACCATCTAGGTCGACAGAGAAGATAGTGACGTTGCGGTCCCACTCCTCGATCTCGGCCTGGTCGTCCTCGATCGGGCGTGAGAGGATCTTGCGCTCGAAGGCGTAGCGGTTCGGCAGCTTGGTCAGATGGTCGTGGGTCGCGGTCCAATCGGCTTTTGTCTGGGCGGCCGCGCGCAGGTCCATTTCCTTGCGCAGGTCGGCGATGCGCAGCACCGAATAGATAAAGCTCATGGCGCCGGCGATGCCGAGCCCCAGAACGAGCCTATCGGCGCCGTACTCGCCGAAACCGGTCATGAAGGCGACCAAGCTGTCGTCGAGCTGCAGCAGCGTGCCGAGAAGCCAGAGGGTCACGCCAGAGACCACGATCGACACGCATTGCCGTCCGGCCCTGCTTTGGAAAAACACTGGCATTATGCCTTCTCCATTTCCACCTTCGCGGAAATATCACGAAAGTCTGAAATGTTTGTTGAAACCAGAAGGCGAATTATCGGAGGCGGCAGCCTGTTGCTGTGCCGCTGAGAGACTGACGGAGCCTGTGGCAAACCAGGGCGGCGCTGTCAGCGTGATCCCTTCGTGGTTCGGGAGACCGGCAGCCACCGGAAAAGAACGAAGGCGAGCGTGCTCATCGCATCGCTCGCCCTTTCCAGTGCTTCAGGCGGTGACGATCAGCAGCGGAACGCTGACGATGAGACCGACCAGAACCGTGACTGTGGCGACACGCATGAAACGCAGGCGTCGCGTGCGCTCGCCACTCCAATCATATGTCATTCTTCCATCTCCTTGGGACAAGGAAGTAGTCCCCGCAAAGCCGGGTTCAACAAAGATGACGCGATTTGCTTGTGCAAAGCTGGATAAGATCAGCAGTCTCTAATGCTGGAAGCGCAGAGACCAGCGCTGTCCGTTGCTGGTCATGCGGATGATGGAAAGTGGCTCGACGTCGCTCAGCCAAAAGGAGGAGAGCGGCGCCTGCAGCACATGCACGATCGCTGTCCGGATGACGGCCGGATGGCTGATTGCAATGACGTGGCCGTCGAGGACGGTCAGGCCATCCATCCAGCCGGCGATGCGCGTGCGTAGATCAAGAAGGCTCTCGCCGCCATGCGGGGCCGCTTCCGGATCGCTCATCCACCCCATGAGGTTCTCCGGCTCTTCGGTCCCGATCGCCGTGATCGACCTGCCGGCCCAGCGGCCATGGTCGCAGTCGCAAAGCGCCTGATCTATTTGGGCTTCGAGGCCGAGCGCGTCAGCAGTCTGACGGGCGCGCAAGGCGGGGCTCGTGGCAATACGGTCGGCGCGGGGCGGGGCGATCATCCTGCCGGCTTCCTCCACTGCCTTGTCCTCCAGCGGTTCGTCGAGCGGGAACAGGGCCTTGCGGCTTGCTGCCGTCGCGCCATGGCAGATCCAGGTGAGGCGCGTGTTCACGGTCGTTCTTGTCTCCGGGAATGCGGCGACAGCGTCCTTCGCCGGCTTGTGAAGTTTCGTTGACAGTCTCTTCGGCGTGCAGATATAACCGTGCTGTTGCGGGTTTGGAAGCCGGTGTAAGTCCGGCGCGGTCGCGCCACTGTGACCAGCGTGTCGAAAGCTCTTCGCGCTGGAAGTCAGACCCTACTGCACAAGCACTCTTTCGACTGAACGCGTCATTCCCGGAGGAATACATGTCTGACACCACTTTCGCGCCCGTTGCAGTACCGGCGCCGATCCCTGTAGGCGAAATCTTGCCCTGGGCGATCTTCGGCGGCCTGCTGATGCTCATCGTCCTCTATTTCGTCGGCACCGAAGAAGGCGCAATAGCGCTGTTCAACGGTATGTATGTGCATGAATTCGTGCATGACGGCCGCCATCTCCTCGGCTTTCCCTGCCACTAATCGCGTCGCGATCGGAGTTCCTGACATGGTTGGAAACCTTCTGCTTCGCGGCATGCTCGCGGGCCTGATGGCTGGCATTCTCGTTTTCGCTTTCGCCCATACCTTCGGCGAGCCGCTGGTCGATGCGGCGATCGCCTTTGAGGAGGCGAGCGCCCAGGCGGCCGGCGAGGCTGCCGAACCTGAAATCGTCAGCCGCGCCACGCAGGCCGGTCTCGGCCTTTTCACCGGCGTCATGGCCTACAGCGTCGCCGTCGGCGGGCTCTTCGCGCTCGCTTTCGCTTTCGTGCACGGCCGCTTCAGCAGCCTTTCGCCGCGCGGCACCTCGGCCGTCATCGCCATTGCCGCCTTCGTGGCGGTCGTCCTCGTTCCCGGGATCAAGTATCCGGCCAACCCGCCGGCGGTCGGCAATCCCGATACGATCGGCGCCAGGACCGAGCTGTTCTTCCTGATGATCGTCGCGTCGCTTGCTGCGCTCGTCGCTGCTGTGGCGCTGTCGCGTCGTCTTTCCGAGCGCTTCGGTCTCTGGAACGGCGCGATCATCGCCGGCATCGCCTATCTCGTCTTCATCGGCGTCGTGCTCTACCTGCTGCCGCCGATCAACGAGGTGCCGGAGAACCTCTCGGCGATGGTGCTCTGGCGGTTCCGCACGACCTCACTCGGCATGCATGTGATCCTCTGGGCAACGCTCGGTCTCGCCTTCGGGGCGCTGGCGGAAAAGCGACTTGCGGTCAGGGGCGGACAACGCAGCCGGCCGGCAACGGCATTTCACTGAACGCATCGAAGGGCGCCGCTTTGCCGGCGCCCTGAACTTTCGGGCGATTATGAAAAACGACAGAGCCAGATCACTGCTGCTGACGGCGCTTTCTGCCGCCGCGTTTTTTTGTGTGGTCGCTGGAAGCGCTTTTGCCCATAGCCGCAGCAGCGACGGCGGCAGCCATGCCGGGCTGGATATCCCGGAGATTTCCCATGGCGAGATGGCTGTCATGTCTGACTATCGCGGTCGGATCATCGGTCTTGCATCCCGCGCCGTCGAGACGAACGAGCCGTTCCGGCGCGTGCTGAACTATGCCGAGATCCAGTATTCCTACTGTCTGTGGGGCCGGATGCCGGGCAGCGTGACGGATGAGGCAAGCCCGTTCAACGAATGCGCCCATGCCTATCTCGCCGCGACCAAGGCGGTGTTGCTTTCGATGCGCGAGATGCCGCGGGAGGCTGCTGCTGCGGGTGAAATCATTTCCGCGGTCGACGCCGACATGGTGCGGCGCGGGCTTGCGCTCATCAGCTGCCGCTTCAGCGGCGAAGGCTTCAACACCGCCGATATCGTCAAGCCGTGCTGGAGCGGGATCCCATTCCATGCCGCCAGCATGGCGTCGCTGACGGGGCTTGCCTCTTTGTTCGGCCTTGGCGTGTTTGCGCTTCGCCGTTTCTCGCGGCCGAAAGTTCAGTCGTCGGAATAGCGCTGCTCGCGCCACGGATCGCCATAGATGTGGTAGCCGTTCTTTTCCCAGAAGCCGGCCTGATCGGCGGGCATCAGCTCGATGCGGCGCAGCCATTTGGCGCTTTTCCAGAAATAGAGATGCGGCACGACGAGGCGCATCGGGCCGCCATGCTCCGGCGTCAGCGGCAGGCCTTCCCAGGCGGTGGCGAGGATCGCATCCTCGGCGGCGAAATCGGCGAGCGGCAGGTTCGTGGTATAGCCGTCGTAGCTCGTCAGCATGACGTAAGCTGCCTCCGGCTTCGGCATGGCAAGGTCGAGCAGATCGCGCGTCGAAACGCCCTTCCATTTGTTGTCGTAGCGCGACCAGGTGGTGACGCAGTGGATATCGCTCAACCCCGTGCTCTGTTCGATCGCCTGGAAGTCGGCCCAGGTGAGGGTGCGCGTCGTTTCGACGAGGCCGCGCACATCGAGCCGCCAGGTCTCGGTCGAGATGACAGGCTGCTGGCCGAGGTCGAGTACCGGCCAGTTCTTGACAAGGTGCTGGCCGGGCGGCAGGCGCTCGGCTTCGGGACGGCTGATACGGCCGGTCAGGAACTTGCCCTCTGCCGCCCAGCGGCGCTTGGATGTGGTGAGTTTGCTGTCGGCGGGCGTCTGGTCGTCGCTCATGGGCGGGGCCTCCTTGCGGTGCAGCAATAGGACATCCGCCCCTGCCGGGTGTCAAGTTTCGGCGGCCCCTTGGAAATCCCTACCCACCCCTTTAAACTCGGTGCGTTGGGTATGCCTCGCTGGGGAGTGGAGGCAGAAAAGGGGAGGAGCCGGTTCTGTCTTCGAGATATCGTGCGATAGCGGCGTTGCTGGTGGTGCCGCTGATCATCTTCGCCTTTTTCACCTATGGGAGCGCGATTGCGACGCGCGCCTATATGGAGGAAGCCTCGGCGCAGGCGGGAACGGCGCTGCGCCTTGCCGTTTCGGCACTCAGCGGCCATCTCAACCGCTACGAGGCGCTGCCGGCGCTGATCGCGGATCACGACGACATCAAGGAACTGGTGAGCGCGCCTGACGATGCGGCGCTGCGCGATGCGGCCAATCTTTATCTCAAGGAGATCAACGGGCTTCTGAAATCCTCCGATATCTATGTGGTCAAGCCAGACGGAGAGACGATCGCGGCCAGCAATTACGATGGGCCTGCAAGTTTCGTCGGGCAGAATTTCAGCTACAGGCCCTATTTCCAGGATGCGATCGAAGGCCGGCAGGCACGGTTTTACGCGCTCGGCACCACCTCGCTGAAGCGCGGCTATTATTTTGCCGCACCGATCCGAACCGGCGCGAATATTCGTGGCGTCATCGTCTTCAAGGTCGATATCGACATGATCGAATCCTCCTGGGGCGGCGGCGAATACAAGATTTTCGTCTCCGATCCGGAGGGCATCATCTTCATGTCCGGCAGCCCGGAATGGCTCTATGGCGCCATTCTGCCGCTGACGGCCGACCGCGTCGCCCGCACCGAGGCGTCGCGGCGTTATGCCAATGCCAGGCTGGCGGCGCTGCCGGTGACGCGTCACCACTTCGAGCAGCATGAGCTGATGACGCTGGCCGGCGAGCGCGGTTCGAGCGAATTTCTGGTGCTCTCGCATTATATGCCGGCCGAGGACTGGACGGTGAACGTGCTGATGGAGACGAGTTCCATCCGTGCCCAGGCACGCACGGCGCTTGTGGCAGTGTTTCTCTTCCTCTGCATCACCGGGCTCGCGGTCGCGGTTCTGCGCCAGAGGCGGGCGCGGCTTGCCGAGCGCATGCAGATGCAAGCCGAAGCCCGCAACGAGCTGGAACGGCGCGTCGAGGAGCGCACAGCCGATCTTGCCCGCGTCAACAGCCGCATAGAAGAAGAAATCGCCGAACGGCGGCTGACCGAGCAGCAGCTGCGACAGACGCAGGCCGATCTGATCCAGGCGGGCAAGCTTGCCGGGCTGGGGCAGATGTCGGCTGCCCTTTCGCACGAGTTCAACCAGCCGCTCGCCGCCGCCAAGACCTATACGGACAGCGCCTCCGTTCTCATCGACCGTGGGCGGACGGAGGAGGCGCGGGACAATATCCGGCGTATCGGCGGGCTGATCGACCGTATGGCTGCGATCAGCCGGCACCTGCGCAACTTCGCCCGCAAGCCCAACGAGAAGCTCGGTCCCGTTTCCCTCGACGAGGCGATGCGCGATACGCTCGAGATCATCGCCTGGCGACTGAAGGCGGCGGATGCCGAACTGCTTCTCGCTCTCGGGCCGCGTCCGCCGATGGTGCGCGCCGGTTCTGTGCGTCTGCAGCAGGTGCTGGTGAACGTGATCTCGAATGCGGCCGATGCGGTGGAAGGGCTGAATGATCGGCGCATCGAGGTTTCGGCCTTCGAGGAGGCCGGCAAGGTGGTGCTGGCTGTGCGGGACCATGGACCGGGCGTGCCGGCGGCGATCGCCGAGCGTATCTTCGATCCCTTCTTCACGACGAAGGGCGTCGGCAAGGGGCTCGGCCTCGGGCTTTCGATCTCCTACAACATCATCAAGGATTTCGGCGGCAGCCTTACTGCTGCCAATCATCCCGAAGGGGGCGCGGTGTTCCGCATCGAGCTGCAATCGGCGGCAGGGCTGATGCCGGAGGCAGCGGAATGAACGATGCGAAGATCCTGCTGGTTGACGACGAGGAGGAACTGCGCCGTTCGACGGCGCAGGCGCTGGAGCTCTCCGGCTTCAGTGTCGAGACCTATTCGAACGGCGACCATGTGCTGGAGCTGATCGGCTACAGCTTTCCCGGCGTCGTCGTCAGCGATATCCGCATGCCCGGCATCGACGGCATGACGCTAATGCAGAAGATCCGCGAGCTCGACCCGGAGGTACCTGTCATTCTCGTTACCGGCCACGGCGACGTTCAGCTTGCGGTGAAGGCGATGCGCGAAGGGGCCTATGATTTCATCGAGAAGCCGTTCACGCCGGAGATGCTTGCCGGCGTCATCCGCCGGGCGATGGAGCGGCGCGGCCTGGTGCTCGAAAACCGGCTGCTGAAGGCGGTGGCCGGCAAGCGCGACGATATCGAGGCGCGGCTGCCGGGGCGCACGCAGGTGATGGTGGATCTGCGCTACCGCATCCGGGCGATCGGGGCGAGCGATGCCGATACGCTGATCGTCGGCGAGACCGGGGCCGGCAAGGAGGTGGTGGCGCGGGCGCTCCACGACATCAGTGCCCGGGCAAGCCGGCCGTTCATCGCGATCAATTGTGCCGCGCTGCCGGCGAACCTGATCGAGAGCGAGCTCTTCGGCCATGAGGCGGGTGCCTTTCCGGGCGCGGTAAGGCCGCGTTACGGAAAATTCGAACATGGGCGCGGCGGCACGATCCTGCTCGACGAGATCGGCTCCATGCCGTTCGACCTGCAGGCCAAGTTTCTGCGGGTGCTGCAGGAGCGGGTGATCTCCAGGCTCGGTTCGAATGAGGTGGTGGCGCTCGACGTGCGCTTCATCGCGACAAGCAAGGTCGATCTGGAGGCGGAGGTGGCGGCGGGGCGCTTCCGCGCCGACCTCTTCTATCGGCTGAACGTCGCGACGCTGCACGTGCCGTCTTTGTCGCAGCGGCGGGCGGATGTTCCGCTGCTTTTCCTGCAGCTGGTGCGGGAGGCGGCGGCCCGCTACGGCCGCGACGAGATGACCGTGCCGCCCGACGTGATTTCCGACATTGCTCAGCGCGACTGGCCCGGCAATGTGCGTGAGCTGAGGAATGCCGCCGACCGCCTGGTCCTCGGTCTCGACAATGGCGGGCGGCAAGCCGAGGAGGCAACCGGGCTTGCGGAGCGCGTCGCCGAATTCGAACGCGGGGTCATTGCCAGCGCGCTGGTGGCGCATGGCGGCAGCCTCAGGCCGGTCTATGAGTCGCTCGGCATTTCCCGGAAGACCCTCTACGAAAAGATGCAGAAATATGGTCTCGACAAGCGCATGCTCACCACCGAAAGCTAGCCGGGTGCTGGGGCAGCGCTGCAATTTTCGCGGTACGATGGGTGGATTTCCACCCGCCGACAGAGCCGTTTGTTTCCAAATCGACCCATGCTGCATCGCACTGTCATAAAATCGTCTTTCGAAAGCGACTGCAATGATTGCGGGTCGATTTTTCCAGGCGGCAAATAGGTTATCCGAACCGGCGCGGAGGATGTGTCGGCGGGTTCGCTTATTTCATCAGGGAGGAAACGATGAAAATTCTGAAGGCCATGCTCGGCCTGACCGCGGCTGCCGCGGTCTCTCTTCTCGCCGGCGCCGCTTCGGCGCAGACCTATCCCGAACGCACCATCACCATGGTCGTGCCCTTTGCGGCCGGCGGCCCGACCGATACCGTCGCGCGCCTGGTCGCCGAATCCATGTCGAAGGATCTCGGCCAGCAGATCGTCGTCGAAAATGTCGGCGGCGCCGGCGGCACGCTCGGCGCCGGCCGCGTGGCGAATGCCGATCCCGACGGTTACACCGTCCTGCTGCACCATATCGGCATGGCGACCAGCGCCACGCTTTATCGCAAGCTCGCCTATGACACGCTTGGCGCCTTCGACTATGTCGGCCTCGTCACCGAGGTGCCGATGACGATCGTCGCCCGCAAGGACATGGAGCCGGCCGACCTCAAGGGGCTGATCGATTATATCAAGGCCAACAAGGACAAGGTGACGGTCGCCAATGCCGGCATCGGTGCGGCCTCGCATCTCTGCGGCATGATGTTCATGAGCGCCATCCAGACGCCGCTGACGACCGTTCCCTATAAGGGCACCGGCCCTGCCATGACCGATCTTCTCGGCGGTCAGGTCGACGTCATGTGCGACCAGACGACCAACACGACGAAGCAGATCCAAGGCGGCACGATCAAGGCCTATGCCGTGACCTCGCCCAAGCGGCTCGAGGTGATGAAGGACATTCCGACGGCAGTCGAAGCGGGTCTGCCGGGTTTTGAAGTCGGCATCTGGCACGGCATCTATACGCCGAAGGGCACGCCGGCTGAAATCAACGAACGTCTGTCGAAGGCGCTGCAGGTGGCGCTGAAGGATCCGAATGTCGGCGCCCGCTTCGCCGAGCTCGGCACGGCGCCATCCTCCGACGCCGATGCGACGCCGGCTGCGCTGAAGGCCAAACTCGAAAGCGAGATCGCCCGTTGGAAGCCGGTGATCGAGGCCGCTGGCGAATATGCCG
The DNA here is from genome assembly GCF_032464655.1 of Rhizobium sp. 25PS6. Lineage (NCBI taxonomy): Bacteria > Pseudomonadati > Pseudomonadota > Alphaproteobacteria > Hyphomicrobiales > Rhizobiaceae > Rhizobium > Rhizobium sp. 25PS6. The sequence goes on from NZ_JAWDIV010000019.1 coordinate 126,985, forward strand.
ACTGAGGGTTATCCTCGTCCAGGCATGCCGAAAGAGCCCCTCACCCTAACCCTCTCCCCGTGAACGGGGAGAGGGGACTTGCGTCACTCAACGGCGGCAAAGGGCGAAGGGCTTGCAGCTATTTCCCTTCTCCCCGCATGCGGTGAGAAGGTGCCGGCAGGCGGATGAGGGCAATCGCAGCAGCAGTGCGTCACGAACCATCTCCCCAGGAGACACCATGAAATCCATCAGTTTCGATACCACCAATGCGATTTGCGGCGCGCTTTTCGTCGCGACCGGCGCTTTCTTCGCCATCCAGTCGCTGGGGCTCGACCTCGGCACGTCAGTGCGCATGGGGCCTGGTTATTTCCCGCTGGTGCTTGCCGCCGTGCTCGTGCTTCTCGGCGCGATCATCTTCATTCAGGCGCTGCGGGTCGAGGGCGAGCCGATCGACCCGTTTGCCTGGCGCGGCATGCTCTTCATCCTGCCGGCACCGGTGTTCTTCGGGCTGACGGTGCGCGGGCTCGGATTTGCACCGTCACTGTTCCTCACCGCCTTCATCGCCTGCTTCGCATCGCAAAAGATGAACGTGTTCTTCGCGATCATCCTGTCGCTGCTGCTGACGATCTTTTCGGTTGCGGTCTTCAGCTACGGGCTCGGCCTGCCGTTCGAGCGCTTCGGCCCCTGGGTCCGGTTCTAGGAGACGATGATGGATCTTTTCAGCAATCTCGCGCTCGGCTTTGCAACAGCCGGCACTCCGGAAAACCTGCTCTTCTGCCTGATCGGCGTGCTGCTCGGCACGCTGATCGGCGTGCTGCCCGGGATCGGCGCCACGGCGACGATCGCCATGCTCTTGCCGATCACCTTCCAGCTTGAACCGGTTTCCTCGCTGATCATGCTCGCCGGCATCTATTACGGCGCGCAGTACGGCGGCTCGACGACGGCGATCCTGATCAACATGCCGGGCGAATCCTCCTCGGCCGTCACCGCGATCGACGGCTACCAGATGGCCCGCAAGGGCCGGGCCGGCGCAGCGCTCGCGATCGCGGCGCTCGGCTCGTTCTTTGCCGGCACGGTCTCGACCTTCCTCGTCGCGATCTTCGCACCGCCGCTGACCGCAATCGCGCTGCAATTCGGCTCGGCGGAATATTTCTCGCTGATGATCGTCGGCCTCGTCTCCTCGATCGCGCTCGCGCATGGCTCGGTCGTCAAAGCGCTGGCCATGGTGGCGCTCGGGCTGCTGCTCGGCCTCGTCGGCACCGACATCTACACGGGCACGCCACGCTTCACGCTCGGCATCCGTGAATATGCGGACGGGCTGAACTTTGTGGCGCTTGCCGTCGGCGTCTTCGGCGTGGCGGAAATCCTGCGCAACCTCGAGGGCGAGTCAACACGCACGGTGCTGATGGCCAAGGTCACCGGCCTTTTGCCGTCCCGCCAGGAATTCAAGGAGATGATTGCGCCGGTCATTCGCGGTACGGCGATCGGCTCGGCGCTTGGCATCCTGCCGGGTGGTGGCGCCATTCTCGCGGCCTTCGCCTCCTACACGGTGGAAAAGCGGATGTCGAAGACGCCGGAGGAATTCGGTAAGGGCGCGATCGCCGGCGTTGCGGGACCGGAATCGGCGAACAATGCCGGCGCGCAGACTTCTTTCATTCCGCTGCTGACGCTTGGCATTCCGGCCAATCCCGTCATGGCGCTGATGGTCGGCGCGATGATCATCCAGGGCATCGTACCCGGTCCGAACGTCGCCACCGAGCAGCCGGCGCTGTTCTGGGGAATCATCGCCTCGATGTGGATCGGCAACCTGATGCTGGTCATCCTTAACCTGCCGCTGATCGGGCTCTGGGTGAAGCTCTTGACCGTGCCTTACTACGTGCTCTTCCCCATCATCATGGCCTTCTGCTCCATCGGGGTCTACAGCGTCAACGCCAACGTCTACGATCTCTACGCCGTGGCCTTCTTCGGGCTCATCGGCTATGTGCTGGCGAAGCTTCGCTGTGAGCCGGCGCCGCTTCTGCTCGGCTTCGTGCTCGGGCCATTGCTCGAGGAGAACCTCCGGCGCGCCATGATCCTGTCGCGCGGCGATCCGACCACCTTCGTCACGCGGCCAATCAGCGCCATTCTTCTGGCCATTGCGGTCGCCGTGCTGATCGTCGTCTTCCTGCCGAGTGTCAAGAAGAAGCGCGAGGAGGTGTTCGTCGAGGAGGCCTGAGGGGGTTGAACTTGTAGGCCGTTTGATGAACAAAGAATGATCTGATGCGGGCGCCGGTTGGGCGCCCGTTTCGCATGACGGGATATCCAGGCCCCAGGAGCATTGCCCGATGAGCATTCCCGCCCGGATCAAGGACGATCTGCCGTTTCTGACCTCTCTGCGCCGCGACCTGCACGCCCATCCCGAACTCGGTTTCGAGGAGGAGCGCACCGGCGGCATCGTCGCGAGGCTTCTCGAAGAAGCAGGCATCACTGTGCATCGCGGTCTCGGCGGCACCGGCGTGGTCGGCACGCTGCGGCTCGGCAGCGGCACACGCAGGATCGGGCTGCGCGCCGACATGGATGCGCTCGCCATGCCTGAAATGGCGAAGCGGCCCTATAAATCGACCGTGCCCGGAAAAATGCATGCCTGCGGCCATGACGGTCATACGGCGATGCTCATCGGCGCCGCGCGGCATCTTGCGGCAACGCGGGATTTTTCCGGCACGGTGCATTTCATCTTCCAGCCGGCTGAAGAAGGGCGGGGCGGAGCAAGGCGCATGGTCGAGGAGGGGCTGTTCAAGCTTTTCCCCTGCGATGCCGTTTATGGGCTGCATAACATGCCTGGGCTTGCGGTCGATGAGATCGCCGTGGTCGAGGGGCCGCAGCTTGCCTCCTCCGACAGCTGGCGCATGACCTTCCGTGGGACCGGAACGCACGGCGCCAAGCCGCATCTCGGCCGCGATCCGATCACGGCGGCCGGGACTTTCCTGTCATCGCTGCAGACGATCGTCGGACGGGTGGTCGATCCGCTGCAGCCGGCCGTCGTCAGCGCCTGTTTCCTGCAGGCGGGCGACTCGAAGGCGCTGAACGTCATTCCAGATATCGTCGAGATCGGTGGGACGGCGCGGGCCTATTCACCCAATGTGCGCGACCAGTTGGAGACCGAGATCGGGCGATTGGCGCATGGCACTGCGGCCATGTACGGCATTGCAGTGGACTATGCATTCGAGCGGCGGATTCCGCCTGTCATCAATGACGCGGATGCGACCGCGCGGGCGCTGGCCGTGGCCGGCTCGGTCTTCGGCGGCAAGGTGCAGACAAGCTTTCCGCCGTCGACGGCAGGCGACGATTTCGCCTTCTTCGCCCAGAACGCGCCGGGCTGCTATGTCTGGCTCGGCAACGGTCCGGCGGTGGACGGGGCTCTGCATCACAACACGGCCTATGATTTCAACGATGAAGCGCTTGGATATGGGGCGGCCTATTGGGTGGCGCTGGTCGAGCGGGAGTTGAGGGTTTGATTATCTTCTGCCCAATTGCCCAAACCGGAATCGAGTTTAGGAATTAGGCAGCAATTCAAAAGCGACCGTTACGCGCCTCTCTGCATTCTGCATTGGCAACAATTGCCCTCCGTACAGCGACTTCGTCAAAGTCCATCAGTCTGTCGGCGATTCCTCGACCCGGGCCGTCCCGTGCGTGGCATGGATGAAGGCGAGCACGAAGCCGATCGCCAGCACTAGCACGATGGTCGGCGCCGGCGCGCTGTCGATGAAGAAGGACAGGTAGACGCCGACAAAGGAACCGATCACCGCAATGGCGACGGAGAGGAGCAGCATGGTGCTGAACCTGCGGGTGAGCAGGAAGGCGATGGCTCCCGGCGCAATCAGCATGGCGATCGAAAGGATGATGCCTACCGCCTGCAAGGCACCGACGATCGTCAGCGAGATGAGGGCGAGAAGGCCGTAATGCAGCAGGTTGATCCTGAGGCCCACCGCCCTTGCCTGGGCAGGGTCGAAGGCGTGCAGCAGGAAGTCCTTCCACTTCACACCAAGAATGACAGCCGTGATCGCCGCGATGACAGCCGACTGCCCGATGTCGCGCCAGGAGACACCGAGCATGTCGCCGAACAGGATGTGATCGAGATGCACGTGGGACTGGATCTTGACATAAAGAACCAGGCCGAGCCCGAACATGCCGGAGAAAACGATGCCCATCACAGTATCCTGTTTGATGCGGCTGTTATCTTTGAGGAAACCGGTGGCGATAGCGCAAAACATGCCGGCCACGAAGGCGCCGACCGCGAAGGGTATGCCGACGATATAGGCAATGACCACGCCGGGGAAGACGGCGTGGCTGATGGCGTCTCCCATCAGCGACCAGCCTTTCAGAACCAGGAAGCAGGACAACAGCGCCATCGGGATTGCGACCAGCACCGAGATCACCAGCGCATTGACCATGAAGCCGAACTGGAAAGGCGAAAGAAGCGTGTCGACCATGTTCATGGCGCTGCCTCCAGCGCCTGCGCGGCGCGTCTGCGCGCCGCCAGCATGCCGTGTTTGGGTGCGAAGAAGAACGCGATCAGGAAGATTGCCGTCTGTAGCACGACGATGATGCCGCCTGTTGCGCCATCGAGGAAGTAACTCGCATAAGCGCCGACGAAACTGGTCATCGATCCGATGATGACCGCAATCACAAGCAGCCGCGGGAAGCGGTCTGTCAGCAGATAGGCGGTCGCGCCGGGCGTCACCACCATGCAGATGACGAGGAATGCACCGACTGTCTGCAGCGCCGCGACGGTGGAGGCAGACAGCAGCGTGAAGAAAATGACCTTGAGAACGGTCGGATTTAGACCGATCGATCGGGCATGGCTCTCGTCGAAGAAGGTGACCATCAGGTCCTTCCATTTGACGAGCAGGACAGCCAGCGACACGAAGCCGATGATGGCGAGTTGCAGCGTATCCTCGGGCGTGATGGCGAGAATGTTGCCGAGCACGATCGTCTGGATGTTGACCGCCATAGGCTGGAGCGAAACCATGAACAGGCCCAGCCCGAAGAAGGAGGAGAAGATCAGGCCGATGATGGCATCTTCCTTCAGCTTGGTGCGCTGGTTGAGGAAAAGCATCGCTGCGGCAGCGAGCCCTCCGGAAAAGAAGGCCCCGATCGAAAAGGGAAGTCCGAGCATATAGGCGCCGGCGACGCCGGGAACGATCGCGTGCGAGAGCGCGTCGCCGATCAGCGACCAGCCTTTCAGCATCAGATAACAGGAGAGGAAAGCGCAGACGCCGCCGACAAGGGCGGACACCCACATGGCATTGAGCATGTATTCATAGGTGAAGGGCTGCAGGAGGTCGGCTATCATTCCCGGCCCCCATTGCCACTATCGGGCCTCCGGGCGGTCGCTTTGCCACCCTGCATGATCAGGGGGCGCTCATCATCGGTTATGACGCCGATCGACGTTGGCCTGCCGCTCTGCGCTTCGCTGAACACGAAATGACGCAGCACGCCGCCAAAGGTCTTTTCCAGATTTTCCTGCGTAAAAGTCTCGACGGTCGGGCCGTAGGCGAGCACCGTGCCCTTGATCAGAATGGTCCGGTCGCAGAACTCCGGCACGGAGCCGAGATTATGGGTGGAGACCAGCATGACACGACCTTCATCCCGCAGTTCGCGCAGGAGCCTGATGATCTGGTCCTCGGTCTTTACGTCGACGCCGGTAAAGGGTTCATCGAGCAGAATGACCCGGCCGTCCTGCGCCAGGGCTCGCGCCAAAAAGACCCGCTTCCTCTGGCCGCCGGAGAGTTCGCCGATCTGGCGCTTGCGGAACTCGCTCATGGCGACACGGGCGAGCGCGGAGGCAACTGCCTCGTGGTCGGCGGCCTTCGGGATGCGCATCATGCCCATGTGACCGTAGCGGCCCATCATCACGACATCCTCGACCAGCACCGGGAAGTTCCAGTCGACTTCTTCCGATTGCGGCACATAGGCGACGAGGTTCTTGCGCAGCGCCTCTTCGACCGGCATGCCAAGCACGCGAATGTGGCCCCTGGCGAGACGCACGAAACCCATGATCGACTTGAAGAGCGTCGACTTGCCGGAACCGTTGACACCGACCAGCGCGGCGATCGTGCCCGTGGGGATCTGGAAACTCGCGTCCCTCAGGGCGGTATGTCCGTTGCGGTAAGTGACGGTCGCATCCTTTACCGTGATCCCCGATCCCGCATCCGAGGATGCGGGACGGACAAGATTGCCAAGCAGCACGGTCATTGCGACAACCCATCGGCAAGACCCTTGGCGACGGTATCGGAGGTCACGCGCAGAAGATCGATATAGGTTGGCACCGGGCCGTCGGCTTCGCTCAGCGAGTCGACATAGAGGACGCCGCCATAATGCGCGCCGGTTTCGCGCGCCACCTGCCGGGCCGGTTTATCGGAAACGGTGCTTTCGCTGAAGACGGTAGGAATCTGGTTTTCCTTCACCGCATCGATCACCTTGCGGACCTGCTGGGGCGTGCCCTGCTGGTCGGCATTGATTGGCCAGAGATAGAGTTCCTTCAGCCCGAAATCGCGTGCGAGATAGGAAAAGGCGCCCTCGCTTGACACCAGCCAGCGCTTGTCCTCGGGAATTTTTTCGAGGGTGGCGCGGATCGGAGTGATCGTCGCTTCGATCTTCTGCTTGTAGGCCTCGGCGTTGGCCTTGTAGGTCTCCGCATTCGCCGGATCATACTTTGCGAAAGCATCACGGATATTGTCGACGTAGATCAGGGCGTTCTTCGGCGACATCCAGGCGTGGGGGTTGGGCTTGCCTTCGTAGGGGCCTTCCGAGATGCCCATCGGTTCAATGCCATCGGAGACGACGGCACCGGGGACATCGTGCAGGTTCTGGAAGAACTTTTCGAACCAGCGCTCCAGATTGAGGCCGTTCCAGAGAATGAGCTGTGCACCTTGTGCTCGCTGGATGTCACCCGGCGTCGGCGCATAGTTGTGGATCTCCGCGCCCGGCTTGGTGATCGATTCCACGATCGCGGCATCACCGGCCACGTTTTTTGCCATGTCGGCAATTACTGTGAAGGTCGTCACCACCTTGAACTTCGAATTGGTTGTCTGTTGGGCAGCGGCGGGAAAGGCAACCAGCACGGCTGCGAATGCCACCCCTATCATTCCGGCCAAAACCGACCGTCTTTCCCTATAGAGCATATGTTTCTCCTCTTGCTGCTATTGCGACCGAATTGCAAAATCTATGGAAAGTCGAACAAGTTGCGATTCGGAATGATTTGCAAAAAATACTTGACGACCCTTGCTTCGACTATTGTGCAATTAAGAATGAATTGCAACAATGATCCGAACGAGAGGTCGAAAAAGATGACAGCAGGGCTCGACGGGCTGGCCAACCTCATCGAACAACGCATACCGGGATATGCTTCGATCGGTTAGATGTTTGAGGAGCACACGGCGCGCCTCCTGGCGGAGCCGCGCTTTCCTCGATCTACCAAACAGCCAGTACCGGGTTTTCCAGCACCTTGCCCGTTACAACATCGGCAATCCCCCGATCGGTCTGATGCGGGCCGACATTGCAGGCGAGCGTAGCGCCGAAGCAGGCCTTGAAGACCAGATAGGGCGGCTTCCACGTTACGATCTTTTCCATCGCCTTGCGGATGCCGGCGAAGGCCAGGGCCGTGTCCTTCAGCGATGCATCCGTCACCAGGCCGGAGAGCGGCAGCGGCAGCATCGCCTCGATCCTGCCGTCCTTGGCGACAGCCATGCCGCCGCCTGCCGCGATGACTGCGTTGGCGGCGAGCGCCATGTCGCCGGCATTGCCGCCGAAGACGGTGAGGTTGTGGCTGTCATGCGAAACGGTGGTACAGAAAGCGCCATTCCATTCGCCCCAGCCGGTGAGGAAGCCGATGCGCGGGGCGCTGTCGGCCTTTCCGTGGCGATGGGCGACTGAAATCATGGCGCTACCGGCCGGCGGTACGACGAAACCGTCCCTGACCTCGGTTTCGGCCTCGCCCCATTGCGTGAAGCGCGGGCGGTCGATGGTAGCGACGCGGACGCGCTCGCCCTTCGCCGGAATGCGAAAATCATTCTCGGTCAGCGGTGTCAGCTTCACCGAATTGACAAGCGGCGCCGTATCGATCTGCTGGACGGCAACCTGCATGCTGCCGTTGCGGGCAACGATGCGGCCGGCTGATATGACGAGCCGCGTCCGGAATTCTGCTAGGTCTTCGAAGAGCACGATGTCGGCGCGGCGGCCGGCGGCGACGAGGCCGAGATCGGAGCGCTTCAGACGTTGTGCGGCGTTGAAGGTTGCGGCACGGATGGCCCATTCCGGCTTCATGCCGTATCGCACCAGGCGCCTGATGACGTCGTCGAGGCCGCCGCCTTCCTGGAGTTCGTCGGGAAAGACGTCGTCGGTGCAGAGCGTGACGGTCGCAGGCAGGTGGCCGAGACCGTTCAGCACCTCGACGAACTCCTGCAGCAGATGGTCGTGAGAGCCGCGCAGCTCGATCGTCAGGCCGGCGGAAAGCTTGGCGAGGAGATCGGCGCCGGAGGTAAGTTCGTGGTCGGAGGTGATACCCGATGCCATGAAGGCGTTGAGGTCGGCGCCTTCGAGGCCGCGTGCATGGCCGCAGACGAGCTTGCCGGCGGCAAGGCCGGCATTGACGATATCAGTCATGCGCGGATCGCCGTCGATGACGCCGCGCATATTCATCACTTCGGCGACGCCGTCGATGGCGGAGGAGTGCAACATCTCGGTGATCATGGAGGCATCGAAATCGGCGCCGGCAAGTTCCAGGCCCGGCGCGGAGGGCACGCAGGAGGGCGCGAGCAGGATCATACGCAGCGGCAGGCTGCGCGCCGCCTCGATCGCCCAGCGCACGCCGTCGAGCCCATGGACGTTGCCGAATTCATGCGGATCCCAGACGATCGTAGTGACGCCGCGTGGCAAGACGGCGCTCGTATATTCGGCGGGTGTCACCATCGAACTTTCGATATGCATGTGCGTGTCGATCAGGCCGGGTGTCAGGATGCCGCCTGCCGCATCGATGATCTCCAGGGCGTCGCTGCGGCTTGCGGGGGCGTGGACGCTCGCGATCAGCGCGCCGACGAGACCGATGTCGGCCTCGCGTATCAGGCCGGTGACGGCATCGAGCAATCGTCCGCCGGTGATCAGCACGTCGAAGGGCGCATCGCCGCGCGCGGCGGCGACGGCGCGGGCGCGCAAGGCAGGATCGCTGAGATCGGCGGGTTCCTGACGAGGGATGGCGTTCATTTGCGGGCCTCGTTAACAAGGGCTGCGAGAATGATGACACGCGCCATGTCGGCATCGATGTCGGCGGCGTATTGAGCATTGAAGCTCGCATGCGTGGCGCGGGTCTCGACGACGGTACGGCCGCGGGTCAAGGCGCCCTGCAGCTCGACGTCGATACGGGCAGGGCGGAAGCTGACGATATCTGGGGCGACGAAGGCGACGGCGGCGCAAGGATCGTAAATCGCCATGGCCGGACGGCCGCGGCTGGTGCCGATGCGGATATAACCCGAAAACATATCGGCGATCAGTTCGGCATTGGCGCCGCCGGCATTGCGCACCGGCTCAGCGTCTTCGGGCCTGGCCAGCACCTTGCGGCAGAGGTCGAGATCGACCATGCGCAGCGGCAGGCCATGGGCGATGACGATCGAGAGGGCCTCGGGATCGGCGAGCGCGTTGAACTCGGCGGAGGCCGTATGGTTGCCACTGGTGACGCCGCCGCCCATCCAGACGAGTTCGGTGATGCGGGCGGCAAGATCGGGCCGGGCAAGCGCCACGGCGGCGATGTTGGTGAGCGGGCCAAGCGCCAGGATGCGGTGCTGGCCTTTGCGCTCCAGCCAGCGGCAGAGTGCTGCGAAGGCATCGCTTTCGGCAAGGGCAGCCGCCTGCTGCAGGCTCCTGCCTGATGTCGGGATGCCGGTTTCGCCGAGGATCGCCTGAGCGGTTTCGAGCTTGCCGAGCACGGGCATGGCTCGGCCGGTGTGGATCGGGAACGTCCAGCCGAAGGCGCTGGCGGCGCCGGCGGCGTTTATCCTCACCTGCGGCAGCGGCGTATTGCCGAAGACCAGTGATATTCCGTCGATCTCGAATTCCGACTGTCCCACCACCAGAATGGCGGCGATGTCGTCGAAGCCCATGTCCGTGTCGATCCAGACGCCCATGATTTCACCCGAACCGTTTGAGGTTTGCCGCGCCGGCAACCGGCAGATCGAAGCTTGTCGAATCCAAATTCATCTTATGCGCAGTTATCGGTGGCGGCACGCGGCACCTACGAAAAAGCCCCGCGAGATGATCGCGGGGCTCTGTATTTCCCAGAAGGGCGAAACGCAGATCAGCTCTTGACGGCTACAGCTTTCACAGTCGGTGCGGTGGTCTTGCCGCCGGGGGCGAAACCGCCGCCGATTGCGATGTTCAGCGAGACATAGTCCTTGGCCATCTGCTGGACGGCTGCGGCAAGGCTTGCCTGGGCGAGCGAAACCTGGCGCTGGGCGTCGAGAACGTCGAGCAGCGAAGAGGCGCCGTCCTTGTAGGATGCTGTGGAAAGCTCAAGCGTTTCCTGCGTGGTCTTCACTTGGGCCTGAAGTGCTGCGACCGTGCGGGCGTCACGCCGGACGGCCGAAAGTGCATTCTCGACCTGTTCGACGGCGGACAGCACCGTCGACTTCCAGTTGAGATAGGCATTGGCGGCATTGGACTGTGCCGTCTTGACGTTGGCGCGCAGGGTGCCGCCGTCGAAAATCGGCAGGTTGAGGGTTGGGCCGAAGGACCAGCCGGTCAGGCCGCCATGGACGCCGCGCTGGTTGATGTAGGACGGCGAGATCGAGCCGCTGAGCGAGATGCTCGGATAAAGCTGCGCCTGGGCAACGCCGATATTGGCCGTTGCGGCGGCGAGATCACGCTCCGCTACGCGAATGTCGGGACGGTTGCGGATCAGATCTGCCGGAATGCCGGAGGTGATGCCACCGCGGAATACCGGCTGGCCACGGCCCTTCAGCAATTCATCGACGAGAGCCGAGGCCGGCAGGCCGAGCAGCGTGGCGATGTGATGGGCCGATATGCGGATGTTGGTTTCCAGGCCGGGAATTTCGGCGAGCGTCGACTGCACCAGGCCTTCGGCCTGAACGACGTCGAGACGCGAGGCGGCGCCGGCTTCAAGCTGGAACTTGGTCAGTTCGTAGGTTTCCTGACGAGACTTCAGGTTGGCCCTCGAAAGCGCCAGGCGCTGCTGATAATAGCGAACGTCGATATAGCTCGAGACGAGATCCTGCACGAGGGTCAGCTTGGCGACATCAGCTGATGCGTATGCTGAATCGAGCGACGCAAGCGCGCTCTCGGTGCTGCGCTTGTAGAGGCCGAAGAGGTCGAGCAGCCAGCTCAGCTGGACGTCGCCGGCACTGGTGTTGCGCGTGTCGAACTGGTTGCGTAGCTCGCCCTTCTGGCCGCTGATCGTGTGCGAAGCGCCGACGTTCAGGTTCGGCAGGCCGCCGGCGCCGGCGGCGATGACGTTGGCGGAAGCCGAATTGATGCGTTCGATCGCCTGCTGGACGGTCAGGTTCTGATCGAGTCCGGCCTGGACATAGCCATTCAGTTTGGGATCGCTAAAGGCGGTCCACCAGGCTGCGGTTGCGACGTCGCCTACACTCTTCGTTCCGCCTTCTCCGAATTTGGCGGGCAGCGGCATTTCAGGAGGAGCATGATCCGGGCCTACGACACAGCCCGACAACAATAATAATAATGCCGGTGTGGCAAAACGAAGAGATACCATTCATTTCATCCTGTACTCGAGCAAGTCAATTCTTGTCCGAAGCTTCATGCTTCACTATCGCCGCCGCGCCTCGTCATACCAAAAAAACACACCGAAGCAGTCGGGCGCAATGTAGCAACGGGAACTGCATTATCACAGTGCATTTATATCACAGCCCTGCCGCATTTTTGCCGCGTGTGGCAAAGATGCGTCGAATGACGACGAAAAACGACGGCACGAAGAAAATTCCAAGCATTGTGGCCGCCAGCATGCCGCCGAGAACGCCGATACCGATGGCATTCTGCGCCGCCGAGCCCGCGCCTGTCGCGATCGCCAGCGGGACGACGCCGAGGATAAAGGCAAGCGATGTCATGATGATCGGCCGCAGCCGCAATCTTGCGGCTTCCAATGTCGCCTCGTAGAGCCCCATGCCGCTTTCCATACGATCCTTGGCGAATTCGACGATCAGGATGGCGTTTTTGGCCGCCAACCCTATGGTTGTGAGCAAGCCGACCTTGAAATAGACGTCGTTCGCCTGGCCGAAGAGGGTTGCCGCCGTCAGCGCGCCGAGAATACCGACAGGCACTGCCATGATCACCGAGAAGGGGATCGACCAGCTTTCATAAAGCGCTGCCAGGCAGAGGAAGACAACGAGAACCGAGATCGCGTAAAGCATTGGCGCCTGCGAACCGGACAGCCGCTCCTGATAGGAGATGCCCTGCCAGGCGACCGTATAGCCGCCGCCGAGCTCATTGGTCAGTGCTTCCATTTCGTTCATCGCATCGCCGGAGGAAACCCCGGGTGCGGAAGCGCCGTCGAGCGGAATGGCGCTGACGGCGTTGAAGCGGGCAAGCGAGGGCGCGCCCTTCACCCACTCCGTCCGGGTAAAGGCGGAGAAGGGCACCATTTCGCCGTCATTGTTGCGGGCGTACCAGTGGTTGAGATCGCTCGGCTGCATGCGGAATGGCGCATCGCCCTCGACGTAGACCGGCTTGATCTCGCCGTTCAGCGTGAAGTCGTTGACGTCGCGGCCGGTGAAGATGATCGACAGCATCGAATTGACCGAGGTAATGTCGACGCCCATAGCGCCGATCTTTTCCTGATCGAGCACGATGCGCATCTGCGGCTCGACTTCCTTGTTGCTGCTGCGCAGCGCCACGATCTGGCCCGAGCTATTGCCCATCTGTATCAGCCGCTTGGAGGCGGCCGTCAGGGCGTCGTTGCCGTGGCCACCGGTGTCGACGAGATACATGGAGAAGCCGCTCGACACGCCGAGACCCTGGATCGCCGGCGGCAGCAGCGCGAAGACCTGCGCCTCGCGGATCGCAAAGAAATTGCCAAGCGCCCGGTTGACGACCGACTGGGCGCTCAGCGCTGGATCGGTGCGCAGCGAGAAATCCTTGAGCTTGGTGAAGACGATAGCGCTGTTCTGGCCGGAACCGCTGAAACCGAAGCCGAGCGCGCCGAACACGGAATCGACGGCCTCCTTCTCGTTTTCACGATAGTATTTCTCGACCTTCTCGACGACTGCCTGGGTCTGCTGCGTGGTCGAGCCCGGCGGTGTGGTGACAATGGTCAGCAGTACGCCCTGATCCTCCTGCGGCAGGAAGGAGCTCGGCAGGCGCGTGAAGAGATAGGCGCAGCCGGCGCCAACCAGAAGGAAGACCAGCATGACGCGGATCGGCCGCTTCAGCAGATAGCCGATGGCGCTGATATAGCCGTTGGTCGAGCGCGTGAAGTTGCGGTTGAACCAGTCGCCGACGCGGTGCTTCCTGTGTTCGCCGACCGGCTTCAGCATCGTGGCGCAAAGTGCGGGCGTCAGTACGAGGGCGACGAGCGCCGACAGCAGCATGGCCGAGACGATGGTGATCGAGAACTGGCGATAGATGATGCCGGTCGAACCGCCGAAGAAGGCCATCGGAATGAAGACGGCGGTGAGGACGAGCGCGATGCCCACAATGGCGCCGGTGATCTCGCCCATCGATTTTTCCGTCGCTTCGAGCGGCGAAAGCTTTTCTTCGGACATGATGCGTTCGACGTTTTCGACGACGACGATGGCGTCGTCGACGAGAAGACCGATCGCCAGCACCATGGCGAACATCGTCAAGGTATTGATCGAATAGCCGGTGGCCGCCAGCACACCGAAGGTGCCGAGCAGCACCACGGGAACGGCAATCGTCGGAATCAGCGTCGCACGGAGATTCTGCAGGAAGACGAGCAGCACCACGAAGACGAGCACGATCGCCTCAATCAGCGTGTGCACCACCTTCTCGATCGATAGTTCCACGAAGGGCGTGGTGTCGTAGGGGTAGGTGATCTCGACACCTGCCGGCAGACCGCGGCCGATAACCTCGAGCGCGGAGCGCACGCGGGCGGCGGTATCGATGGCGTTGGCGCCGATTGCAAGGTTAACGGCGAAACCGGTCGAGGGCTGGCCGTTGTACCGCGAACTGCCGCCGTAGCTTTCCTGACCGATCTCGATGCGCGAGACGTCGCTCAAGCGCACCGTCGCGCCGTCCTTTTCGACCTTCAGGATGATGTGCTCGAAATCGGCGACGGTGGTCAGCTGGCTCTGGGCGGTGATGGTGACGTTGAGCTGCTGACCGGGGATCGTCGGCTGGGCACCGAGCGAACCGACGGAAACCTGGGTGTTCTGCGCCTGGATGGCAGATGTCACGTCGCTCGGTGTCAACTGGTATTTCAAGAGCTTGAACGGATCGAGCCAGACGCGCATAGCGTATCCCGAACCGAAGACATTGATGCTGCCGACGCCTTCCAGGCGCTGAATCTGATCCTCGATCGAGGTCGACATGATATTGCCGAGGTCGACAGAATTGCGCTTGCCGTCGGTGGAGACGAGCGAGCCGACGAGAAGGATGCTCGAGGTCGAGCGGGTGACGCTGATACCGGCATCGATGACATCGCTTGGGAGCTGCGACTGAACCAGCTGCAGCTTGTTCTGCACCTGCACCTGGGCGATATCGGGGTCGGCGCTCGTCCCGAAGGTGAGCTGGATGCTGGCCGAACCCGTCGATGAGGTCGAGGTCATGTAGGTGAGGTCGTCGAGGCCGGTCATGCCGTCCTCGATGATCGTCGTCACCGATTTCTCGACAGTCTCGGCGCTGGCGCCGCGATAGGTGGCGTTGATGCGAACCGTCGTCGGGGCGATGTCGGGATATTGCGAGATCGACAGCGTGAAAATCGCCAGCAGGCCGGCGAGCATGATGGTGATCGCAATGACCCAGGCGAAAATCGGACGTCGGATGAAAAACTTAGCCATCGGTTGTTCCTGTGCGGCTGAGACGGTGACGATGCGGGCCTGCGGCGATTATTTCGCTGCGGGCTTCTGCGCGTCACCGGCCGCGGGCTGCTCGGCAGGCACGACCACGCCGGTGTCGTTGATCTTCATCGGGACCGGCTTCACCGGCATGCCTGAGGTGATCGATTGCAGGCCGCTGACGATCAGTTGATCGCCGTCCTTGATGCCTTCGGTCACGAGCCAAAAATTGTTGGAGGGCGAGCTGTTCTCGAAGGCGCGGGTTTCGACCTTGCCGTCGGCTGAAACGAACTGTGCCGTCAGCCGGCCGTTGGCGTCACGGCTCGTCGCCAGCTGCGGCAGCGCATAACCGGCCTCGGCGCCGAGCTCGACGGTTGCGCGGACATACATGCCGGGCAGCACGATACGGTCTGGATTGGGAAAGAGCACGCGGATGATGAAGGTGCCGGTCGTCTCGCTGACCACCTGCTTCGACATGTCGAGCTTGCCCTGCTGATTGTATTCCTTGCCGTTTTCGAGGATCAGATGGAAGACGACATTGGCTTCGCCCTTGATGTCGCCGGCGGCCATCGCATCACGCAGCTTCAAGAGGTTGGTGCTCGATTCCGTCAGCGAGATGTAGATCGGATCGAGCTGGCGGATCGTCGTCAGCGCCGCCGTCTGGTTGGCAGAGACGACGTTGCCGACATTAACGGCCGTCTGGTCGATGATGCCATCGAAAGGGGCGACGATCTTGGTGTGGTCGAGGTCGATCTGTGCAGCGGAAAGCGCGGCCTTCGCCGACTCGACTTCGGCCTTGGCCTGGAGCAGCGTCGTCTTGGCCGTTTCGAATTCGATCTGGGTGGCGCCGCTGCCGACGAGGCGCTGGTAGCGGTCGAGATTGCTTTCAGCGCTCGGCACGCTGGCCTCAGCCTTGGAGATCGCTGCCTTGGCCTGCTCGACGGCAGCGATATAGGGCGCATCCTCGATCTGGTATAGAAGGTCGCCCTTCTTGATCTCACCGCCGTCCTTAAAGGCGACCTCGCGGATCAGGCCGCTAACCTGCGGCCGGATATCGGCGGTCTGAAATGTCTCGGCGCGGCCGGGCAGGATCGTGGTGATCGGGAAGCTGCCCTTCGTCAGCGTGATGACGCCGACGGGGGCAGCCTGCTGCGCCGCGCCTGCATTGCCGGCGGGCTTGGAGCCACTGTCGCTGCAGGCGGCGAGAAGGGCTGCGAATGCCAGGGCCGAGGAGATGAGGAGGGCACGCCGTATCATGCTGAATTCCTGTGCGGTGGCAATCGCCGTTCAATCCACGAGCTCGGGCGTGCGGGCTCGGCTTGATCGAGCGCAGGCTGATATAAGCGTCAGGATTGGGTTGGCTTCAAATGCCGTTATCCGAATTAAGAAAAGCTTTACGAAGTGACGTAATTCAGCAATCATCACTTAGCAAGCGCTATTTTGCAGTGCGGCATCGACGAAACACACGATTTTTTCGGCGCGGTGCACAAGGGTCTCCTTGTCGTCGCGAGCGATCAGGACAGGGTGCAGCACGCAGGCCAGGACATCTGCAACGGTACGCGCCGCGCTCTCGGGATCGCGGCAATGATAACTTCCCTCCGCCACGCCCTCGCGGATGATCTCGCCGAGCTTTGCCTCGATGCGAGCGCGATAACGATTGCCGGCCTCGAGTTTGGCTTCGATCGTCGAAAGCACCATTTCGAAGATATAAGGGTTCTTCTGGATGTCCTGCAGGTGGCTTTCCAGCAGGCGCAGGATGAAGCGGAGCAGTTGTTCCTTCGGCGGCAGCTTCTCATCGAAGGCGGCGAAGCGCTCGGCGGCATCGTCGAGATGGCGTCCGGCGATCGCATCGACCAGCGCGACCTTGGAACGGAAATGCTTGAAGACATTGGCGGGCGACATGTGGAGCGCACCGGCGATATCGGCGATCGACACCGCGACAAAGCCGCGCTCGCGAAACAGCATCTCCGCCATGGAAAGAATGTCTTCCCGCGTTTCCTCGGCCTTGCGTCTTGGCCTTCTTACCATCTGTTCCCCGCCGGGCTGAGCCCGATACCCCTTTTTTTCGATGCTAGCGCATAACCCCGAAAATCGGAATCGATTTTCGGAAAGGATTATGCGCCAATTCAAAGTGATAGAGCGTCCTTAGCGCGTCCTGTTGGACGCGCGGCGCTCTAACGCGATTGGAAGGAATGCCGCAAGCTGATGATCGGGCAGGCGGCTTTCGCTTGTCGCCTTTTCAAGGAAAATAGGGAGCGAGGTTGTTTCGGACACGGGCAAGCGGGGTCTCGCCGCTATCATCGGGAACGAAGCGCTCGCCGGTGATCGCTTCGTAGGCTTTGATGTAGACGGCTGAGGTCTGCTCGATCAGTTCGGCTGGGATTTCCGGGATCTCGTCCTTATAGGGGTCGCAGCGCTCCGCCACCCAGGCGCGGACGAAATCCTTGTCGAAACTTTCCGGGCGTTTTCCGGCGGCAAAGCTTGCCGGATAACTTTCGGCCAGCCAGTAGCGACTGCTGTCCGGCGTGTGGATCTCGTCGGCGAGGATAATGTTTCCGTCACCATCGGTGCCGAACTCGTATTTGGTATCGACCAGGATCAGCCCGTTTTTCGCCGCCATCTCCTGGCCACGGGCAAAGAGGGCGAGCGCATATGTCGACAGCGTCTGCCATTGCTCTTTCGTCAGAAGGCCACGCGTGACGATTTCGGTGGGTGTCAGCGGCTCATCGTGGCCGCCGTCGAATTCCTTGCTGGTCGGCGTGATGACGGGTTCCGGCAGGATCTGATTGTCGCGCATGCCATCGGGCAGACGCATGCCGTACATCTCGCGTTCGCCCTTCTTATAAAGCGTCAGGATCGAGGTGCCGGTGGTGCCAGCGAGATAACCGCGCACGACGATCTCGACCGGCAGGATGTCGAGCCGCTTGCCGATGACGACATTCGGATCGGGATAGTCGAGAACGTGGTTCGGGCAGATGTCCTTCGTCGCCTCGAACCAGTAGCGCGCCGTCTGCGTCAGTACCTCGCCCTTGTAGGGGATGCAGGTGAGGATGCGGTCGAAAGCGCTCAGCCGGTCGGTGCTGATAATAATGCGGCGTCCGTCCGGAAGATCGTAATTCTCGCGCACCTTGCCGCGATAATAGTTCGGCAATTCCGGGAAATGGGCTTCGGAAAGAATTCGCACGGCGCTCGACTGTCCTTAATTATTGGGTGAAGACTTCCTGCTCTAGTTTCATTGCTGGGGAAGTCAAGCCGATCGAGTATCGCATCACAGCCAGAACAGACCGGTAAGAAGCAGGGCGAGACCATAACTTGCGACGGCAAGCGGCCAGCCGGCGCGCATGAAGTCACGGAAGCGGTAGCCGCCGATGCCCATTGCCAGCGTGTTGTTGTGATGGCCGAAGGGCGTCAGGAAATCGAGCGACGCTCCGGCGGCCACCGCGATCAGATAGGCGTCCGGCGCATGCCTGCCGGCTCTTGCAAATTCCAGTGCGATCGGGGTCAGGACGATTGCGACCGTCGCGTTGTTGACAAAAGGCGTCAATGCCATGGCGAGGAAGAGGATGAGGGCGATGCCGAAGAGCGGGTGGGTGATCGGCACGACGAGGCTGAGCCAGCCGGCAATGGTTTCGGCCGCTCCGGTGCTTGCCACCGCCTGGCCGATCGGGATCATCGCCGCGAGCATGATGATGATCGGCCAATTGAGATCGGCCATCGCATGACGGATATTGAGGTGATTGAGCAGAGCGAGCACGAGCACGACGCCGGCAAAAGCGACGTCGGGACGCAGGCCGGCCGCCGAGGCGGCGACGCCGCAGGCAAAGAGCGCGAAGGGCCGCCAGGATAGGAGCGCCGGTTCGCTCGGTGTTGTCGAGGCGAGCGGCAGGCACTCGCTTTCCTCCAACGCTTCGCCGATTGCAATGCGCGGTCCCTCCAGCGTCAATATATCGCCGATCGACAATTGCAGGTCGAGGAAGCGGCCTTCGATGCGTGGCGCGCGCATGGAAAGGGCGGTGACAGCAACGCCGCGAGAATGGAAGACTTCAAGCGAGCGAACGCGCGAACCGACCAGCGTGCTTTCCGGCATGACCACGGCTTCGATACGGGTGAAATCCGGCTGCAGACCAAGCGCGTGGGCGTCGGCCATCAGCGCCCGTGTGGCGGCAAGATCGGCAAAGGTCGCATCGGCGCCTTCGACAAGCAGCACGTCGCCGGGTTCGATCACCAACTGGTCGAGCGGACCGAACGCAAAGTTGTCGTCACGGATCAGCGCGTACGGCTTGATGGCGAACCGTGCCGGGCAATCGGAAAGCCGCACGCCGATCAGCGGTGAGACGTCAGGGATGCGACGCTCGACGACGATGCGCCGCGTCGCCGGGGAGATCGTTGCGGGTGTTTCGTCCGGTTCCGGAAACAGGTGCTGCACGTGATAGGCGATGAGCAGAATGCCGGCGATGGCCACCGGCAGGCCGACATAGGCGAAATCGAAGAAGTGAAAGCCGGTTCCGGTCGCCTTGGCGAGTGCATCGCTGACGAGCAGGTTGGCCGGCGTGCCGATCAGCGAAACGAGGCCGCCGAGCAGGGCCGCGAACGAGACCGGCATCACGAGCTGGCGGCGGGGGATCGTCAGGACCGTGCCCAAGCGTAGCGCGACCGGCAAGGTGATCGCAAAGGCGCCGATATTGTTCATAAAGATGGACATCAAGCCGGCGAGCGCGGAAGTGCCTGATATGACCTTGAAGCCCGAAGGTCTTGCAGCCGCGAAACGGGCGGCGAGACTGTCGAAGAGCCTGGCGCGCGCCAGCACCTGAACGATCAGCAGGATCTCGACGACAGTGATGACGACGGGACTGGCGAAACCCGTGAAGATCTGCTCGGCGGGATAAAGGCCGAGCGCATGGCCGCCAAGCAGGCCGGCGATCGAGACTACCTCGATGCGGATGCGATCGCACGAGAAGAGAATGAGCATCGCCAGCAGAAGGATCAGCAGGGATGCTTGCTCGAACGACATGGGCGGGTCCCTTGTTTCATCGATCAGGCGGGACTGTAATCGTTCCTCATACGCTGTACAGAGGCGCCTTCAGCCAAAGATTGAACAATCCTCATATCGCGCGCCAGGCTGGTGGTGCTTGCCACCGGCCTCTGGCGTTCCGCTCCAGAATGGGGGTTGCGAAGACGCCGACGGTTCGCGCGCTCCATTGCGGCCCGGTGGCTGCGAGGCTTTCGCGCCAGCGCTCCGATTGCAGCATGGCGGCACCGATGACGACGGGTTCGATGCCGCAGCCTGTCAGCAGATGAAGACCCGCGACGATCGAGGCGCCGCTGGAAATGACGTCATCGATGAGTGCGACGCGTCGTCCCTGCAGCAGCGGCAGCATGCGCGGATCGATATAGAGACGTTTCTGCTGTGTCGGCGTGGTGATCGAAGACAGGGCGACGGAGAGCTCGTCGCGATACCAGAATTTGCGCGAGGTGCCGAGCGGAATGTATCGGCTATGGCCGAGCTTCTGCGCCACGGCAGCGGCCAGCGTCAGGCCGAGCGTCGGCAGGCCGGCGACGACGTCAATGCGCATGGGCCTGATCTTTTCGGCGAGGCTTTCGGCGAGCGCATCAAGCACGGCGAAGCTCGCCTGGTTGACGATCAGCGAGGCGAGGGCGTGATCGCCATCCGCCAGCTCGCGGATCGGCAGGCGAAGCTGACGGCCATCTTCGAGCACGGCGACATAGAAGGAGGTAAATTCCCCATCGCCGGCAAAGGTGCCGGGCGGGTGAAGCTCCTGCCAGAAATCGTGCGGCGCCATCTCCGTCACAGCAGTCAATTGCGTCTCGTCCTTTCCATGCCGGTTTTCCGGCGCAGTGCCTGCAATTCCGGTTCGCTCAGCGCACGCACGGCGCCTTTCGGCAGTTCGCCGAGTTCGAGCCCGCCGATTGCGACGCGCACGAGGCGCAGGCATTCGGTTCCGAGCGCCTCCAGCATGCGGCGGATCTGGCGGTTGCGGCCCTCGTCGAGCTCGACCTCGATCCATGAATTCCTGTCGCCCTGGCGCAGGCGCCGCGCGGCGGTTGCCGTCAGCAGCTCGCCGTCGTGGCGGATGCCCGATGTCATGGCGGCAATGTCCTCGTCGTCCATGATGCGATCGATCTGGACATGATAGGTCTTCGTCACATGCGTGACCGGATCGAGCAGGACCTGGGCGAATTCGGTGTCATTGGTGAAAAGCAGCAGGCCCTCGCTTGCCTTGTCGAGCCGGCCGACCGGAGAGAGATGCGGGATGTCGAAATCCCTGAGGCAATCATAGACCGTCGGCCGGCCTTCGGGATCGTGGCGGGTGGTGACAAGACCGCGAGGCTTGTTGAGCATCAGATAGATTTTCGCTTCGGCCGCGATGACGAGGCCGTCGATGCTGATGCTTGCCGTGGCAAGATCGACCCATGCGGAGGTATCGTTGACGATACGACCGTCAACCGCAACACGATTTTCGGCGATCAGGCGTTCGGCCTGCGTGCGGGAGCAATAACCGAGCTTGGAAAGGGCACGGGGAAGGGTAACCCTTTTGGCCGCGGCGTTATCGGCGGGCTTTGTCCGTTCACGCGTCTTGTGCGGTGGGCGCCGCTCCCTCATCTGTCATCCTTATCCTGCTTTTGATGCCGTTTTCTTGGCATGAACGACAGAAGGATGCCAGCAGCGTGAATAAAAAACGAGGGGAACAACAGGCGCTGCAAAAAGCGCTCAGCGCTTTGGACAAAGCGCCGTCGCGGCTTTGTTAGGGTGGCGCTGCCTCAGCGGCAGGCCATGAAGCCGGCCAGTTCCTTGCGGCTGACGACGATGCCGGCGGCGGCCTTGACCGGGTCCGGATGTGTATAGGACAGACTAGGCATTTCCGGCAGATCGAGTGCCTGGCGCATATTCATGATGCCGACCGCATAGCGGCCATCGGCGCTGTCGACACTGACTTCGATAATGCAGTTGGCCCTCTTGTTTTCCATGGTAGTCCTCCCTTCGTTTTTTATGTTCCCATAGCTGGCATTAAAAATTGGTTTTTCTAAGACATAAGCATTTACGCACCCTGCCGAAAAACGGATCGGCGGGTGCGCAAAAAGCTGGTTTATGAGTGATATGGCGTGTTCAGCGCCACCAATGGCGAGGCTGCGGCTGCGGACTGCCGGAAAGCAGGTATCCGGCAAGGAAGCCAATGGCGCCTGCAAGCACCAGGGCAGTGGTCGTTGCGGTCGGATGCTCGCGGGCGGCGTCGGCGGCAGCCACACCTTCGGCCCGGATCTGGGCGACGGCGTTCTTTGCCCGGGGCAGGGCTTCGTCATAAGCCTTGCCGGCGCGGCCGCGCACTTCGTAATAGGCTTCGGCGCCTTGAGCGGAAATCATCTTCTGCAGGCGCGAGACTTCCTGCTGGAGTGCGGCGATGTCCTTGCTGACAGATGCTCTGATATCATCGGTATTGGCAGCCATGTTGGTCTCCTTCCTTCAATGGGAAAGACAACACCCAACTCGGTGATAGGTTCCGAAATCTCAGCCGCTGATTTGTGACGGAAATTTAAAGCTTGCCGGTCGGAGGCGCTTTAATCCTCCGTTAACCATAATTTCGCGCAAGATCCTGTTTTCTCGCTATATTTCGGTCGTTGAGAACGGCGTTGCGATGGATTTTTGACCAGCCGGTAAAGGAATTTTCGGCAATCCGTCCCGAAGGGGCGCCCTGTGGATAATAGCGACCGACAAAAATGCAAGCCGAA